>NZ_JAMYTP010000002.1:0-373884 GCF_040322515.1 Mesorhizobium sp. M0136
ATGGCGCGTGCTCGGCCAGGTGTTTTTCACCCCCCCGCCCCCGCCCGCGGCGCGCCGTCCCCGTCTCCGGCGCGCGCCCCGCGGGGGGCCCCCGAGCTTGCGGCGATCTTGGGCGCAACGCTGGCTGCGCGTCATCTCGGCGTGCCGGTATTGCTCGACGGCTTCGTCTGCACCGCCGCAGCGGCACCCTTGGCAGCGCTGCACCCTGCTGGCCTCGCCCACACCCTGGCAGCCCATGTCTCGGCCGAATCCGGCCACCGTCGTCTATTGGAGGCGCTCGGCCTGCCGCCCTTGCTCGACCTCGGCATGAGGCTCGGCGAAGGCTCCGGCGCCTGCCTCGCCGTCAACATCGTCCGCTCGGCATTGGAATGCCACGCCAGGATGGCAAGTTTTGCGGAGGCTGGTGTTTCGGAGAAGTGATCGGATACGGCCTATGAACTCGATCCCCTAAGGCAGCAGCTTCCGTCCGCAATGTTTCTCAGATAAATCTGGTGGGATGAAAAAGTTTCACCCCGCCTACTCTGCTGCGTTTCTCATTGTCGGTAGCGGTGCGCTGATTTCGCGCGGCAGATATTCCAGCTACGGTCCGATCGATTCTCGTCCTTTTCTTGATCTTCTTCTGATGGCTTATCAGCGACTTTTCAGGGGGAAAAGCCGACGTTGATGCTGACAGACGTCAGAGTGCTGACAATGGCATCGCTTTTCGGTTCGGCAAGTTTCTGAGCCGCGTTTTCGGGCGCGGCAATCGCGGCGTTTGATCCAGTCGGCTGCGAGCGCTGCGAGCTAAGAGCACGCCTCGCCAAAGACTATCGGACTCCAAAGGCCAGCCCAAAGTTGATGAAACGAGCGCGGTGAATGAAACCGGCTCGTTCTAAGGTCTTTCCACCAAATCCTGGAGATTTTTGGTGGGTGCGCACAGGATTGAACTGTGGACCCGCTGATTAAGAGTCAGCTGCTCTACCAACTGAGCTACGCACCCACTCGGCCGGTAAAACCGGCGTTGGCGGGCATATAGCCGCCGACATCCGCCATGTCCAGCCCCGTGGGATTCATTTCCCGACAAATCGCCGAAGTGCCGAGGTCGTCAAACAAAAAGCCTGCCTTCAGCCACCTTCACTGCATGGCCGCCGATGCGGGCGGCGGCCAGTTTGCCGCCGTCGACATTCAGTTCGAGGCGAATGCGCGAAGGCCGGCCCATCTCCAGCCCCTGCTCGATCCACAGTTGTGAAACGCCGTCTGTCGGGCCGTCGAAATGCATGATCGCGCCGGCGAACGCGGCCGCCGCTGATCCGGTCGCCGGGTCTTCGTAGGACGGATTGCCGGGCACCATCATGCGGACATGGAAGGCACTGTCATGGTGGACCGTCTCGCGGCAATAGACATAGGGGCTGGCGAAGGCCCATTCGCTCTTGCGTGGTGCCAACTCCGACCACGCCTGGTTGTCCAGCCTGATCCGGGCGGCCGCCTCCAGATTGGCGACGGGGATGGTCACGTAGGGCACTCCAGCCGACCAGAACGAAACGCGGTGGTTCTCGAAGCCGATCTCGTGCGGCCCAAGACCAAGGGCCGCGCCGATCGCCTCGGGATCGGCCGACAATTCCAGCTGTGCCGGCAGTTTCGCCAGGTCGAACTCGGCAAAGGTCGAACCATCGTGCTTGCTGACAGCGCAGCGCACCGGGCCGATATTCTCCTCGAGCACGAAGATGCCGGCGGCCTCTCCCGCCATTTCGGCGAGCGCTATCGCCGAGCCGACGGTCGGGTGGCCGGCGAACGGCATTTCATAGTCGGGTGTGAAGATACGGATGCGGGCCCGATGCTTGGGATTATCAGGCGGCAGCACGAAGACGGTTTCGGACAGATTGAACTCGCGCGCCACCGCCTGCATCGCAGCAAGGTCCAGCCCGTTACAGTCGAGCACCACGGCCAGCGGATTGCCCGCCAGCCGGTTGGTGGTGAATACGTCGTAAAGTAAGTAATTCCGCGGCTGCATCTCAGTAAGTCCTCTGCCTCATTCCCAACATGGGCGAAATTTAATTTGAATTTTGAACCATAAGGCCTGATTTGTGCACTGATGGGAAATCACTGAACATAGGGGTCCGGCGTGGACCAGATTGTCAATCTGCCAAAGACGGAATCCGCTTCCGCCATCGAGACGGCGCTCGGGCTCGACCACCAGGGCCTGAAGACAAAACGCCGTCGCGGTTGGTTTTACGCGCTGCTTGCGCTACTCGCAGTGGCCGCGGGTGTCGTCGGCTACCCCTGGTATGCGGGCTCGCCCGCCAAGATGGAGTATACCACGACACTGGCCGCCATGGCCGACCTTACCGTCGCGGTTTCGGCTACCGGCACGCTGCAGCCCCTCACCCAGGTCGATATTTCCAGCGAACTCTCCGGCGTCGTCCGCTCGGTTTCGGTCAACGAGAACCAGCTGGTGAAGAAGGGCGATGTGCTGGCTGCGCTCGACACCGCAAAGTTGGAGGTGCAGATCGAGCGCGCCCAGGCCTCCGCCAAGGCAGCGGCGGCGAGCGTCGAGGACGCCACTGTGACCCTGGCCGAAAACGAAAAGGCGCTGGTGCGCGCGGCACAACTGACCAAGCGCGGCATGGCGACGGACCAGTCGCTCGAAGCGGCAACCGCCACGTGCGACCGCTCGAAGGCGGCGCTCGATATTGCCAAAGCCAACCTCGCCATGGCCAGTGCCGATCTCAAGGCGCAGCAGACGGATCTTGCCAAGAGCACCATCTACGCTCCGATCGACGGCATCATACTGACGCGCTCGGTCGATCCCGGCCAGACGGTCGCCTCTTCGCTGCAGGCGCCGGTCCTGTTCGTCATCGCCGCCGATCTGAAGAACATGGAGTTGAAGGCGGCGGTCGACGAGGCCGATATCGGCGCCGTCAAACCCGGCCAGCATGCGCGCTTCACCGTCGATGCCTTTCCGGAACGGCCGTTCGACGCCGAAATCCGCGACATCTCCTATGCCTCGGTCACCACCGACGGCGTCGTCACTTACGATGCAAGGCTGGATGTCGACAACAGCGAACTTCTGTTGCGGCCCGGCATGACAGCCACCGTCTCGGTCGTCACCAAGCAGGCCAGGAACGTGCTCACCGTGCCGTCGATCGCCTTCCGCTACCGGCCGGCCCAGACGGCGGAGCGCGGCTGGAGCCTCACCGACCTGTTCACCGGCCGCATGGGACGTCCCGGCGGCAACCGCCAGCACCCGGCGGCGACGAAGCCCACCGACGGCTCGCGCACGCTCTACGTGCTGGAGAATGGGCGGCCGCATCCGGTCAACGTCAGGGTCGGCTCGACAGACGGCGAACTGACCGAGATCGTCTCCGGCCTGGAGGAAGGCGCACAAGTCATTACCGCCTCGCAGCAGCGGAGTTGATCGTGGCATCGGTCGCGACCACGCTCATAGGCTTCGACAAGGTCTGGAAAAGCTATGGCCAGGGCGAAGCCCGGGTGCATGCGCTGGCCGGCGTCGACCTCGCAATCAGACGCGGCGAATTCGTCGCCATCATGGGCCCATCCGGTTCCGGCAAATCGACGGCCATGAACATCATTGGCTGCCTCGACACGCCGACCGCTGGGACTTACAGCTTCGAAGGCATCGACGCCGGCCGTCTCGACCGCAACCGCCGTGCTCAGCTGCGCAATCTCTATGTGGGCTTCGTCTTCCAGGGCTATAATCTCTTGCCGCGCACTACGGCGGCGGAGAATGTCGAACTGCCGCTGATCTACCGCGGCGTAGGTGCCCGCGAGCGCCGCGGCCTTGCCATGCAGGCACTTGCCGAGGTCGGCCTTGTCGGCCGCGAGCATCATACGCCAGCCGAGCTGTCCGGCGGCCAGCAGCAGCGCGTGGCGATCGCCCGCGCCATCGTCACCAGGCCGACGCTGCTCGTTGCCGACGAGCCGACCGGCAATCTCGACACCGCCCGCACGCACGAGACCATGGAGCTCCTGACGCAGCTGAACAGCGAGCTCGGCCTGACCATCGCCATGGTCACGCACGAAGCCGATGTTGCCGGCTATGCCCAGCGCACGATCCGTTTCCTCGATGGCCATGTTGCCTCGGATACCGCCAATTTCGAGATGGCCTAGCCATGATCTGGGAAACCGTCCGCCTCTCGCTCCGCTCCATCCGCCGCAACGTGCTGCGCTCGTTCTTGACGCTGCTCGGCATCGTCATCGGCGTTGCCGCCGTCATCGCCATGCTGACCATCGGCTCGGGTACCACCGAGAAGGTCAAGTCCGATATTTCCAAGCTCGGCAGCAATCTGCTTGTCATCCGTTCCGGCCGTCCGGCCGGGCCTGGCGGACCTGGAGGGCTCGACCAGGTGGTCCGGCCTCTTGCCTACAAGGATCTCGCAGCGCTTGTCGCGCATCTGGACGGCGCGCGCGCTATCGCGCCGGCGTCGCAAAAGCAGGTGCGCGTCATTTTCGGCACCGAAAGCCTGACCTCGGGCGTCACCGGCAGCGACAGCGCCTATCTCGATGCCCGCGACTGGAAGCTGGTTTCGGGCCGCCCGTTCAGCGATTCGGAAACCCGCTCGGGGACCGGCGTCTGCCTCATCGGGGAGACGGTGCGCCAGCAGTTCTTCGGCGCCGGTGACCCCGAAGGCGAGATCATCCGCGTCAACCGCACCTCCTGCAAAATCATCGGCTTGCTCGAACCGAAGGGCTATACCGGCTTCGGCCAGGACCAGGACAATGTCGTGCTGATGCCGCTCGCCGCCTATCAGCGTCGCATTGCCGGCAATCGCGACATCGAATCGATCTATGTCGCCGCCGACGACCGTACGCCAACCACGGTGCTGCAGCAGCGCGTCGAGGACATCTTGCGCGACACACGCCGCATCACGCCCGACCGAGACGATGATTTCTCGATCCGCGACATGACCCAGATCGCCGATGCCATGGCCAGCGCCACCACCACCATGACTGGCATGCTCGGCGCCGTCGCCGGCGTCAGCCTGCTCGTCGGCGGCATCGGCATTATGAATATCATGCTGGTGTCGGTAACCGAGCGCACGCGCGAGATCGGCATCAGGCTCGCCATCGGCGCCCACGAAAAGCACATCCTCATCCAGTTCCTGGTCGAGGCGACGGTGCTGTCGCTGCTTGGCGGCATCATCGGCATCCTGATCGGCCTGGCATTGGCCGGCCTCGCCTCGCTGACGCTGACGATCCCGTTTGCGCCAAGCCCGGCGGTCATCCTGCTTGCGGTCGGCTTTTCCGCGCTGATCGGCATGGTGTTCGGCTTCTTCCCGGCGCTGCGCGGCGCACGGCTCAACCCCATCGACGCGCTGAGGCATGAATAGAGCGTTGCAGCAAATGTCGCCTCGCGACGCTGCCAATTTTATAAGCAACCTGCCCTTGTCGCAGCACAATCTGCAATGATAACAATGCTGTTGGGGACTAAGGGGGAACAATGGATGAGCAAGAGAGGGCGACTGGCTCTGGCGATGGTGATCGTCGAAGCCGCATTGGCAGGGCTTTGGTGGAATTTGATCCGTTATGGAATGGATAATCCCGATCGCGTCACAGCTGACTTCCAGCAGGTAATTGGGCAGACGATGGGAACGGCCATGGGGGCACTCCTGGGTCTCGGCGTGCTGCTGTATTTTGTCGCTGCCCGCAGCGACCGCAAGGCTATTGAAGGCAGGTCGCGACGTTAGAGTCGGAATCCTTGCGCGAAGTGCCATTCGATCAGCGGTCTCATATGCGGCATCAATCCGTCCGGCAGGTCGGCTGCATTGCGGATGATCACAGGACCTTCGATTTCAGGCTCTGACTCGGCCGCGACGAAAGCGCGGATCCGCTGTGCCAGGTCGTCGGCGGAGGCCGTCTCGCGGTAGCGGCGAAAGATCACCGTGCCGCTTGCCGTCGACAGGGCGTAGTGGCGCCTGCCGCGTGTCGCGCCTGATAGGTCGAGGCCGGTTTCCTCCCGTACCTCGCGGATCATGTTGAAGTCGACGTCGACAAGGCCGTCGCGGAAATCGGTTGGCTCGAACGAGCCGGCGGCGAAGTAGATGCGCCCGGCATTGACCGTATGCGGCGCCATGCGGATCGCCACCAGCGCATTGTCGCCAGCGACCAGCATGGCGTGCGCGTAGGCATGTTCGGCACCAGGCACCTGTCTATTGCTGCGCCAAAGCATGAAGGTCGAATACCGCACCGCATGGCAGCGGCCGACGAGGCGATTGTCGCGGTAGCTGAGTGCGGAAAGCAGCACCACGGTGCCATCGAAAAGCGCCGGCTTCGATGCGGTCTCACGCCGCCAGTTCGCCGCGATCGCCTCGGCATTATCGCGCTCGAATGGATGCGGGCCAGGATCGAGCCTGACGTCGATGGCATCGACGGGCAGGATGACATTGCGCGGCAGGTCGAAACTCACGCCTGTCTCACGCCATGTCGAGGGCAATTGCTACCGGGCAATGGTCGGATGCCTTCGGCCGGTCCCACCCGGCGCGTGGGAAGCGCTCGACCTCCTGGCCTGCCGGAAATATGGTGCGCCAAGGCTGCCCGTTACGGATGATATCGGGAACGGCGGTGGCGTTCTGCCTGGCTAGCGCCCTCGACAAAAGGATGTAGTCGAGCTGGCAGAGATGCCGCTCTTCCGGTCCGCGCGTGTGATAGAAAGTCCAGCGGTCCATTTCCGGCCGCCGCTCGACCGCGTTTTCGCAAAAACCGCCGGCAGTGAGCACGTCGATGCAGGACCGGGTCTCGTCGATCACCTCGAAGCGATAGCCGTCGAAAACATCGCCAGTGATCTTCACGCGCTGCCGGTAGTCGTTCATGTCGCCGCAGATTGCCCAGCGCTTGTCGGCGGCATGGTCCTTGCCGAAGCGCTCCTCGATGATCCGGCGCACCGCCTGCGCCTCGGCGATGCGCAGCGGCATTGTCGCCTCGCGGCCGTCGAGGCCGTTACGGGGCGAGCCCATCGACTTGAAATGCACGAGATAGAGCGTCAACGGCGCGCCAGCCACGGTCAGATCGATTTCCAGGCAGTCGCGCCGGAAGATGCGCTCATTGGCCTGATGTCCAAGTGCTGCCAATTCCGCCGTGTGCAGCCCGAATTGCTCGAACGTGACATAGGCGTAGCTGGTCATGCGCACGAATTCGATCGGCTGGCCCTGCGCGGTCTCGTTGCGCATCATCACGGCGACGTCGATGCCGCGCGAATCATTGCCGGCGGTGGTGTATTTCTGCCGGTAGCCTTGCCCCACCATCTTGAACAGATAGCCATATTCGAAGGCCCTCAGCGCCTCGATATTGTCGACCTCCTGCATGCAGATGATGTCGGCGCGGGTGGCCGCGATCGCCAGCGCCGTCAACTGCCGCGTGTCGTCGGACTGCGCGATGGCCCGCGCCTGCTCGAGCATCTTGTATTCGGCCTCGCTCTGGATGTCGAAAAGCGCCAGCGTGCGATCTTCGTTGAGCTGATTGCGGTATCCGGAATAATCAAACCTGTTCATCAGGTTTTCGACGTTGAAAGTGGCAAGGCGCAGCGACATGGCTTTGACCTTTGCCCGCAAGCGCGCCCGAAAACAAGGGCGCAGAAATCAGGCGGCTCTGCTTGATCGCGCGCTCGCTATGGCTGACGGAACCTTTTTGTTCATCTTCCGTTCAGATGGAAAGTTCCATCAATAGGCCCTTCCCCGGGGTATTCTGGGCGTGGGGCCTGAATCTTCGGAGAGTGCGATGAAACCGCTCTTTTTATCTTCTGTCAGATCCGGGCTGATGGCCCTCGGTCTGATCACCGGCCTCTCGGCCCCCTCGCTTGCCGGGCCAATACCCAAACCTCTGCTGCCGGTGGCGGGCAATGCTGCCGACATCGTGCAAATTCGTGAAGATTGGGCAGGCGGCAATGACAGGCAGATCTGGCGTTGGCGCAATCGCGGCTTTCGGCAATGGCACGGCGGCGACGATTGGAGATGGCGGTCCCACAATTTCCGCGGCCGTCATTTTTCGAGACACTGGGATAATGGCGGCTGGGACGACAGCTGGCGCTGGCGCCACCATCGCCGCCATTACCGCGGCGGCTACTATGATGATGGTGCGGGTGCCGCGATTCTTGGCTTGGGCCTGGGGCTCGGCCTTGGCAGCCTGTACAACAGCTACAACTACTACGACGCGCCGCCACCGCGCCGCTATTATCGCGCAGGGCGGCTTTCCAGTGCACATGTCCAATGGTGTTACAATCGCTACCGGTCGTACCGCGCCTGGGACAACACCTTCCAGCCCTATTATGGGCCGCGCCAGCAATGCTACTCGCCCTATAGGTAAGCAGGCCGATAACAAGCATCGTTCGGCGCCGTGCTTCGCGGCGCCTTTTTCTTCCAGCCAGGAACCGCGAACATCTCCCAGTCCCGACTGCTGATAACGCTATTTTTATCAGGCAGGTCTAATAATCCTCCCGATCAGAACGCCCGAGACGCGAAAAATGGCTGGATTGCGTGCGATGGCCGAGGACGAACAGAGGGACAAACGCCGGCAGCGCGTCTTGAAGGGCGCGACGATCCTGACCGGCATGACCAATTCCGAGGTGACATGCACGCTGCGCAACATGCATGCCGGCGGCGCCGAATTGAAGGTCTCGATCGACGCGCGCGTGCCCGACGAGTTCCTGCTCTATGTTCCGACCGACGGCATCGCCTACAAGGCCGTGGTCCGCTGGCGCCGCGAGGATCGCATCGGCGTGATGTTCATCGGCACCGAACCAAAGCCCAGTTGGCACTACGGCTGATATCTAAAGGCGCTATCCGGGTGGCAGGACTTGCAGTGTCTGCTCGTCAAACAGCGGCTCATCCTGGCCGACGCGAACGAATAGAAGCTTTCGCAGTTCGGGTGATTGCACCTCGAAATACTGAATGCCGTCCGGGGCTTCGCCCCATTCGCCGCAAGGCGGTTCGCCGACCTCGTCAGGGTTGGCGACGGTCTTCAATTCCTCACGATAGGCGGCATCGGGACTGAAAACATACCGGAGGATGCGCGCGGGCGTCGCCCCTTCGGTGTAAGGCATGAGCACGCAACGTGTGCTGATGGCTTTCTCGGTCTTCTGCGTAAAAATGCGCTGCAACCCAGCATCGGCGGCCTCGCCCGGCAGCATATCGAAGACTTCGACGACGGGATCGGCCGAACCGCCATCGCTGTATTTGATGGCAAGAGCATTGCCGCCAAGCTCGAAATGAATCCGGCGAAAACCGAAATCGCAGCGCTGCACCCAGGCAGCCAGCCCGACATCCCTGTCCGCCAACCGTTCCCAGCTGCATTTGTCGACGGGCGGACGCGACGGCGTGCTTTGGTCGGCACGAGCCCCCGGGGCCATGGCCACAAGGACCGACAGGGTGCAGATGCAGGCCGGCAGTCTCTTGTTATTCATCGCTGCAACCCCTCAAGCTAAAGGCGTCCCAGGCCGAACCGTCGGGATTGGCTTTGGCGAAATCGGGCCATTCGGTAAAAATCGCGCCGAAGTCAGGCAACAGCAACCCTGCCGGTGCCGGCGAAGTTTCGCGGGAACTCAGCTGCTCGGCACCGCCTGCACTGAACGCATAGACCTGCCCGTCCCACACTCTGCACAGCCCGGTGCCGTCCTCGAGACCCGCCTCGCGATCGTCGTCGGTGCAGGTGTGCCGGATCGTACCCACAGGAAACGAGTACTTGCCATTGGTCCAGGTGATGTCCGACGGCAAACGAAGGTCGGTGTTAGGCACGATCAGCGAAAAGACCTCGGTCGTCAGCGCAGCCGGCTCGTTGTCTGTGGGCCGGAACTGTATCGTCGCTCCCGAACGCGGCTCGCGATAGGTCGCATGGCTGAGCGAACATTCTGTTGCGTTCGCTGCTTGCGACAGGCTCAGCATGCACAGAAAAACAGCTGCTGCCTTTTGGATGATCATTTAAGTCCCTGGAGCAGCATCATTGTGAAGTCTAAGTATCGATGCTTTAGCATGGCCCGATGTCATGGTCGAAAGAAAGAATCGATGATCCGAAATCTCTTGATGCTCATTTCGATCTCAGCATTTTCGTGCGGCAGCGCCTTTGCCACGGAACCCTATGTCGGCACATGGTCCCGGGACAGATCGAACTGCACCGCCGTTGCGGATGTTCAACGCCAGACTGTCTACACATTGTACCGCGATGCGCTGTCGCTCCCTGCTCTCGGCTGCGAACACGCAACGTTTCTCGAGACACCCACGGGTTGGGTGGCGCGGGCCAGCCAATGCTACGGATCCGACCCGTCGGCCGAAGAGCCGTTCTCCCGTGTCATCCATGTTGTCGTCGACGGGGCGACGTTGAGACTGACATGGCCGGGCTTCGACAGCGGAGTTCTTGTCAGATGCTGAAGACAAGTGCCCTTCCTCTGGATCTACAGCGTCGAGGACGGCAGCTTCAGCCTTAGATCACCCCGACAAGCAGCGCGGCTCCGCCGAGGAAGCCAACTGCGCAGACCCACAGGAGCCAAAGCCCACTCACCCTGCATTCGAGAACCGCGGCAGCCGGATTGGCGGGATCGTAGTGGACCTCGACCTTGTCGCCCTCGAGGTAGCGCCGTGATTGACCGCTAACGAGGCTCGGCAGCGAAGCCGTCACGTTTGCGCCGAAAGCGATGCGATCGGCGGCGTAGCGCTGGCCGGCGACGCTATAGCTGTAGACGATGCGGGATTTGAAGACTGTTCGCCAGGGCCGATAGCCGCCTCCGGACCTGTCGCGGGTCTCAAATTTCTGCAAGCCCGAAGCATCGATGTGTCCTGCCGTGATGGGCCATTTCGCCGCCTGTTCCGCTAGTGACTTCTGGGCGAAGCCCATGCGCAGGACAAACAATCCCATGAACAGCAGCAGGGCCGCGGCGCCGAGGTTCTGCGGCTTGGGCAAAAACGGCCGGATCGCTTCCAGGACGCCGCCGACGGAGAAGACCAATACCAGCGCGCCAACCACCAGCCCGGCCGAAAGCTGGACCATGAATTTGAAGGAACCTTCGGGCATGGTGCGTTCGATCACGGCCTTGGCTGGATCGGCCGGGTTGTAGAAGACGGTTACGCCAGCCCCGTTTGGAAATTTCGCAAGGGTTTCCGCCACGGCAAAGTTTCCAAGGTTCTCCTGCACGCTGTAGTGCGAACTGCGAAACTTCTTGCCGTTCACCTTGTATTCGAAGGTGATCGCCGGGAAGTTGCGCATCTCGGTCGACCCTCTGCTGTCCGAACCGGATCCCGAACTGGTCACCTCGCAAGCCTCGACACGCGACGAGACGATCTTTCCCGGCGTCGGAGACCAGCGGCTGACCGCCCTCACCTCCCACCACTTCAGGAACGTGACGAGGGAGAGCATGCCGGCAACCGCGCAGGCAAACCCGACCAACAGAAATTTGAGTTCCAAGTCTCAGCCCCCTTTGGCACTTCTGTGCCATGGCCCGCACAGGCATACCACGGTGATGAGGATAATGCGCCTGTCCACAAGCGTGGGAACCACACAATCTTTATGCGAAAAAGGCCGGCGGATCGCTCCGCCGGCCTTTCTTGATCGGCAATGAAATTGCGATAGTTCTTGGCCTTGTCGACCAGCTTGTTTTTGGAAATCCCCGCGCGCCCGCAGGGCGAAGCCTGAGGACGCGCAACGAAACGAATGTGGATTCCTTCAGTTCTTGGCCTTGTCGACCAGCTTATTCTTGGAAATTCCCGCGCGCCCGCAGGGCGAAGCCTGAGGACGCGCAACGAAACGAATGTGGATTTCCTTCAGTTCTTGGCCTTGTCGACCAGCTTGTTCTTGGAAATCCCCCGCGCGCCCGCAGGGCGAAGCTTGAGGACGCGCAACGAAACGAATGTGGAGTTCCTTCAGTTCTTGGCCTTGTCGACCAGCTTGTTCTTGGAAATCCACGGCATCATCGCGCGCAGCTTGGCGCCGACTTCCTCGATCTGGTGGCTGTCATTGTTGCGGCGGATGCCCTTGAAGCGCGACATGCCGGCGCGGTATTCCTGCATCCATTCCGAGGTGAACTTGCCAGTCTGGATATCCTTCAGAACGCGCTTCATCTCGGCCTTCGTCTCGGCGGTGATGATGCGCGGGCCCGAGACGTATTCGCCCCATTCGGCGGTGTTCGAGATCGAGTAGTTCATGTTGGCGATGCCGCCTTCGTAGATCAGGTCGACGATCAATTTGACCTCGTGCAGGCACTCGAAATAGGCCATTTCCGGCGCGTAGCCGGCTTCCACCAGTGTCTCGAAGCCGGCGCGGATCAATTCGACCAGACCGCCGCACAGCACCACCTGCTCGCCGAACAGGTCGGTCTCGCACTCCTCGCGGAAATTGGTCTCGATAATGCCCGAACGGCCGCCGCCAACGCCGCAGGCGTAGGAGAGCGCCAGGTCGAGCGCATTGCCCGAAGCATCCTGGTTGACCGCGACCAGGCACGGCACGCCGCCGCCCTTCTGG
This sequence comes from Mesorhizobium sp. M0136, assembly GCF_040322515.1. Classification (NCBI taxonomy): domain Bacteria; kingdom Pseudomonadati; phylum Pseudomonadota; class Alphaproteobacteria; order Hyphomicrobiales; family Phyllobacteriaceae; genus Mesorhizobium; species Mesorhizobium sp. M0136. Next base: position 12,436 of record NZ_JAMYTP010000002.1, read on the forward strand.
TATTCGCCGCGCACCGTATGGCCGGGCCCCTTCGGCGCGATCATCACGACGTCGACCGAGGCTTTAGGCTCGATCAGGCCAAAATGAACGTTGAGGCCGTGGGCAAAGGCGATCGCTGCGCCATCGCGGATGTTCGGCGCGATCTCGGATTTGTAGATGTCGGCCTGCAGCTCGTCGGGCGTGGCCATCATCATCAGGTCGGCCCACTTGGCGGCATCGGCCACGCTCATCACCTTGAGCCCGTCGGCCTCGACCTTCTTGGCGGTCGCCGAGCCGGCCTTGAGGCCGATGGCGATGTCCTTGACGCCGGAATCCTTGAGGTTGAGCGCATGCGCCCTGCCCTGGCTGCCATAGCCGATGATGGCGACCTTCTTGCCCTTGATCAGGTTGAGATCGGCATCGCGATCGTAATAGACACGCATTTTTCTTCCTTCCCGTTTTGAATTCAGAGGCCTTGCGGCCCGGTTTTTGCCCTGTAAAGAGCGAGAAACTGCTGCGTCGCCCGGACGGCATCGCCGCCGATCGCCGCATCAGTCAATTCCAGCCGGTCGCCAAGCAGCAGGCGGATCTGCACGTCACGGGCGACCAGCCCGAAAAAGGTGCGGAACGCCGTCTCAGCATCGGAAAACTCGAGGAAACCAGCTTCCTTGCCTGCCTCGAGCACCGGCTTAAGGCGCCTGGCCAGTGCGAAGCGGCCGTTCTCCAGCACGATGGCGCCGAGATCCTCTTTCCCCGAACTAGCCTGGCCGACCGCCACCCGGTTCAGCGCGATCGAGGTGTCGCTCGAAATTACCTTGAGCCAGTCCGAAGCGAAGCGTTCGAGGCTCCCCGTCAGCGAAGCAAGGTCGAGCCCCTTGCGATCAACCGGCACTACCCGCACCTTGGACGCCTGCCATTGCACCGTTGCCGTCAACAGCCCGTCGCGGTCGCCGAACCATTTGTAGAGCGTCTCCTTCGAGCAGCTCGCCCGCCGCGCCACGGCGGTCATGGTCAACTGATCGCCCTCTTCGACCAGCAGGCGAAGGGCAGCGTCGAGCACGGCTTTCTGCCGCTCCGTCAGCGTCTCGCTGGTGTCTATATCGGTCACAGCGTGCAACACGGTCTTTCCTCAGGAAGCGAACTCACCGCAGTTTAGGTACGAACTCGACGGCGTACCGTACGTTACGGTTCGGCTTTATGGCGTATTGCCCGACCCGGCGCAAGCCTTTATTTCTATAGCTTGCTCCATGCGGGGCATCACGGGAGACGGATCATGCTCGCCGGATTGCTTGCCTTGACCGTTACCGCAGTGTTCGCGGGCGCGGCTATCTACGTCAGCGTCGCCGAGCAGCCGGCGCGGCTTCGCCTCGATGACAAGGCATTGCTGCAGGAATGGCAGCCTTCCTACAAGCGCGGCGCGGCCATGCAGGCTTCGATCGCCGTCGTCGCCTGTATTCTGGGCCTCGTCGCGTGGTGGCTGACCGGCAGTCTCGCTTACCTGGCCGGCGCCGTGCTGATCATCCTGCCCTGGCCATGGACGCTGCTGGTGATGATGCCGGCAAATAGGTTGCTGGAGGCGATGGACGCGAACACCATCAATCCTGAAGCTCGGACATTGATCGTCAAATGGGGCAATCTGCATATGGTCCGCGTCGGGCTTGGCGTTCTGGCGACATTGGCATTCCTCTGGGGCAGTGCCTGACCTCGCCAATCGGCGCATCTTCGCCATGAAGGCGTGTCACTCCAGGGCGGGCGGAACTCGCAGGCGCCCAAGCAGAGCTGACAGCGCATCGAGCTCATCATTGGAAAGCCGGGAGCCGACCAACTCCGCGATCGAGCGGCCGTAGACAGCCCACATGCGGCGACGCGTCTCGCGCCCCTTGTCGGTGACACGAACGGTTTGCCCGCGGCCGTCATCGGCAACGGGAAGCTTCTCGACCAGCCCGTCGGCTTCCAGCCGCGCCAGCAGCCGGGAGATGTTATACTGCGCAAACAGGGTGCGCTCGGTGAGTTGGAATGGCCGCAATCCACCCTCGCCCGCCTCGGCAAGCTCATGCAGGACGTCGTACCAGGCAAGCGGCGGCAGGCCACTGTCCTTCAGCGCGTCCTCGGCTCTTTCCAACAACTGGCGCGAAACCCGCATCAGGCGGGCCCAGGCTTTGATTGCTGGAGGTGTAGGAATCCCGGTCATGATTGCATCGTAGGGGATAGATGCAATTGCATCAAGCTTGACGATCGATGCAAATGCATCTATATAGATGCAGTCGCATCAATCACGAGAGGCAAATTCCGATGAAGTATGAAATCTGCAGGATCGCCGACGTTCCGGAAACAGGCAGCCTGATCGCTCCGTTCTTCGGCCGCGAGGTCCATGTCTACCGCAGCGGCGAGCGTATCCGCGCTGCCGCCAACGTCTGCCTGCATTTCGGTGGTCCGCTCGACTGCAAGGACGGCAAGCTCGTCTGCCAGTGGCACGGCGCCTCGTTCGACATGGCGAACGGTGATCGCCTCGAAGGCCCGGCGCCGAAGGGCTCCCGCCTGATGTTCCTCTCCACCCGCATCGAGGACGGCGCCTTGAACTATGTCTGGGGAGAGTGAGATGACCGGTAAGCTCATCCTCGTCAGCCACCATCTTTGTCCCTATGTGCAGCGCGCGGCGATTTCACTTCGCGAAAAGGGCGTGCCGTTCGAACGCATCACGGTCGATCTCGCCAACAAGCCTGCCTGGTTCAAGGCGATATCACCGCTCGGCAAGGTGCCGCTGCTTCGCGTTGAGCATGACGGCCAGGAAACGGTGATCTTCGAATCGGCGGTCATCCTCGAATTCCTCGAGGAAACCCAGCCCAATCCACTGCATCCCACCGACCCCTATGCCCGTGCCCGGCATCGCGCCTGGATCGAGTTCGGCTCGGCAATCCTCAATGCCATCGGCCGCTTCTATTCAGCGCCTACGGAAGCCGCGCTGCTCGCTGAAAGCGAGACGCTATCGGCAATGTTCGATCGCCTGGAAGTGGAACGGGCCAATGGCGCGGCTGGGCCATGCTTCGACGGCGAGCGCTTTTCACTGGTCGACGCGGTCTACGGCCCGATTTTCCGCTATTTCGACGTCTTCGACCGGATCGGCGATTTCGGCATCCTGGACGGAAAGCCGCATGTCCAGGTATGGCGCGAGGCGTTGCGCATACGCCCATCCGTGAAGGGCGCGGTCGCTCCCGACTATCCGCAACGCCTCCATGCATTCTTGCAGGCTAAGGGTTCGCACCTTTCGGAAATCATCCGCCAAGGCGATCCGGCCATAGCGCTTCCGCAAGCCCTATCGGCTTGAATGGATTGATCACCGTTCCTGTAACCATGGAAGCAAGAAACTGCGGCGCCGGCGGGACTTTTGCCAGCGTCGCCACCAGCCTGTCGCGGACGAACGGCATCACAATCGAATCCGACTGATAAAACGGCGTCAGCACCAGCGACAGCGCCTGGAAGACCCGCACATGCCATCGCCGCGTCCGGACATAGGCCTCCAGTGCAGTATCGACACGGTCCGTTCCCATGAGTGCGTAGTTGAGCGCGGCTGCATCGAGCAGCGCCATGTTCGCGCCCTGGCCGAGCTGCGGGCTGGTTGAATGGGCCGCATCGCCGATGACAGCCAATAGCCGTCCGGCTGGCGTCTTCATCGTGTGATGGCCATAGCGCGCCAGCGACAGCTGCTCGAAACTGTCGATCTGGTCGATGAAGGCCGCGCATTCAGGCCACAGCCCGACCAATCTCGCCTTCCATGCCTCGAGACCTGCCCCCCAGACGTACTCGGCATCCGCCGGCTTGAGGCTCCAGAAGAATGCCGCCATCTTCTGGGCATCCGGCTCGGGCCGGCCGATTGGCAGCACGCCGATCATCACGCTTGCGCTGTCGTAGCGCTGCAGCAGCGCGTGCTCGTCGAAACCCTCGCCGCGCCAGCCAAGCGATGCCCAGAAAGCGCCATAGGCGAGCGATCGCGGTTCGCCCGGATTGTTCACGCACCGCCGCAGTTTGGAGCGTGAACCGCTGGCGTCCACTACCAGGTCGAACGACCCCATCCGTCGTCCGTTGCGGCGATCAATGTTGCCCATTCGCCGGCTTCCAGCGTCTCAAGCTCGATGCCTGTCTCAATGTGGATCGCTTGGCGCCGGGCGGCGCGGAAAAGCACGCCGAACAGAGCCGCGCGATGTACCGCCAGCCCGAAACGGCCGCCACGCCGGGCATCGTAGCGGACGTCGAGCACTGTGCGGCCGGTCTTGGCATCTGCAACATGCAGGCGGTCTATGCGGCAGCCCAGCGCCAGAATGTCTTCAAGCAGGCCGAGATCGGCAAGCACCGTCAGCCCGGTCGGCTGCAGGATCAGCCCGGACCCGACCGGTTTTGGCCGGTCGAAGCGCTCGAAGATCGTGACCCTATGTCCGGCGCGCTCGAGATAGAGCGCGGCGGCAAGTCCAGCCGGCCCGGCGCCGGCAATCGCGATGTCCAGAGAATTGCCCATCTGCCCGCCCCAACCCAGGCCGGACAATCCTTCAGCGCTGTCGCTAAATCTAGGCGCCGTCTCGGCCTGGAGGCTCAGCCTTCGGCAGCATCGAAAACCTTCCGCGCCTCGCGTACAGCGCTGTGATTGAGCTCGGCCCATTGGATCAGCTGATCCAAGGGTCCAAACATCGAGCGCCCGAGATCGGTGAGGCTGTATTCGACGCTCGGCGGTTTGGTCGGAAACACTTGGCGATGGACATAGCCGTCGCGCTGAAGATCGTGCAACGTCTGGGTGAGCATGCGCTGCGAAATATCGGGCACGAGGCGCCGCAACTCGCCGAAGCGGTACGGCTTCTCGGCCAAGGCTTCCATCAGCAGCGAACTCCATTTGTTGCTGATCCCCTGGATCACGTCGCGAACCGGACAATCCGCAAGGTTTCCGCCACCGCTGCCTGCTTTGTAGATCTCGAGCTTCGATCTCAGATTGACGATCTTGCCGTCCATGGCTGGTTCCCTGGGTGTGCCTACCTCCCGCAAAACTGCCTTCTTTACGAGGATGGGTCAATTCCTATTTTAGTGCTGGTCTCTTTTTGAGACTAACATATGCACCCGCCGCTCCGGCGCAACGTCAGGATCCTTCATGACCGACACCCTTCTTGTCACCGGCGCCTCCGGCCAGCTTGGCCGCGGCGTCATCAATCATCTGCTTGACACGCTCAAGATCTCCCCTCAGCGCATCATCGCCGCCACCCGCAATCCGGAAAATCTGGCCGATCTGGCAGCGCGCGGCGTCACTCTCAGGGCGGCCGACTTCGACGACACCGCATCGTTGGCCAGTGCATTTACCGGCGCGGACAGAGTTCTGATCATTTCGACAAACGAGCTTGCCCTTCCGGGCAAGCGCCTGAAGCAACATGAGACCGCGGTCGTGGCCGCAAAAAGCGCCGGCGTTTCGCATCTGCTCTACACATCGATGCCCAATCCGGAGCCAGGATCGCCGGTGCTGTTTGCGCCCGATCACCACGGCACCGAGCAGGCGATCAAGGCGAGCGGCATTCCCTACACCATCTTCCGCAACGGCTGGTACCAGGAGAACCTGTTCATGGCGCTGCCGCACGCCATCGCCTCGGGGCAGTGGTACACATCCGCCGGAGACGGCCGTATTGCCCATGGCGCGCGCGACGATATGGCCGCGGCAATCGCCGCCGGTCTCGCATCGGGGGCAACCGAAAGCACGACATACACGCTGACGGGTCCGCAGGCCTATACGGTCGCTGAAATCGCGGCCCTCGTCACCGAAGTTACCGGCAAGCCGATCGAGGTCGTCCAGCTTTCGGACGAAGCGCTCACCGGGGGATTGAAGGCAGCCGGCGTTCCCGAAGGTTTCGCCCCGGTCATCGTTTCCTTCGACACCAACACCCGCTCCGGCCGCATCAGCATGGTGACCGACGCGGTCGAGACGCTGTCCGGCAGGAAGCCGCGGCCGCTGAAGCAATTTCTTGAGGCAAACAAGGCGGCTCTGGTGAGCTGAGCCTGACAAATGGCCGTGCCCTTCGAAGGGCACGGCCATTTGTTCAGATAGCCACCTGCGTCCCGATCTCGACCACCCGTCCGGTCGGGATCTGGAAATATTCCGTTGCATCGGCCGCCGAGCGCGCCAGCCCGATGAACAGCTTGTCCTGCCAGACCGGCATGCCGGAATTGGGCGAGGCCTTGAGCGAGCGCCGCGACAGGAAGAAGGAGGTCGTCATGATGTCGAACTTCCAGCCCTGCTTGCGGCAGATCGCCAGCGCACGCGGGATGTTGGGCTGCTCCATGTAGCCGAAGGTCAGCGTCACCCGCATGAACAGCTCGTTGACGGTCTCCATCTTCACCCGCTCGCTGTCGGGCACGACCGGCTGCGGCGCCGTCACAACCGAAAGGATGACGTTCTGCTCATGCAGCACCTTGTAGTGCTTGAGGCTGTGCATCAGTGCCGTCGGCGCGCTCAGCGGATCGCTGGTCAGGAACACCGCGGTGCCCGACACCAGATGCGGCTTCTTCTTCAGCAGATTGCCGGCGAGGAAATCGAGCGGGATCTCGTTCCGGCGGGTCTTGTCGAACAAATAGCGGCTACCGCGGATCCAGGTCCACATAGTCATCACGATAACTGCGGCGATGGCAAGCGATGCCCAGCCACCTTCAAACACCTTGACTATGTTGGCAGCAAAGAAGCCGGTATCGACGAAGGCGAACACGGCCATCAAGGCGATCGCGACGCCAAGCGGCCATTTCCAGATGCGCGTCATCACAACAAAAAGCAGCACATTCGTCACCAGCATGTTGCCGGTCACCGAAATACCATAGGCCGAGGCCAGGCGGCTGGATTCGCCGAAGCCGACCACCAGCAACATCACGACCAGCGCCAGCATCAGGTTGATGCGCGGCAGATAGATCTGGCCCGACTGTTTTTCCGACGTGTGCTGGATGACGAAACGCGGCAGCATGTTGAGCTGCACCGCCTGCCTGGTCAGCGAGAAAGCGCCGGAGATCACCGCCTGGCTGGCGATGACGGTCGCCGCCGTCGCCAGCACGACCATCGGAATAAGCGTCCAGCCCTGGTTCATCTCAAAGAAGGGATGGCCGACAACGCCGCCATTTGCCAGCACGAAGGCGCCTTGCCCGACATAGTTGAGCAATAGACAAGGGAACACGATTGCCAGCCAGGCGAGGACGATCGGCTTGCGGCCGAAATGGCCGAGATCGGCATAGAGCGCCTCGGCGCCGGTGACGGCGAGGAAGACCGCACCAACCGTGACGAAGGCGACGTCGGGCGAGTTGACCAGGAATGACACGATGTAATGCGGGCTGATCGCCAGCAGGATTTCCGGATCGGCGATGATGTGGTTAATGCCGGAAAGGCCGATGGCCAGGAACCATAGCGCCGTGACTGGCCCGAACACCAATCCTACGCCGCCGGTGCCGAACCGCTGTACCGCAAACAGGATCGCCAGGATGGCCAGTGTCAGCGGCACCACATAGGGCTGAAATGTCGGCGTGACGACATTCATGCCTTCGACCGCTGATAGGACCGAGATCGCCGGCGTAATGACCGCGTCGCCGAAAAAAAGCGCCGCGCCGACGATGCCGGTGCCGAGGATCACCGCCGAGCGCGTCGGAAAACTGTTGCGCGCCAGCGCCATCAGCGACAGCACCCCGCCTTCGCCTCGATTGTCGGCACGGAGCACGAACATGATGTATTTGATGGTGACGGTGATCGTCAGCGACCAGATGATCAGCGAGAGTACGCCCAGGATGTCGCCACGGTTGGCGACATTGCCACCGGCTGATGCATGCAACGCCTCTCGGAATGCATAGATCGGGCTGGTCCCGATATCGCCGTAAACCACGCCGAGCGCGCCCAGCATCAGCACCTTGGTGCTGTGCTGCTCGACCTCAGAATGGCTGGATTGTTCGACAGGTTCTGCCTCGTTACCAGCATTGGTAAGGGCCATGGACGACACTCCGATAAGCGCGCGGTGCTCTACGCTTGCTGCGCTGCAATATCAAGTGCCGTCACGTAATGGCTCCGTCCCGATATTGCGAGTCCTCCACGACTTGGCAGACTCAGTCCCATCGACAGACTACCTGGAATGTCGCAACGGACACGTTTTAAATAGCCACCTGCGTCCCGATCTCGACGACGCGTCCGGTCGGGATCTGGAAATATTCCGTTGCATCGGCCGCCGAGCGCGCCAGCCCGATGAACAGCTTGTCCTGCCAGACCGGCATGCCGGAATTGGGCGACGCCTTGAGCGAGCGCCGCGACAGGAAGAAGGAGGTCGTCATGATGTCGAACTTCCAGCCCTGCTTGCGGCAGATCGCCAGCGCACGCGGGATGTTGGGCTGCTCCATGTAGCCGAAGGTCAGCGTCACCCGCATGAACAGCTCGTTGACGGTCTCCATCTTCACCCGCTCGCTGTCGGGCACGACCGGCTGCGGCGCCGTCACAACCGAAAGGATGACGTTCTGCTCATGCAGCACCTTGTAGTGCTTGAGGCTGTGCATCAGTGCCGTCGGTGCGCTCAACGGATCGCTGGTCAGGAACACTGCGGTGCCCGACACCAGATGTGGCTTCTTCTTCAGCAGATTGCCGGCAAGGAAATCCAGCGGGATCTCGTTCCGGCGGGTCTTGTCGAACAAATAGCGGGTGCCGCGGATCCATGTGGACATGATCAGCCCCATGCCGCAGGCGACCGTGATCGACACCCACCCACCTTCGAGGATCTTGACGACGTTTGCGAGGAAAAATCCGGTATCGATCGTGCCGAACAGCAGTGTGAGCGCGGCCGCCAGTGCAAGCTGCCATTTCCACCGGAACCGCATCACCACGAACAGCAGGATGGTCGTCATAAGCATTTCGCCAGTCACCGAAATGCCATAGGCGGAAGCCAGCGAACTCGAACTGCCAAAGCCGACCACCAGCAACATCACGCCCAGCGCGACCACCAGATTGACCCGCGGCATGTAGATCTGGCCGGACTGCATCTCGGAAGTATGCTGCACCTCGATACGTGGCAGCAGATTGAGCTGCACCGCCTGACGGGTCAGTGAGAAAGCGCCGGAGATCACCGCCTGACTGGCGATCACCGTCGCTGCCGTGGCCAGCCCAACCATGGGCATTAGCGCCCAATCCGGCAGCATCTGGAAGAATGGATTGGTGGGTTTGCCGCCGTTGGCAAGAACGAACGCGCCTTGTCCGAAATAGTTGAGGAGCAAACAAGGAAACACGACAGCAAACCATGCCAGCACGATCGGCCTGCGCCCGAAATGGCCGAGATCGACATAGAGGGCTTCGGCCCCGGTGACCGCCAGGAACACCGCCCCGACTGTGACGAAAGCGCCGGTGGGCGTATTGGCCAGATAAGCGACCGCGTAATAGGGATTGACCGCCAGCAGGACCGACGGATCGTCAAGCAGATGGTAGACCCCGGCGGCACCGATGGCCAGGAACCACGCTGCCGTCACCGGCCCGAACACGGCCGCCACCCTGCCGGTGCCGAACCGTTGCACGGCAAAGAGCATTGCCAGGATGACAAGAGTGATCGGAACGACAAAGGTTTCGAGCGTCGGAGCCATCACTTCCAGGCCCTCGACAGCCGAAAGCACGGAGATGGCGGGCGTTATTATCGCGTCGCCGAAAAAAAGCGCCGCGCCGCAAAGTCCGATCCCCAGAATGAACGGGGCTCCCTTTGGATAAGCACTACGCGCAAGCGACATCAGCGACAGCGTGCCGCCCTCGCCCTTGTTGTCGGCTCTGAGCACGAAAGCGACGTATTTTATCGTGACGATGATCGTCAGCGCCCAGACGATAAGCGACAGCACGCCGAGGACGTCGTTGCGCGCTACCGGTCCCGACGACGCGTGCAGCGCTTCCCGAAATGCGTAAATTGGGCTGGTGCCGATATCGCCGTAAACCACGCCCAACGCGCCCAGCATCAGCACCTTGGTGCTGTGCTGCTCGACGGTGGAGTGGCTGGATTGCTCGATGGGTTCTGCCTCGCTACCAGCGTTGGCAAGGGCCATGGACGACACTCCCATAGACGTTCGGTGCTCTATGCCGCGGGGATGGAAAGGGCGCGCTGCCATGCCGGGGACGCAGGGCTATCGGCTCGCCTCTCTCTACCAGCCACAAGCCTTCAGAAACCGCCTGACCGTTCCAGCCATGCCATACTCCAACGCATCGGCTGTCAACCCATGCCCGATCGACACTTCGGCCAATGCCGGGATGCGCCTGGCCAGTGCCGGCAAATTGCTCACCACAAGGTCGTGCCCGGCATTGACCTGGAGCCCTGCGGCCAGTGCGGCATCCGCCGTCTTTCCCAATTTCTCCAATTCCTTCGCCGCTTTTGCCGAATCGGAATGATAGCTGCCGTACGGACCCGTATAGAGTTCGATCCTGTCGGCGCCGGTGTCGCGAGCGGCTTTCACGCCATCGGGGTCAGGATCGGAAAACAGCGACACGCGAAAGCCTCCCTTCTTCAGGCGCTTGACAACCGGTGTCAGGAACGCAGCCTCGGCGGCGAAGTTCCAGCCATGATCGGAAGTCGCTTGCGCCGGGTCGTCGGGCACCAGCGTCACCTGCTCGGGCTGATGCTTTTCCACAAGCGCCAGGAACTCCGCGGTCGGATAGCCCTCGATGTTGAATTCCGCATTCGGGAACTCGTCGTCGATCAGCGCCCTGATCTCAGGCAGGTCGGAATGCCTGGTGTGCCGCTCGTCGGGTCGCGGGTGCACCGTCAGCCCGTGCGCGCCGGCGGCAAGGGCAATGCGTCCGAGCCCGGTCACGCTTGGCCACGGCAGGTCCCGCCGGTTGCGCAGCATGGCGATGGCGTTGAGGTTGACGGAAAGCTTTGCAGGCATTTGCACGGTTCCAGACTGATCTCGGCGCGCATCTATACCGCCTTTAAGGGGAACAGACAGAGGGTTTCAGGTGTTCCAAGGTGAACTAAGAAAATCGAGCGCAAGGAGTTGCCTGTTGAATTTTCTCGATGCCGTGCCGGCGGTCCGCCGCATCGATACCGATCGCGAAGACCTCCTCGCCATCGATGTCGTCGGCCATGTCGCCGCGGCCGACGCCGAAAACCTGTTCGGATTGCTGGAAGCGGCCTACGCGCTGCACCCGAAAATCGACGTGCTGGTGCGCCTGATCGATCATGAGGGTGTCGACTGGACCGACGTATCGGACGAGACGATCGAACAGGGCATAGCTCATGCAGTGGAGCATATCGGCCGCTGCGCCGCGGTCGGTGAGCCGAACTGGATAGCCGAGGCAAGAGCCTTTCTGCCTGCCTCTTTGCCTATCGAACTTCGGCATTTCGAGGCCAAGGACGAGGCCGCCGCCTGGGAATGGCTTGGCGCCAACCCGATCGCCCAGCGCTGATGCGGCCTATCGAACGATCGTCAGCCGTTCGGCCGCGCGCGTGATAGCGGTGTAGAGCCAACGCTGCCGGGTTTCCTTGAACGCCCAGCTTTCGTCGAAAAGCACGATCTCGTTCCATTGCGACCCCTGCGCCTTGTGCACGGTCAGCGCGTAGCCATAGTCGAAGTCGTCGAAACGCTTCTTCTGCTGCCAGGGAATGTCGGCGTCCGGATCTTCGAACGCCGCCTTGAGCAGCTTGATCTTGGCGACGCCGCGATCCGGGTCGTCTTCCTCCGGCGAAACCAGCAGATTGATGCCCGGCTTGACCGTCTCGCGCGACGAGGTCATCACCTTCCACAGCGAGCCGTTGAGCAGTCCCTTGGCCGGATCGTTGCGCAGGCAGACCAGCTTGTCGCCGGCTTGCGGATAATCGGCGTTGAACCCCTTCAGCTCGCGCAGCCGCTGGTTATAGCGGCGGCGCGTGCGGTTGGTACCGACCAGCACCTGGTCCGCCTTCAGCACCAGTTCCTGGGTGACCTCTTCCTTGCCGATCACTTGTGCCGCGCCATAGTCGCCGCGCATGAACTCGCGGCCCTCGCGCACGTCGAGCGCCAGCCTGATGATAGGGTTGTCGCGCGCCTGGCGGTGGATTTCGGTGAGCAGAATGTCCGGCTCGTGGTCGGTGAAGAAGCCGCCGCCGGAGATCGGCGGCAACTGCCCGGGATCGCCAAGCACCAGGATCGGCGTGCCGAAGCTCATCAGGTCACGGCCAAGCTGCTCGTCGACCATCGAGCATTCGTCGATGACGACGAGCTTGGCTCGCGAGATCGGGCTCTGCCGGTTGAGCGAAAAGGTCGGCGACATCGAGGTTTTGCCGGTCACCTCGTCCGCTATCGATTCCTCGCCTTTCGGCCGGTAGATCAGCGAATGGATGGTACGGGCATTGACCGCGCCCTTGGAACGCAGCACCTGCGCCGCCTTGCCGGTAAACGCGGCGAACTGCACCTGGCCGTCGACATGCTCGGCGAAATAGCGCGCCAACGTCGTCTTGCCGGTGCCGGCATAGCCGAACAGCCGGAACAACTGCGGCTTGCCGGCTTTCAGCCAGCCGGCCACCGCCTTCAGCGCCTCGTCCTGTTGAGGTGAGAATTCCATCAGCGCGACAGACCGGATTCGCGAGGGAAAGACAAGGTGAGCGCCATCACCATCAATTTCATCGCCGGCAACTGCGCCGCTGCGACAGGATTATCAGTGACGAACAGGAACGTAAAGAGAACAAACCAGGCGACCGCAGCTTACCGAACCCGCTGTGGATCGTTCTCCAGCAGGATCGGCTTGCCATGCGGCGTTGCGTGCGCGGCGCGTTCCCAGGCAGCGGCAATGGTGTCGACGTCTTTCTTGCCGGCAATGCCTTTGGCCGACAGCAGCTTTTCCAGCGCCGCCAGCCAGTGCTCGTAGTAATCGCGACCGTCGCGCGCGGCGCCCGGCCGCTTCACCTCTGCCGACAAAGCATCCGCCCATTCGCTCCACGAAAACAACCCATTATCGTGCAGTGCTACCGTCATGGCAAAGGCCTCTGCTTGCCACGGCTCGGCAAACACAGGCGCCTCGACACCGGCTGGCGGCATAGCGGCGATTGAGCTCGTCTCACGCCGGCTCAAGGTAGCCCTCCCAGGCATCGATCGAAACGACAAGTGTCGGGTCGGCGCCCTCGCCCCAGATTTCGCTGCCGGTGAAGGCCACCGTATAGACCCATTGCGGGTTTTCACCCTGGCCATGCGCGTTTGTGTCGGGAAAAACAAAGCCGCCGCGCACAGCCTCGACGACACCTTGCTTGCCGCGTGCATAGCGCGGGAGCCTGGTGTGGCCCGTCGGATGGAAATTCTTCGTACGCACAGTGTCGCCCGCCTTGAACCGCGCCGGCGTAGCGACCGGCCGGTCGCAAGGCCCGCCCTTGGCCAGCACCGCCGGAACATCTTTAGCCTTCAGCACCCGTTTGGGTGTCGCTGCCGGGTCGACTGCGTCGCCCGTGGCCAGGTCGCGGTCGCCGACGAAACCATGGCGTTTGAGCAGCACCTCCAGCGCCTTGATCCATATCTGGTAGTAGTTGGAGGCATAATAATCCGCTGGATGCAGCGATTCCCGCGCGTGCCGGCTCTCGTCGATGTTCCAAGCGCCCATGGCGCCGGCGCACAACGTCACACCCAGCGCCCGCCTTTCCCAATCGGCATGGAAATAGGGTTCGTCCGGTTCGGGCGCGACCGGCCCGAAACCCATCTGGCCGCCGAGATCCTGTGGCCCGTTCATGCCGGCTCCCGCGCCAACGCGGTGCCGATCATCGCATCGCGCGTCACCAGATCGGCGAGCCGTGCCTCATCCCAGCCCTCGGTGCCCCTTGGCTGCATAGGCACCACCAGATAGCGAAGCTCGGCGGTCGAATCCCACACCCGGATTGTTGTCGTCGCCGGCAAGATCAGCCCGAATTCCTCGAGCACGCCGCGCGGATCGATCACTGCGCGCGAACGATAGGGCGGCGCCTTGTACCAGACCGGCGGCAGGCCGAGCACCGACCACGGATAGCAGGAGCATAGCGTGCAGACGACGAGGTTGTGCGTTTCGGCCGTGTTGAAGACCGCCTGCATGTGCTCGCCTTGCCGGCCGGTGTAGCCTAGCGATTCGATTGCCGCCGTCGCGTCACGCTTCAGCCATGCGGCAAAGGCGGGATCAACCCAGGCTTTCGCCACCACCTTTGCGCCGTTGCGCGGCCCGATCTTGGTCTCGTAGGTGTCGACAATGACATCGATCGCCGCCGGATCGATCAGGCCTTTGCGGGTGAGAATCGTCTCCAGCGCGCGCACGCGCGCCGCAAAAGGATCAAGCTCGTTCTCATGGTGGTGATTATGCGGCATGGCGTCAAATTACGATCGCGGACCCCCGGCCGCAAGCACCACGGCTTGGGCCAGCGCTATTCGGCTGCCGCCTTTTGCGGCACTGGTTCTTCCTCCTCGTCGAACAGTGACGGCTGGTCGACCGCTTCGACCGGCCTCGGCTCGCCCCGGCGCCGCGCCCACAGCCTGACCAGCCAGCCGGAAAAATGCTCCATGTAGACGTAGATGACGGGCGTGACGAACAGCGTCAGTGCCTGCGAGGCGACCAGACCGCCGACCACCGCCACGCCGAGAGGCTGGCGCAGTTCCGCACTGGCGCCGGTGCCGAGCGCGATCGGGATGGTACCCATCAGCGCGGCAAGCGTGGTCATCATGATCGGCCGGAAGCGCATCAGGCAGGCCTTGTGGATGGATTCGACAGGCGACATCCCCTCGCGCCTTAGCTCGAGCGCCACGTCGATCATCATGATGCCGTTCTTCTTGACGATGCCGATCAGCATCAGGATGCCGATCACCGCGATCACCGACAAATCCATCCCCGCCAGCCGCAGTGCCACCAGCGCGCCAAGCACCGCCGAGGGAAGCCCGGTCAGGATGGTAAGCGGATGGATGAAGCTCTCATAGAGCATGCCGAGAACGATATAGATGGTGAGGATCGCGCCGCCGATCAGCAGTCCCTGGTTGGAAAGCGAATCCTGGAAGGTCTTCGCCGTGCCCGAGAACGTGGTCGAGATCGTCGGCGGCATGCCGATCCTTTCCTTCAGCGCATTGATGTGGCTCACGCTGTCGCCGAGGGCTACGCCCTGCGGCAGATTGTAGGAGATGGTCACAGCCGGAAGCTGGCCGAGTTGGTTGACGGTCAGCGCGCCAGCGGTCCGATCGACGCGGGCGAACGCGCCGAGCGGCACCAGGCTGCCGCTCGCCGTTCTCACCTTGATGGCCAGCATCCGCTCGGGCGACCACTCGATCTTCGGATCGAGTTCCATGATCACGTCGTAGCTGTCGGCCGAGCCGAAGATGGTCGACACCTGCTGGGTGCCGAAACCGCCATAAAGGCTGGAACGCAGCGTGTCGGTATCGACGCCGAGCGTCGCCGCCTTGTCGCGGTCGATCACCAGCGTCGCCTGAAGCGCATTGTTCTGCAGGTCATTTGTGACGTCGGTGAAGGCGGCATGGTCGGCAGCCATCGCGTCCGTCAGCTTCTGCGCCCAGACGTTCGTCAGGCGGGTATCCAGGCCCTGCACGGCAAGCTGGTAGGCACTCGCCGAAGAACGCGCGCCGAGCCGCAGGTTCTGCACCGGCTGCATGTAGGTTTCGATGCCGGGCACGTTGGCAAGTTGGCGCCGCAGATCCGAAAGCACCTTGTCGATGTTCGGTCGCTGGTCCTTGTCTTTCAGCTGCACAAACAGCTGGCCCTGGTTGAGCGCATTGCTTCCACTGCCCGCCGACCAGCCGACATGCGCGACGTAGGGCGAATGGGTGAAGACATCCGCCACTTGCCCCTGCAGCTTCACCATGGCGTCAAACGAAATATCCTGGCGCGCAATGGTCGTCACTGAGACCTGGCCGATATCCTCCTGCGGGAAAAAGCCCTTCGGCGAGATCTGGATCAGCCACACCGACAGCCCGGCGGTCACGAGGAAGACAAGGAAGACAAGGAAATTGTGGTGCAGGCAGAATGTCAGCAGCCTGTCATAGCCCCGTATGAAGACGTTTTGTCTGTGGTCCCCGCCATGCGCTGCTTTCTGCTCGGCTTTCGATAATGACAGCAGCCGCGAGCACAGCATCGGTGTCAGCGTCAGCGAGACGAACATCGACGCCAGGATGGCGACCGTCACCACCACCGCGAATTCGTTGAAGATGCGCCCGATCACGCCGCCCATCAAAAGCACTGGAATGAACACGGCGACCAGCGAGATCGAGATCGAGATGATGGTGAAGCCGATCTCGCGCGCCCCCTTGAGCGACGCCTCGAGGGCCGAGAGCCCGTCCTCCTCCATATGGCGGAAAATATTTTCCAGCATGACGATGGCATCGTCGACGACAAGGCCGACCGCCAGCGTCAGCCCCATCAATGAGACGTTGTCGATGGAAAAGCCGAACAGGTACATCACACCCAGCGTGGCAATGAGCGAAATTGGCACCGCCACGGCGGGGATGACCGTCGCCGTCACCCGGCGCAGGAACAGGAAGATCACCATCACTACCAGCGCGATGGTGAGCAGCAGCGTGAACTGCACGTCATCCACCGCCTCGCGGATCGACGTCGAGCGGTCGTTGAGCAACTGGATGCTCGCCGCCGCCGGCATCTGACCCTCGAAGGAAGGCAGCATCGCCTTGACGCGGTCGACGACATCGACGGTATTGGCGTCCGGCTGACGCTGCACCGCCATGATGATGGCGCGGGTGCCGTCGTACCAGCTTGCCGTCGTCGTGGTCTCGACCGAATCGATGACGCGGGTCACCTCGCCGAGCCGCACCGGATGGCCGTTCTTTGTTGCGATGATGATGTTGGAGAATCCCGCCGCGTTGGTCAGCTGCGTGTTCGCGGTGATCGTCAGCTGCTGTTTGTTGTTCTTGAGCACGCCGAGCGGCGTGTTGCTGTTGGCCGAGGCAATGGCCGCCTGCAGCTGGTCGATCGAGATGCCGCGAGCGGCGAGCGCCGTCGGATCGATCTGGACGCGTACGGCATATTTTTGCTGGCCGTAAATCGAAACCTGCGCAACGCCATCGATCGTCGACAGCGATGGCGAAATCACATTCTCGGCAAAGGCATCGAGATCGGTCAGCGGAATGGTGTCGCTGACCAGCGACATCAGCAGGATCGGCGCGTCGGCTGGATTGACCTTGCGATAGCTCGGCGGGCTGGTCATCTCCGGCGGCAATTGTCGCTGCGTGCGTGCGATCGCCGCCTGCACGTCGGCGGCGGCGTCGTCTATGTCGCGGTTGAGCACGAACTGAATGGCGATCGAGGTCGAGCCGAGCGAGTTGGTCGTCGAAATCGAATCGATGCCGGCGATGGTGGCAAACTGCTTGATGAGCGGCGTTGCCACCGAGGTCGCCATGGTTTCCGGCGAGGCCCCGGGCAGCGAGGCCGAGACGTTGACCACCGGAAATTCCGCGCTTGGCAATGCCGCCACCGGCAGGAATTTGTAAGCAAATAGCCCGCCCAGAACCAGAGCGAACGACATGAGCAGCGTGGCGACGGGCCTGCGGATGCAGAATTCGGAAATCATGGCTGTGTTCCGCCCGTCCGGTCAGCCTCGGCGACCTTCGGAGCCGCCTGGTCGCCGGTGCCGGTCGAAGCCTTGCCTTCGCGCACCGCCGCACCGTTCTTCAGCTTGGTCTGGCCTTCGACGACGACACGCTCGCCGCTTTTCAGTCCTTGGCTGATCGCGGTGTTGGCGCCTTCTGTCAGCGCGACCTGCACCGGCCGCATTTCAACGGTGTTGTCCGGCTTGATCACATAGACGAACGGCCCCTTCTGGCTAGGCTGGACGGCAACCGTCGGAACCGACGTCATTTGCGGCATAATGCCGGCATCGAGCACGACGTTGACATATTGGCCCGGCCACAGCGAAAGATCGGCGTTGGGCACGCTGGCCCGCGTTGCGATCGTGCCGGACGCCGTGTCCACGCTGGAATCGACGAAATCCAGCGTTCCCTTGCCGATCGGCTTCGGGTCGCCATCCTTGGTCAGCGTCACCGCGCCTTGCTGCGGCGCCGCCAGCGCTTTGTGCAGTAACCCAAGATCGCTTTCGGGGAGATTGAATTTCACCTGCAACGGGTCGACCTGCGTGATCGTCACCAGCGGGGTCGACGTGCTGCTGCTGTTGCTGGTGGTGACGAGATCACCGACGGCGACGCTGACCGCGCCAAGCCTGCCGGAGATCGGCGCCCTGATCGTGGCGAAGCCAAGCTGGATTTGGTCGGCATCGATCGTTGCCTTGTCGGCGTCGACGGTGGCCGCTGCGGATTTCTGCGCCGCGACAGCCTGATCGTAGGTCTGCTGTGTGCCGGCCTGCCTGGCGACAAGATTTTTGGCCCGCTGAAGATCGGCCGTGGCGCTGGCAAGCAGCGCCTGATCCTTTGCGAGCGTCGCCTGATCGCGTGCCAATTGCGCCTTCAACGAGCGATCGTCCAGCGAGAACAGAAGGTCGCCTGCCTTCACCATCTGTCCGTCCTTGACCGCGATTGCGACGATCTGGCTCGAGACCCGTGCGTTGATGCTGACCACGGCAGGAGAGGACACGAAGCCGATGGCATAGCGCCGGACCGGAAAATCGGCCGTCGAGGCGGTGGCGGCAACCACCGAAGTCGAACGCGCGGCACTTGCCGCTGCAGCGGGTTTGTCCGCCGCCGTCTGCTTCGCCGACAGCAGATGCTGAAGATCGCTCATTGCGCTGGGCGAAAGATAGAGCCACGCCGCGGCAACGCAGGCTGCAGCGATCACCGCAAATACGATCTTTCCGCGCATCGACAAAAGGCCTCTCGATCCGACACGCCGCTATCCGGTGGCCGTAGTCTAGCTCAACTCGCAGCCGATTGCCGCGCTTTTGCCAGATAATAGAGGATGCCGAAGGCGAAAAAGGGCCAAAACCCGTCATTACGAAGATTTAATGTGCAGTGCACAATAAAACGGCAGCTAACGCAGCATCGGCCACAGCGTCGCCGCCAGCGGCACACCCATGGCGATGTTGAACCATTTGAGCCGCACCGCATCTGCCAGAAAACCGCGCAGCGCCATGCCGAAACCGGCCCAGGTCGAAATGCTCGGCAGCATGACGACGGCGAACGCAGGCGCGATCAGCACCACGGACACAAACGGGCGCTCCGGGTTCGTATAGACGGCCATGGCCGTAATCGCCATCACCCAGGCCTTGGGATTGACCCACTGGAAAGCCGCAGCCTCGATGAAGCGCATCGGCTGGCCCTTCGCCTCGCCTTCGCCGCCGAGCGACCGCGACATGGCGATCTTCCAGGCGAGATAAAGCAGGTAAAGGCCGCCGGCGATCTTCAACCCGGTATGCAGCACCGGAAAGGCCGTCAACACGGCGCCAAGCCCGAAGCCTACGGCAAGCAACAGCACGAGGAAGCCGAAGCCGATGCCGAGCATGTGTGGCACAGTCTTGACCAAGCCGAAATTCACACCCGAGGCCAGAAGCATGAAATTGTTCGGACCCGGCGTGACCGAGGTCACGAAGGCATAAACCAGCAGAGCAAGGAATGCATCGAAGGTCATGCCGTTTCCCTAAATCAATGCGATCGGTGGCAAAGCGATGAGACAGAGCCAAGCTGGATGACTACATCCCTTGCGGGCCGCGGTTCATCGCCGCCACCCCGGTGCGGCAGATCTCGACGAGCCCGAGCGGTTTCATGATGGCGATGAACTGATCGAGCTTGGACCCCTTGCCGGTGATCTCGAAGATGAAATGCTCGGTGTTGGCATCGATGACGCTGGCGCGGAATGCATCGGCGAGCCGGAGCGCCTCGACGCGGGCTTCGCCGGTGCCGGCGACCTTGACCAGCGCGAGTTCCCGCTCCAGTGGCCGCTCCTGTCCAAATTCCTGCGACCGCACGGTGAGATCGACGACGCGGTGCACCGGCACGATGCGCTCGAGCTGGTGCTTGATCTGCTCCAGCACGTGCGGCGTGCCGCGCGTCACGATGGTGATGCGCGACAGGTGCTTTTCGTGCTCGGTTTCCGAGACCGTCAGGCTCTCGATGTTGTAGCCACGTCCGGAAAACAGGCCGATGACCCGGGCAAGCACGCCCGGCTCATTGTCGACCAGGACCGAAAGCGTGTGGTTCTCTGGTTTTTCCGTCTCCTTGGCGATGAAATAGGCCGAGCCGGTCGGTTGCAACTGTGCGTTCATGACATGAATCTCGATTTAAAACTTTTGCGCTAATCTGCTGTTTCCGCACAGCTTCCTCGAACCAGGCTACACCAGTTCCCTGCCCTTGGCGTCGATCGCGTTGGCCACAGCTTCGTCGGTCGCCTCGTCAGGCAACAGCATCTCGTTATGCGCCTTGCCGGACGGAATCATCGGGAAGCAGTTGGCGAGCGTCGCCACGCGACAGTCGAAGAGGACGGGCTTCTTGACCGCGATCATCTCCTTGATGGCGTCATCGAGCTCGTCCGGCTTGTCGCAGCGAATGCCGTGGCCGCCATAGGCTTCGGCGAGCTTGACGAAATCCGGCATCGCCTCGGTGTAGGAGTGCGACAGCCGGTTGCCGTGCAGCAGCTGCTGCCATTGCCGCACCATGCCCATATACTGGTTGTTGAGGATGAAGATCTTGATCGGCGCCTCGTGCTGCACCGCCGCGCTCATCTCCTGCATCGTCATCTGCACCGAGGCGTCGCCGGCGATGTCAATGACCAGCGCATCCGGATGCGCGATCTGCACACCGAGCGCCGCCGGCAGGCCG
This sequence comes from Mesorhizobium sp. M0136, assembly GCF_040322515.1. Taxonomy (NCBI): domain Bacteria; kingdom Pseudomonadati; phylum Pseudomonadota; class Alphaproteobacteria; order Hyphomicrobiales; family Phyllobacteriaceae; genus Mesorhizobium; species Mesorhizobium sp. M0136. Next base: position 33,124 of record NZ_JAMYTP010000002.1, read on the forward strand.
TAGCCCATGGTGCCCAATCCGCCGGAGGTCATCCAGCGGTTCGGTTTCTCGAAATGATAGTGCTGCGCCGCCCACATCTGGTGCTGGCCGACCTCGGTGGTGATGTAGGTGTCGAGGTCCTTGGTCAGCGCATAGAGCCGCTGGACGGCATATTGCGGCATGATCACCTCGTGGTTCATCTTGTAGGCGAGCGAATCGCGGGCGCGCCATTTGGCAATCTGCTCCCACCACGGGTGAAGCGCTTTCTTGTCGGCCTTGGCGGTTGCCCGCCACAGCCGCACCAGATCCTCCAGCACACGCCCGACATCGCCGATGATCGGCACGTCGGTGTGGACGTTCTTGTTGATCGACGACGGGTCGATGTCGATGTGGATCTTCTTCGAATTCGGCGAAAACGCCGTCAGCCGCCCGGTGATGCGGTCGTCGAAGCGCGCGCCGATGCAGAGCATGACGTCGCAATCGTGCATCGCCATGTTCGCCTCGTACGTGCCGTGCATGCCGAGCATGCCCATCCAGTTCTTGCCCGACGCCGGATAGGCGCCGAGGCCCATCAGCGTCGAGGTGATGGGAAAGCCGGTCAGGTCGACCAGCTCGCGCAGCAGATGGCTCGCCTCCGGGCCGGAATTGATGACGCCGCCGCCCGAATAGATGATCGGCTTCCTGGCGCCGGCCATCAGCTCGACCGCCGCCTTGATCTTTTCCAGGTCGCCCTGGACCTTCGGCTGGTAGCTGGTGCGCGGCGCCGTCTGCGGCGGGACATAGATACCCTTGGCGAACTGAACGTCCTTCGGAATGTCGACGACGACCGGACCAGGGCGTCCTGTCGTTGCCACATGGAAGGCCTCGTGGATCGTTGCCGCGAGCTCGTTGACGTCCTTCACCAGCCAGTTGTGCTTGGTGCAGGGCCGCGTGATGCCGACCGTGTCACACTCCTGGAACGCATCCGAGCCGATCAGCGAAGTCGGCACCTGGCCGGTCAGACAGACCAGCGGGATCGAGTCCATCAGCGCGTCCTGCAATGGCGTCACCGCATTGGTGGCGCCCGGCCCTGAGGTCACCAGCATGACGCCGGCCTTGCCGGTCGAGCGCGCATAGCCTTCCGCCGCATGGCCCGCGCCCTGCTCGTGGCGGACGAGGATGTGCTCGACCTCGTCCTGCTGGAAGATTTCATCGTAGATTGGCAGAACCGCGCCGCCCGGATAGCCGAAAACATGCTTGACGCCATTGTCCTTCAGCGCCTGCACCACCATTTCGGCGCCAGTCATTTCAGTTCTTGGCATTTCAGTTCTTGGCATGTCGCGCCGCTCATTCTGTCCACTGCTCATCGGTCTGGTCCCGTACTGTTCGCCATCTGGCGATTGCTCGTCGTTTAGTCGTGTTTCGGGCAATAAAAAAGGCCCCCGAGGGAGCCTGTGTCTTGCGCATGGGAGGTCATCGCCCGGCGGTTACACCGCCTCGCCCACGCGCTTTCCTACGAGAATGAGTGCCTTTTTCATGGTGGCGGACAATAGAATTGGTTTGACGCCGCTGTCAACGGCGAATGTGCACGGGTCGGATCAGGCTGAACCAATGCGTTTCCAGTAGATGAGGGTGGCTGTGAGCCCGCCATGCGGCTTCAGCGCATAATCCGGTATTTCGCCGGCCAGCGTGAAGCCGAGCTTTTCATAGAGGCCGGGAGCCCCCTCCTCTTTTGCCGTGTCAAGGACCAACAACGTGCGGCCTTTCTCCACGGCAACGGCTTCCGCCGCCTCCATCAGGCGGGTTGCTATGCCCTTGCCGCGGCAATCGAGGCGGGTCATCAGCTTGGCGATCTCGGCCCGGTGCGGCTGGTTGGGAGGGCAGTCGAGCAGCAAGGTGACTGTGCCGACCAGAGCCTCGCCGTTCCAGGCCCCAAGCACCGCCCTTTCGCCTCTGGCGGCCGCATCAAGCGACTTGTTCCAGAAGGCCGCGGCCATCTCCGGCGCCAGCGGATGCATGAAGCTGACCGAGCCGCCGGCAGCGACTGTCCCGATCAGCAGATCCGCCAGCATTTTTTGCGTTCCGTCAGTATTGCTGAGTGGCCTGATTTCGATCGAACTCATGTGGTTTCCCTTCGCCGCCCGTCAGTCGAAATGACTGGTCCGCTTCCGCTTCCTGGCCCGGCGGATTTCCGCGATGCGATCGGCGTCTTCCTCTTGCAGATGTCGCCCGCGTTCCAGCAGTTCGAGCGTGTATTCCTCATAGGTCAGGCCCAGCCGCTCGGCCTTGTCCAGCCGCATCAGCATGATCTCGCGGCTCGGCGCTTTCCATGCCTGGGCATGGGCGGTCCGCCAGGCAAGAAAGACATAGGGATCGCCCTTGCCCCAGGGCGGACCGTCATAGTCGTCGAGCGGCGGCCCACCATTGTCGGAGCGTTTCGGACGGCGTGCCTTCACCTCAGCGCCTGGCCAACGCAACCAGATAGTCGGCGGCGTCCGGCCCCGGAGCGTGGAAGACGCAATCTGATGGCGCGCCGAGCGCCAGGCAGTCGCCGGTTTCGAGCTTGTGAACGATGTCGCCCTCGGTGAATTCGAGGCGCCCGGAGATCAGCCAGATCTGTTGCCTGATGAAGGCATAGGACGCCGCCGGGAAACTTACCTTGGCGCCGGCCGGCAACTGGACCCGGATCAGTTCGAGCGGCATGTCGGAGACCGGCGAAAGATGCCGCCGCACATAACCCGTAGCCGGATCGCGCCACAGCGGCTGGTCACCTTCGCGAAGCAGGCCACCGCCCTGCAATTCCGCCCTTGCGATCAATGTGGACAGCGTCATGCCGAAGGCGGCCGCGATGCGCACGAGGAGTGCCGCCGTCGGGCTGGTCATGCCGCGCTCGATCGTGCTCAGCATGGCTTTCGAGACATCGGACCGCTCCGCCAATTCAGCCAGGGACCAGCTGCGAGCCACCCTTTCGGTGTGTATCCTTCTGCCGATAGTCGAGGATATGTCGTTCGCTATATCATCCATTAATCCAATATATCGAAATTTTTCTGCGAGGCAACGACCGTTTCGTCCACTTTTCGCAAACTCCTTAATGTCCGCTAAACCATCCGGCCTCATCCCACCTTAACCCCGTTCGCCTAGGCTCATCGCTTGGGAAAAGGGGACCGGCCTGTCCATGCTCGTTGAACGCGAAGCCTCCATTGGGGAACCGACTTTGCTGGAGCGCCGCAGGGCGGAGCAGAACGACAAGCGGATTCTGGGCAATGTCGTGCAATGCGACGGCGCGCGCGCCACCATCAGCGCCTATGCCGACGACATCGAAGGCACGGTCACCGGCCTGTGGAGCGTCGGCAAGATGATCTCGATCAATCTCGGCACATCACGAACCGTCGGCCTTGTCTATGAAATCGGCAAGTCGGATCGTGCCTGGAGCAGCGAGGGCCAGAATCCGATCGAGGTCAGCATCGAATTGATCGGCGAGGTGCGCGACGGTGCCGAACCCGGCGCGAAGCCGATCTTCGACCGTGGTATCACAACCTACCCGCATATCGGCGCCATTGCCCATCGTATCCGCAGCCGCGACCTGCAGGCCGTCTACGATCTCGCCGGTCGTCATTCGATCACCATCGGCACGCTGTCGCAGGACGAGGCCATCGACGCCAATATCGCCATCGACGATACGCTGGCGCGCCATTTCGCCATTGTCGGCACCACCGGGGTCGGCAAATCGACCGCCGTGTCGCTGCTCTTGCGCAAGTCGATCGCCGCCCGGCCCGATCTACGCGTGCTCATCCTCGATCCACACAACGAGTTCGCCGCGTCGTTGCCCGAACATTGCGTCAGGGTCGATTCGACGACGCTCGACCTGCCCTTCTGGATGTTCAAGCTCGAGGAATTTGCCGAGGTGCTGTTTCGCGGCCGCGAGACGGTCCCGGAAGAGGTCGACGCCTTGCGCGATCTCATCCCCGCGGCCAAGAACCTCTACCGCAATCCGAACTCCGGCAACTACCTACGGCGCAGCACCGACGCGCTGACCGCCGACGCGCCGGTGCCCTATCGCATTGCCGACCTCATCAAGCTGGTCGATGAGCGCATGGGATTGCTGGAAAGCAAGAACGATCGCCCGACCCTCAAGTCACTGAAGGCACGTATCGAATCGGCGGCATCCGATCCGCGCTACCGTTTCATGTTCAACTCGCGCCTGATCGAGGACACCATCCACGAGACGATCGGCAACATTTTCCGCGTGCCGCATCACGGCCGCCCGGTAACCTGCTTCGAAATGGCCGGCATGCCGTCCGAGGTGGTCAATTCCGTTTGCTCGGTGCTGGCGCGGCTGGCCTTCGACCTGGCATTGTGGAGCGAAGGCCGCTTGCGGCTGCTCTTCCTGTGCGAGGAAGCGCATCGCTATATGCCGGCCGATCCGCGCCTCGGTTTCGCGCCTACGCGGCACGCGCTGTCGCGCATCGCCAAGGAAGGCCGCAAATATGGCTGTTATCTCGGCGTCGTCACGCAGCGCCCGGGCGAACTCGACCCGACCATCCTGTCGCAGTGCTCGACGTTCTTTGCCATGCGGCTCGCCAACGAGCAGGACCAGGCGATCATCCGCTCGGCGATCGCCGATTCCTCGGCCTCGACGCTGGCGTTCCTGTCTTCCATGGGCCAGCGCGAGGCCATCGCCTTCGGAGAAGGCGTGGCGACGACGATGCGGATGAAGTTCGAAAAACTCTCCGAGGATTTGATCCCAGGCACCGCCAAACGCGAGAATGCCTTGCCGTCCGAAACCGGCGACGAGGTCGACCTAGTGGCGATCGTCGAACGGCTGCGCAACATGCCGAAATCACAGCAGGCAATGCCTTTCGCGGAAGTAGTCGATCCGGGCCGGCAGGCCGGCGATTCGGACTATCGCAAGCCGTCGGCCGCACGCACCCAGCGGAACGACGATTTCGACTTGCGATACGGCCTCAAGCCGGCGACCTTCGGGCTGCGTCCGCCAGAATGATCGAGCCGAGCGACTTTTAGGCAGCGCTCGCAGATATCACAGCTGAGCTTCGATGGCTGTCTTGTCTATAATTGACCACACCTGGCCAATTTTCCCTCTCTGAAACTCATAGAATACGTTCTCGGCAAACGAAATTCTTTTCCCGCTCACATCGAGCCCAAGGAACGTTCCCCTTGGCGCGCAGTCGAAGCTTAGCCGGCTCGCTACATAAGGCGGATCGGCAACCAATAGCTGAATGTCGAAGTAAAGGTCCGGAATTTGGTCGAAGTCTCTCACCAACATTTCGAGATAGCCGGACAATCCGAGCTTGCGACCGTTGTGGGTCACTTCATCATGGACAAACCGCCCCAGGTTTGGCCAATCCTGCTTGTTTAGACATGCAATATAGCCCCGATAACGATCTGAGAGGTCGGATTTAGTCACGGCAACACCTCTATTTCCGGCAAGCCCCACAAAGGCAGCATCTCAGCTTGACTGGGTGACGTCGGTCTGCGTGCACCGGAAACGCAGAAAACGATACCAGACGGCCAGCATCACGAATTTCCACATCACGAATTTGACGACGGAATTTCAGGCGCAGACGCGGTTGCGCCCTTGCCTCTTCGCCTCATAGAGCTGGCGATCGGCGCGGCGATAGAACTCCTCGGCGGTTTCCTTGCGATCCCAGACAGCAAGCCCGACGCTGGTGGTGATTTTCAGTCGGACATTGCCTGTCAGCACCGACATGTTGGCGATCGCCTTGCGGATGCGCTCGGCGAATTTGGATAGCAGCTCGGCATCCATATTGGGCGTGACCACCGCGAACTCCTCGCCGCCGAGGCGCGCCACCACGTCGTGATAGCGTGTCATGTCCTTGAGACAGTTGGCGACCGCCCGCAACACCTCGTCGCCGACATCGTGGCCGTGGCTGTCGTTGACCTGCTTGAAATGGTCGAGGTCGAGGATCATCAGCCCGACTGGTTTCTCGATGCGGCGGAACTCTTCGAGATATTCCTTCAGCGCATCGTCGAAGTAGCGCCGGTTCTGCATGCCGGTGAGGCTGTCGGTGAGCGCCGCATGCTCCAGCGTCTCTGAACGCGCGCTGAGCGAAACGGTCATGGCACGCAGCTTGCCTTCTTCCGTCGCCTGCTTTCGGATCAGCGGGTAGATGAAGAAAATGCCGAAGAACAGCGCAGTCGCCAGCAGCACGCCGGTCGCAAACAGCAGCTTGTTGAGATAGATGATTTCATCGAGTTCCGAAGGCGTATTGCTGATGTCGGCGGCCAGGGTTTGCAGGAGCCCATAGGCGTAAAGCGTGACCAGGCCGGCGGCCAGGATCACAAAAATAAAGACAAAAAAGGCTGATTCCGCCTTGTGGAAACGCATCTGCTCCCCGTTGGAAAGTTCCTATCGATCTTATGGCATGCGGGAACTTACGGACAGTTAACCTGGACAACTTCAACGCGAAATGGCCCCTCGGTGTCGACTTTTCAGGTTGCGCTCGAAGGAGGGGGTGAGGGCATCGAGTCGATCCTCTCACCCGGACGCAATCTCTCCCATTCCGGGCCCAATTGGTGCCTGAACCAGGTCGTCTGCCGTTTGGCATATTGCCGCGTCGCGATTTTCGCGCGCTCGATGGCCTCGGGAAAACTGATGGCGCCGGCCAGCGCGGCCTGGAGCTCGCGAACACCGATCGCCTTCATCGCCGGCAGGTCGGGATCGAGGCCGAGCGCCGAAAGCTGCTTCACCTCGTCCAGTGCCCCCTTGTCCAGCATGCGGTCGAAGCGGGCATCGATCCGCTCCACCAGCGCCGCTCGCTCCGGCTCGATGACGAAAAAGCGCGCGCTGCTCCTGTCGATCAACGGCCGGCCACGCGCGGCCTGCCAGTCCAGGATGGAACGGCCCGATGCGTCGAGCACCTCCAGCGCCCGCACGATGCGCTGGCCATCCGTCGGCTTCAGCATCATGCCCGCCGCAGAATCCTCCCGCAACAGGATGCGGTGCAATCTCACTGCGCCCTGTTCCTGGAGCTCGTAGCGCCAGCGATCGCGGATCGACTTCGGAATGTCGGGCATCTCCGAGATACCTTCCGTGAGCGCCCGAAAATAAAGCCCGGTACCGCCGACGAAAATCACTGGCCGCTCGGAGAGCGTGCCGTCGTCGATCAGCTTCGTGACATCACGCAACCAGGCGCCGGTGGAATAGGCGGTGGACGGATCGACGTGTCCATAAAGAAAGTGGGGGACGCGGGCGAGTTCGGCAGGACCAGGCCGCGCCGTCAGCACGTCGAGCACCGAATAGCCTTGCATGGAATCGGTGTTGACGATGACACCGCCATTGCGCTCGGCGAGGTCGAGTGCAAGCGCCGACTTGCCGCTGGCGGTCGGCCCGGCTATCAGGATCGCGTTCTTCACGCGGCCTTCGCCCGCCTGTCCGCTGGAATTTTCGATGCCGCTGATCGCCACGCTTCTATCCCATCCCGCCGGCCGCGCATTGACGCCGACGCTAGCGAATATGGCCTCGCGGTCGGTCGGCGCAAGCACCGTTCGCTGGCTGGCCGAAGACATCGCCTGCGAGCTCGACTTGCCGGAGACCGCCGACGCTTCCGAAATAACGGCGCACCTGCATGCCGCGCTTGCTTCCGAACCGATCGACGTGGCCGTCCAGCCGGCTGAGAACAGGCGCAAGAAGATCCTGATCGCCGACATGGATTCGACGATGATCGACCAGGAATGCATCGACGAGCTTGCCGACGAGATCGGCGTCAAGGATCGTGTCGCCGCCATCACCGCGCGATCGATGAACGGCGAGATCGCATTCGAGCCGGCCTTGCGCGAGCGCGTGGCGCTGCTCAAGGGTCTCGATGCCGCAATCATCGACCGCATCATCGACAATCGCCTGACGCTTGCGTCCGGCGGCCGCACGCTCGTCCAGACGATGGCGGCCGGCGGCGCCTGGACGGCGCTGATCTCCGGTGGTTTCGACATCTTCACCGCCCGCATCGCAGGATTGCTCGGCTTTCACGAAAATCGCGCCAACCGCCTGATCGAGCAGGATCGCCGCTTCACCGGCTTGGTCGCCGAACCGATCCTCGGCCGCGCCGCCAAGGCCGAAGCCCTTCTCGAGATTTCCGCCCGCCTTGGCCTGACACCTGCCGATGCCATTGCCGTCGGCGATGGCGCCAACGATCTCGACATGATCCGTCTTGCCGGCATCGGCGTCGCCTTGCATGCCAAGCCGGCCGTGGCATCCGAGGCAAAGATCCGCATCGACTACGGCGACCTCACCGCCTTGCTTTATCTGCAGGGTTATCACCGGGAGGAATTTGTCGAATGACGCCGATCCGCACCGAGCGCCTGATCCTGCGCAACTGGGAAGATCGTGACCGCGAGCTCTTCCATCGCATCAATTCCGACGAGTTGGTCATGGAGTTCTTTCCGTTTCGCCGCGACCGCGCCCAGGCTGACGCCAAGATGGAGGAGTTGCGCGCGGCTATCGATCGCGACGGCTTCGGCTTCGCGGCCGCTGAGATCGCAGCCACAGGTGAATGCATCGGCTTCGTCGGCATAACCCGAACCGATCATTTGCCATTCCTGCCGCCCGGCACGATCGAGATCGGCTGGCGGCTGGCACCCGAATTCTGGGGCCGCTTCTATGTCACCGAAGCAGCCGAAGCCTGGCTGACCTATGGCTTTGAAAGACTTGGCCTCGACGAAATCGTGTCCTTCGCAGTCAAGGATAACAGCCGGCCCACTGCCGTCATGGAGCGCCTGGGCATGATCGCCGACCCCGCCTCCGACTTCGACCATCCAGGTGTTCCGGACAACCACACCGCACTCAGGCGACATGTCTTCTACAGGCTGTCACGCACAGACTGGCAGGCAAGAAAAAGAGCGGCCCGCTAGCCGCCCTTTTCCTTTCAACATCAGAATGTTGCAGGCTCTTCCGGACTCAATCCATCCGGATTGTCACAAACCTCAGCTCGCCGGTCTTCGACGCCAGCATCAAAAGCGCGTTCTTGCGCCCCTGCTCCTTCAGCGCACCGATCCGGTCCATGACGTCCTTGGGCGTTGCGACCGATTCCTGCGCGATCTCGGTAATCACCTCGCCCGGCTGGACGCCGCGTTCGGCCGCCGCCGAATCCTTGGAGACGTCGGTCACGACGACGCCGGAGACGTCGGCGGCGATGCCGAACTTCGTGCGCGTCTCGTCATTGAGCTCGCCGATCGTCATGCCGAGCACGGAAGCCGTCGAAACCGCAGGCGCCTTGTCGGCGTCGTCCTGGTCGGTGTTGCCGTTTTCACCGCCGCTGGCAAGCTTCTCGCCATCCTCGAGCCGGCCGAGCGTCACCTTGACGGTCTGCTCGACACCCTTGCGCACGATGATCACGTCGACGGCCTTGCCGACCGGGCTCTCCGCCACGACGCGAGGCAGGTCGCGCATTTCATGGATGTCCTTGCCGTCGAACTTGATGATGACGTCGCCGGCCTGGATGGTGCCGTTGTCGACCGGCCCGCCCTTGATGACGCCGGCGACCAGCGCGCCCTTGGCGGTCGCCATGCCCAGGCTCTCGGCAATGTCGTCGGTCACCGGCTGGATGCGCACGCCAAGCCAGCCGCGCCGCGTCTCGCCGAACTGGCGAAGCTGGTCGACGACGCCCGAGGCAAGCTGCGACGGGATCGAGAAGCCGATGCCGATCGAGCCGCCCGACGGCGAGATGATTGCCGTGTTGATGCCGATGACCTCGCCGCTGCTGTTGAACAGCGGTCCACCTGAATTGCCGCGGTTGATCGCGGCATCGGTCTGGATGAAGTCGTCATACGGGCCCGAATTGATGTCGCGATTGCGCGCCGAGACGATGCCGACCGTCACCGTGCCGCCGAGACCGAACGGATTGCCGATCGCCATTACCCAGTCGCCGACACGCATCTTGTTGGAATCGCCAAACTTCACAGCCGTCAGCTTGTGCCCTTTCGGATCGACCTTCAGCACCGCGACGTCGGTCTTGGTGTCGGTGCCGACCAGCGTCGCCTTGAGCGTCACCCCATCGGAGAAATTCACCTCGATGTCGTCGGCATCGGCAATGACGTGGTTGTTGGTCACCACGATGCCCTGCTCGGCGTCGACCACGAAGCCGGAGCCCAGCGACTGCACCTTTTGCCCGCCGCCGCCCTTTTCGCCGCCACGGTTCTTGAAGAAATCGTCGAAGAAGTCCTGGAAGGGCGAGCCTTCCGGCAGCTGCGGCATCGGCACTGCGCCCGGCCCCTCAGTGCCTTTAACAGTCTGCGACGTCGAGATGTTGACCACGGCGCCAAGCAGGCCGGCGGCGAGATCGGCAACCGAGGGCGGCCCGTCGGCTGCCATCGTCGGCGCCACGAACGAGGGAACGGCAACGGCGCCGACCAGAAGCGCAGCGGCCCCGGCGATGAACGTCCGCCTCGCTGCACGCAGAAGGGTGGTGGATGTCATCGAAAGGCCTCCGGGTGTTCTGAAAAAACCGCTTCGGCAAAAATGCCGGTCCGCGTCATGTTGGCAAGAAATAAGGCACGTTTGCGGCTATGGCTACGGCCAGAGGATAAATCCTCCGTTACGCCGGCGCCCCTGCACCGGCCCTACTGGCCGGTGCTTGGCTGTGCCGCCGGTGCGGCGGGAGCGGCAGGCGGTGGTGCCGCCGGTGCCGCAGGCGTTTCCTTGCTGTTCGGGTCGCGGAAAAAGCGGAAGAACTCGGAATTCGGCGACAGCACCATCGTCGTTCCGGTACTGTTCAGCGCCGTGCCATAGGCATTCATCGACCGATAGAAATCGAAGAAGGCCGGATCGCGCTGATAGGCCCCGGCAAACGTGGCGCTGCGCTGGGCTTCACCTTCACCACGCAGGATTTCAGACTCTTTTTGCGCTTCGGCGACGATTTCCACCACTTCGCGGTCGGCGCGAGCCCTGATCCGCTGCGCTGCTTCGTTGCCGCGCGCTCTCAGCCGCTCGGCTTCGGCGAGACGTTCGGCCTTCATGCGGTCGAAGGTCTGCTGCGAAACTTCGGCCGTGAGATCGGTGCGGCGGATGCGGACATCCTCGATCTGCAGGCCAAGCGAGGTGGCATCCGGCCTCAGCTGATCGCGCACCTCGCGCATCATCACGGCGCGCTCTTCCGAGAGCGCCGCCTCGAAGTCTCGCAGGCCATAGACGCGGCGCAAGGCGGCGTCGAGACGCGTCCTCAGCCGGGCCTCGGCCAGTTCGATCTGGCCGGAGACCGCGGCGCGGAACACACGCGGGTCCGAGATACGATAGGCGATAAAGGCATCGACCTCATAGAACTTGCCGCCCGAAACCTGGACGCGGATGTTGTCGAGGTCGAAGCGCAGCACCCTGTTTTCGATCAGCTGCACGGTGTCGGCATCGAAGAAAGAGAATGGCGCCTTGAAATAGATGCCAGGCTGGTTCTTGACGTCGACGATTTCGCCGAACCTGAGCACCAGCGCCTGCTGGCGCGCATTGACGACGAAGACCGACGAATAGAGCAGGAACAGGATGACCGCGGCGATGACCGCAATGACGGGAAGACGGTTGGCCATCACTGGTTTCCTCCGGTGGCCGGTGCCGGCGCCTTCTGCTGCAATGCCGGCAGCGGCAGGTAGGGAACCACCCCTTGCCCGTTGCCCTGCTCGACGATGACCTTGCTCGAATCCTTCAGCACCCTCTCCATCGTCTCCAGGTAGAGCCGCTTGCGCGTCACTTCCGGCGCCTTTGCATATTCGTCATAGACCGAGATGAAGCGCTGCGCCTCGCCTTCGGCCTCCTGCACGACCCGGTTCTTGTAGGCGGCCGCGTCTTCGCGGATCTGTGCGGCCGCACCGCGCGCCTGGCCGAGCTTCTGATTGGAATACTGATTGGCCTGCTCGACGAACTTGTCCTCGTCCTGTTCGGCCCGCTGCACCTCGTCGAACGCATCTGCCACCTCGCGCGGCGGCGCGGCGTCCTCGATCGAAATTGCGTTGACGTTGAGGCCGGCCTTGTAGCCGTCCAGCGTCGTCTGGATGATCTCACGCACCGATGCCGCAATGCCTTGCCGGTCGTCGCGGAAAATGTCCTGCGCCGGGCGCCGGCCGACCGCTTCGCGCATCGCGCTTTCGGCGACCTGCTGCAGCATGCCGTCCGGGTCGGACACGTCGAACAGATAGGCCTTAGGGTCGGAGACCTGATAGGCCACAGAGAACTGCACATTGACGATGTTCTGGTCGCCGGAAAGCATCAGGCCATTGCCGCTGGAACTGCCGCCGCCGATGCTGACAAGCTGCTCGGCGATGTTGGCGGTCTCGACCGTTTCGATGGGCCACCAATGGAAATGCAGGCCAGGTTGTGAGAGCTCCGCCTTCGGCTTGCCGAACCTGAGCTCGACGGCCACTTCGTCGGGCTGCACGGTGTAGACCGCCTTGAACGCCCATAGCACCACCAGCGCCGCAGCAATCAGCCCGAACACGGCAGGGCTCGCGCCACCGCCGCCCGGCAGCGCGCGCCGCAACCTGTCCTGCCCGCGCCGGATGATGTCCTCGAGATCGGGAGGCGAGCCCTGCGGGCCGCTGGGTCCCTTGGGTCCCTGACCCCAAGGCCCCTGATTGTTGCCGCCGCCCCACGGGCCGCCGCCGCCGCTCTTGTCGTTCCAGGGCATGAATGTCCTTTCGCTTGGAATTCCCTCAAGCGCCGGCTCACCGGCGCAAAATCCAATATTATTCTTCTATAGGGATGCAACGGCACGCTTTCAACGCGATCGGCTGCCGCCACTGTCCGCCTTTTGGGTCCATTTAGACCTGTCGCGACCCTTTGTCGTCTTCAATGCACGTCGCGGCGCCGCTCGTAAACCGAATAGCGTGTCGCATGGCTGTCCTTTTCGCCAGCCGCCACGTCTTGCGAGCGGACGATCCGCCACAGCGCCGGATCGATCGGCGGGAAATGGGCATCGCCGTCGACCGCGGCCAGAACATGGGTCACGTGCAGCCTATCGGCCAACGGCAGCGCCTGAGCGTAGATCTCCCCGCCGCCGATGACGCAGATCTCGTCGGCGCCGGCCATGCAGCGCCCGCGCACCGTCGCCAGCGCGATCGCGTCCTCGATCGAATGCGCGACTTCGACGCCCTCGGCGCGCCATGCCCTGTCTCGTGTCACCACGATGTTGAGCCTGCCCGGCAATGGCCGGCCGATGCCTTCATAGGTCTTGCGACCCATGACGATCGGCTTGCCCATCGTATCGGCCTTGAACCGCTTGAGATCGGTGGAAAGCCGCCACGGCAACCCACCCTCGCGTCCGATCACGCCGTTCTCGGCGATGGCGACATAAATCGCGAGATCCATCAGCCGCCGTTCCCGCCATCGGATGGCTCCAGCAGCAATATGTCGATGTCGTGCTCGGGGTAGAAGTTCTGCGCCTTCATCTCGAACGTCGTCGGTCCGATCTTCCTGACGTTTTCGCCGCAAAACGAGACCAGGTTCTTCGGATCGCCCTTGTCGACGGTCAGCTTGAACGCACCGATGTTTCCCGAGGCCCAGTTGCCGCCCGTGGTCAGGATATAGGCGATGCGGTTCTCGAAATATTTGGGGTAGCCGTCGGGATCGTCCTTGGCTGCCTTGCGCACGGCATTCTCGAAGGCATCGTCCATGCAGTAGCGTGTCTTGTAGGCGGCATACTGGCCCTGGAACTGGCCGTCATAGAAGAAGCTGACCGAGGAGGTGCCGCCGACGCTCGGCTTGTAGCGATGCGAGACATGGACCGCCCTGTTGGCCGGAAAGGTCGAGCGCCACCAATAGGTCGAGCGCAATTGCCAGAACGGCGTATAGACGGTCTTCATGCCCGAACCGTCGTCGGCGGTGTCCTCGATGATGATGCCGCGATTGACCCAGTCGTCGGTGACCGCTTGCGGCAGCTTTGCCAGCGCTGCCTTGGCCGCATCGCCGAACGGATAGAACGGTACGCCCTGCGCCTTCAGGTCAGCGCCGATGTCGATGCCGAGCGCGGACACCTTCTGCTCGAGCTGCGGCTTTGCCGGCACCCCGTCGATCGTCACTTCGAAGCCGAGGAAATTGTCGCTCTGCGCCTCCGGAATTGCCGGTATTTCTTCGGGGTCGCCTTCGATGTCGGGCATCGGAAAGGCGACGATCGCATTGACATCCTTGTCGGTGTTGTTGCGGAAGACGTAGTCGACCGTCACCTTTTCCGGCGAGATGTAGAGATCCTCGCTTTCCATCGCCACCGCATCGCTGCGCGAAAGGATCAGCCCACCAGTGCCGAGTTCGGCGACCGAATCATTGGCGAGCGCAGGCGTAGCCGAGAGCGCCAAGGCTGCGGTCAGAACGTAACGGAACATGGAAACTCCCCCGGCGAGAATGCCGACATGACTCTACCTGTTCAATGTGGCGTTTCAAAGCCTTTCGGCAAATGCGCCGGCGCCTGCCGGCATGTCGTGTCGGTCTAGACACGCCGGTCCCGATCGGGCAGGAGTTCGCCCATGCGCAAGCTTCTCGTCATCGGCATCGGCGCCGGCAATCCGGAGCACATGACGGTTCAGGCCATCAACGGCCTCAATCGGGCCGACGTGCTGTTCATTCCCGACAAGGGCGCCAAGAAGAGCGACCTCGCCGAATTGCGCCGCCAGATCTGCGACCGCTTCGTCACTAATCCGAACTCGCGCCGTGTCGAATTCGAGGTGCCGGTGCGCGCCGAGCCGGCGCCTTCCTACCGCTCGACCGTCGACGACTGGCACGAGGCGATCGCCGTGATCTACGAAGGCCTGATCCGCGACGAACTCCCCGAAGATGGCTGCGGCGCCTTCCTGATCTGGGGCGATCCGTCGCTCTACGACAGCGCGCTGCGCATCCTGGATCGCGTGCGCCTCAGAGGCAATATCGCGTTCGAGCTGGAGGTCGTCCCTGGCATCACCGCCATCCAGGCACTCGCCGCCAGCCACAAAATGGCATTGAACCGAATCGGCGACGCCATTTTGATCACCACCGGCCGCCGGCTCACCGAGGAAGGTCTGCCCGAAAACGCCGGCAGCACCATCGTCATGCTGGACGGCAAATGCGCCTTCAACACGCTGGACGACAAGGACGTCACCGTCTACTGGGGGGCCTATCTCGGCACCCCCGACGAGATCGTCATCTCGGGCCGGATTGGCGACGTTGGCGACAAGATCGTGAGCACCCGTGAGGAGGCCCGCCGGAAAAAAGGCTGGATCATGGACACCTATCTGCTGCGCAAGCCGGGCGAGCCGGAGGAGTAGCAGGGATCGAGCGCGGCATGAATTCCGCCGAGTTCACGCTGCGTCGATCTCGGCCTGCAGCGCCTCCATATGCGCCGCCGCTGCTGAAGACGCAGCCCGCTCGATCGCGCGGAAGCGGCTGACCACAGCAAGCCCGACCGACGTCAACTGAGCGCCACCGCCTTTTTTGCCGCCCGTCTGTGCCGCAACCAGCGGCTTACCGAACACCCGGTTCATGTCTTCGACCAGATCCCATGCGTGCTTGTAGGACATCTCCATGCCGCGTGCCGCGGCCGAAATCGAGCCGAAGGCGGCGATCTGTTCCAGAAGCTCGATCTTGCCCGGCCCGATGCGGCCATCCGGATCGAGATTTATCCGCAAACTCAGCGACGGCATTTGCTCCTCCGCGGTCACGCTATTCTACAAGTTCTGCAGCGATACCGCTATTCCCAAACGATATAGCGAATCATCGGCCGTTCACCCATCCGCCTCGGCCGGCATGCCGGCGCCGGTATTCGCCCGGTCGAAGCTCACCGTCTTGACCACGGCGAAGACCTGTCGACCAAGCCGGAGCCCCAGCGTCTGCCGCGACTGTTCGGTGATGCGGGCAAGCACGGTTGCGCCATTGCAGTCGAGGCCGATCTCGACCGTAGGCCCTTCGCCCGGCTCTATCGCCACGATCGTGCCCGGCAATATGTTGAGCGCGCTGAGGCCAACCGGCTGCTCGGTGGCGATCATCACGTCGCGGGCACGGATGCGGACGCGCACCGGCGCACCGACTGGCATTGCCAGAAGCGGCACCCGGATCTCGCCTGCCGCCGAGCCAAGCACGGTCATGCCAAACGCCTCGTCGTGGCGCAGAACCGCGGTATCCAGCACGGCACCGCCCTCGCCCCGCTCTTCGGCCGGCAATAGATCCAGACGCTGCATGATCGCTCCGGTCGGACCGGTAGCGGCGACCTTGCCTTGCATCAGCACCACGACGTCACTCGCCAGCCGCGCCACTTCGGCGATCGAGTGGCTGACATATACGATCGGAATTTTTGTCTCGTCGCGTAGCCGCTCGATATAAGGCAAGATCTCGGCCTTGCGCGCCTCGTCGAGCGACGCCAGCGGCTCGTCCATCAGCAGCAATTTCGGACTGGCAAGCAGCGCCCGGCCGATTGCCACGCGCTGCTTCTCGCCACCGGAGAGTTTTGCCGGCCGCCGGTCGAGCAGATGACCGATGCCGAGCAATTCGACCACGCCATCGATATCAGCGTAGCGCTCGGCAGCCGGCGTGAACCAACGGCCATAGCGCAGATTGCTCGCCACGCTCATATGCGGAAACAGCCGCGCATCCTGGAACACCATGCCGATCCGCCGCTTATGTTTCGGCACGAACAGGCCGGCGTCGCTATCGACCAGCACGCGGCCCTCGGCCGCGATACGGCCTTTGTCGGGGCGGATCAGCCCGGCAATCAAATTGATGAGCGTCGTCTTTCCGGAGCCGGAAGGCCCGAACAGCGCAGTCAGCCGCCCGGCGCTCTCGAAGCGGGCATTGACGGCGAAACCGCCAAGCCGGTGGCTGATGTCGACCTGAACCGTCATTCGATGTCCATCCGCCGGCCGACACGCCGCGCCAGCACTTCCGAGGCCACGAGTGCCGCCATCGATATGACGATCGAGATCAGCGTCAGCCTGAGCGCGCCGGCGTCGCCGCCGGGAACCTGCGTGAAAGTATAGATCGCCGACGGCAGCGTCTGCGTCTCGTTCGGGATGTTGGAGACGAAGGTGATCGTCGCGCCGAATTCGCCCATCGCCTTGGCGAAGGAGAGGATCGCACCGGCGATCAGGCCGGGCAGGATAAGCGGCAGGGTGATCGTGCCGAATACCCATAGCGGATTGGCGCCAAGCGTGCCGGCGGCCGCCTCGATTTTGCGGTCGACGGCCTCGATAGACAGCCGGATCGCCCGCACCATCAGCGGAAAACCCATTACCCCGCAGGCGAGCGCGGCGCCCGTCCAGCGAAAGGAAAAAACGATGCCGAAATGCTCGGCCAGGAAAGCCCCGGCCGGACCGCGCTTGCCGAAAGTCAAAAGCAGCAAATAGCCGGTCACCACCGGCGGCAGGATCAGCGGCAGATGCACCAGACCATTGAGCAGCGTCTTGCCCCAGAACTGGCCGCGGGCGAGCACAAGGGCGATTGCTACGCCCGGCGGCAGGCTGGCGATCATCGCCACGGTCGCCACCTTGATCGACAGCCGGACCGCGTTCCATTCGTCGGGAGTAAGATCCAGCAGCCAGTTCATACGTCAGCGCGTTGCCCTAATTGCTCGGCGCGAGCACGGTAAAACCTTGCCCCTTGAAGAGTTCGCCAGCCTTGGCGGATTGCAGGCATTTTAGGAATGCCGGGGTATCCTTGCCCTTCGAATCCGCAAGCTGGGCGACTGGATAGATGATCGGCGGATGGGTACCCGCGGGGAAAGTGCCGACCACTTTCACGCCAGGCTCCGCATGCGCATCCGTGGCGTAGACGATGCCGAGTGCTGCCTCGCCGGTCGATACCAGCTTTAGAGCGGCGCGGACATTCTCGGCCTGCGCCACCTTGCCTTCGACGGAAGACCAGACACCGAGCGATTCGAGGGCTGCCTTGCCGTATTTGCCGGCCGGCACCGCCTTGACATCGCCCATGGCAAGTTTGCCGTCACCGACGAGCCCGGCAAGAGCGAACCCCTTTTCAATCCTGGTCTCGACCTTGGAATCCCGCGGCGCGACCAGCACGATCTGGTTACCGAGCAGTTTCATTTCGGTTTCGGGCTTGGTCAGCTTCCTGTCGGAAAGATATTTCATCCAGTCGAGATCGGCCGAGATGAACACGTCTGCCGGCGCGCCGCTTTCGATCTGCCTAGCCAGCGCCGAGCTCGCCGCGTAGGAAATGGTTGCCACCTCGCCGACGTCGGCCTCGCAGGCTTTGTTGACGGCGTCGAGCCCTTCCTTGAGGCTCGCCGCAGCAAACACGACCACCTTGTTATCGGCATAGGCCGCCGGCACCACGACCATCAGCATGGCGGCGAGACCGACTTTGGCAATCGTCGTCGAACCCTTGCGCGTCAGCATGAAACTCTCCTCGTCTCGGATCGCCCGAAGCCGTCTATCGATATATCCATGTGAACATAACAAGGAAAGCTTCTTTACCGGCCACGGTCTTCTGGGCTGAGGTTTTCGTGGCCTGCGATAATCTTCGTTGGATACAGCGGTATCGAGGCCGAAGGAAATATTGAATAAAAACAGCGACCAGGGATTGCGTCAGGTCGACGTCGGCCGATCAAGTTGAATGCTGACAACGCCAAGGGCGTAGCCACAGTAGGCAATTTCGATATGGACGGTCAGCTATGGCGCTAAACCGCGATCGGTGCCTTGATCGTCGCGTCGGCGAAATAGTTGTCGAGCCGGAAATTCTCGAAGCGGAAGGCAAAGAGATCTTTCACCTCGGGGTTTATCCATAGCGTCGGCAACGCCTTGGGCGTGCGCCGCAATTGTTCGCGCGCCTGCTCGAAATGGTTCGAGTAAAGATGCGCATCGCCGAGCGTGTGGATGAAATCGCCGGGTTTCAATCCGGTCACCTGCGCCACCATCAGCGTCAGCAACGCATAGGAAGCGATGTTGAACGGCACACCGAGAAAGATATCGCCCGAACGCTGGTAGAGCTGGCAGGAAAGCTTGCCTTCCGAAACATAGAACTGGAACAGGCAGTGGCAGGGCGGCAACGCCATGGCCTCCACCTCGGCCGGGTTCCACGCCGAAACGATCAGCCGCCGCGAAGTAGGATTTTTGCGTATCTCCTTCAGAAGATTCGCAATCTGGTCGATGACGCCGCCATGGCAGTCCGGCCACGACCGCCACTGTTTGCCATAGACCGGACCAAGATCGCCGTTCTCGTCGGCCCACTCATCCCAGATCGAGACGCCGTGATCGTTGAGATATTTGATGTTGGTGTCGCCGGCCAGGAACCACAAAAGCTCGTGGACAATCGACTTCAGGTGCAGCTTCTTGGTGGTGGTGACCGGAAAGCCGCGGGCCAGGTCGAAGCGCATCTGGTAGCCGAATACCGAGCGCGTTCCGGTGCCGGTACGGTCGCCGCGATCAGTGCCGTTTTCCAGCACATGCTTCAGAAGATCGAGATACTGGCGCATCTGCTCCGGTCCGATTCGGGTTGTCAGCCATCATAGCCGAATGACCGTCGGCCGAACACAGCAAAGCGAGACGATTCCAGCAGAAGCCTCACCAGCATCAGCGGCGAGGTTGCTCAGAGCGAGCCGAGCATGCCCAGATCCCTGGCGACAAGGTAATAGAACGTCACCCGGCTCTTGCTGTTGTCGGCCGCCATCGCCTTGCAGGCCTTTTCGATAGCCGCATCTGCCTTGGCGCCGTCGGTGACGCCGAGCTTGCCGGCGACCCAGCTGTTCCTGACGCGCTTCAGTTCCTCCGGGTCGGTGCAGGACACCAGCGAGGAATCGCGGTTCCTGAGCGCGATGCCCAGATGTTTGACGATCTTGGCGACCGCGTCGGCATCCGCCGCCGCATCATATTTCTTTACGTCTGCAAGATAATCGGCCATCGAATTTCCCCTCGTCGGCGCCACGGGATCCGGTTGATGAGGATTGTGGCGCGCTGCCGCAAGTATGCGCTAGGTCTCCTCACCGCCACAAAGCTTCGGTTGAGACCGGCTACAAGTCAACCCTTCATGATCCACGTTGGCACCGACGAAAGTGGCATTCCGGCCTTTCATTTTCCACCGCCAGTCCCTATATTCGCTTCGTCGGCGCGACCGACTATGGCGATAAACAGGCGATGAAATAAGCCGTTCGGACCCGGGGGCGGTACCCGGCGCCTCCACCAAAAACCGCTGCTCAGGAGCGGCTTTTGCTGGGGGCGAAATAGGATCGACGAAGGTGTAAAGATCGTACTTTTGCCCGGCATTGTACCACCGTTATCGGGCTAAACTTATAGTTGCCAACGACAACTATGCGGAAGCACGTCTCGCCGCGTAAGCGGTGCGATAGCTTCAATTCAAGCCCTAGTGGTTCGCACTTCTAGGCGGGGTTCGGAGGTACCTGGCAACAGAAACCTCCATTCTCCCTTTTTGATATGTGCAGCTGCAGGCTCGTCGGCGGCTTTTTTTATGCGCCCTGAC
This sequence comes from Mesorhizobium sp. M0136, assembly GCF_040322515.1. Lineage (NCBI taxonomy): Bacteria > Pseudomonadati > Pseudomonadota > Alphaproteobacteria > Hyphomicrobiales > Phyllobacteriaceae > Mesorhizobium > Mesorhizobium sp. M0136. Next base: position 53,486 of record NZ_JAMYTP010000002.1, read on the forward strand.
AGACCCAAGGCGCCGCAGCGTTTATACCAATCGCTGGCTGACCGCATCGATCGCACCGGCGAATGTTTCACCTGTGGCCGCGTCGTCGGGCAACAGCATTTCATTGTGCCCCCTGCCAGTCCGGATCATCGGAAAACAATTGGCGAGCTTGGCAACACGACAGTCAAGGAGCACCGGCCCGCCCACATCGATCATCTCCTGTATCGCATCGTCAAGGTCGGCTGGTTTGTCGCAGCGCAGGCCGACCGCTCCGAACGCCTCGGCCAATTTGACAAAATCGGGCAAGGCCTCGGAATAGGAATGCGCGAGGCGGTTGCCGTGAAGAATTTGCTGCCACTGGCGAACCATGCCCATATATCCGTTGTTCAGAATGAAGATCTTGATCGGCGCGTCGTACTGGACTGCCGTCGACATCTCTTTCATGGTCATCTGAACCGATGCGTCGCCGGCAATATCGATGACAAGGCTGTCTGGATGTGCGATCTGCACGCCCAGCGCCGCCGGCAGGCCGTAGCCCATCGTCCCGAGGCCGCCCGAACTCATCCAGCGGTTCGGCTTTTCCAAGCCGTAGAATTGGGCCGCCCACATCTGATGCTGGCCCACTTCAGTGGTGATGTATGTGTCGCGATCCTTCGTCAGCGCGTAGAGACGCTCCACCGCATATTGCGGCATGATCACATCCTTGTTCATCTCATAGGAGAATGAATTGCGTGCGCGCCAGCCGGCGATCCTTCTCCACCAGTCCTGGAGGCGGCCTCCATCCGGTTTCTGAGGCAATGCGCGCCATAGACGAACCATGTCATCCAGAACATTGCCGACATCGCCTTGTATGCCGATATCGACGTGGACGTTCTTGTTGATCGAGGACGGATCTATGTCGATATGGATCTTGCTGGAGTTCGGCGAAAAAGCGTCCACACGCGAGGTCACGCGGTCATCGAAGCGCGCGCCGACACAGATCATGACGTCGCAATCGTGCATCGCCATGTTGGCCTCATAGAAACCATGCAGACCGACCATCTTGAGCCAGTTCTTGCCGGAGGCGGGGTAAGCTCCAAGGCCCATCAGCGTCGAGGTGACCGGAAAGTCGGTCAGTTGAACCAGCTCCCGGAGCAACCTCGATGCTTCCGGGCCGGAATTGACGATGCCGCCGCCGGCATAAATAACGGGACGGCTGGCATTGGCCATCAATTCTATCGCCTGGCCGATCTTGCCGATATCGCCCTGCAGCTTCGGTTGATAGTTCTTCAGCGCGACAACGTCCGAAGGCGGCGTGTACATTCCGGACGCAAACAGAACGTCCTTCGGCATGTCGACGAGAACAGGCCCCGGCCGCCCCGACCGGGCGATGTGGAATGCCCCATGGATCGCTGACGCCAGGTCATTGACGTCTTTGACCAAAGAGTTGTGCTTGGTGCAGGATCGCGTGATGCCAATCGTGTCACATTCCTGAAACGCATCGGAGCCGATCAATGTTGTCGGCACTTGTCCGGACAGACAGACGATCGGCACTGAATCCATCAGTGCGTCCTGCAGGGGCGTCACGGCATTTGTCGTGCCTGGGCCTGACGTGACCAGCATCACGCCGACCTTGCCTGTGGACCGGGCATAACCCTCGGCGGCATGGCCGGCGCCCTGTTCGTGGCGCACAAGGATATGCTTGATGTCGTCCTGCTGGAATATCTCGTCATAGATCGGCAATATGGCCGCGCCGGGATAGCCGAAAATATGCTCCACACCATTGTCTTTGAGTGCGCGGAGAACGATCTCCGCTCCTGTCATGCGGTTGCTCGTATGCCGAATGGAATTATCGCCTGTCATGGTTCTGTCCCGTAGCGTGATGAGGATGGGTTGACGGGGCGTCGCCGAATTCGGGCGCAAGAGGAATTTCGGGCATAAAAAAAGGCCCCGTCAGGAGCCTGTTTGTCGCGCACGGGTGGCTGTCGCCGGATGGTTACACCATCCTGCCCGTGCGCTTTCCTACCACTGCAAGAACCGTTGCGATTTTCATGATGATCGCTGCTACACAGAAAATCGTGCATCGTCAACGTCTCAGGCTGAGGCGTCTCAGGCTGAGGCGAAAGCCCAAGGGCTTCCCATCATCGGAACCTCCGATGGCAGCATTCGTATCTTCCCGTTTCCCTTCTCTCATGCCTTTGCGGGACAAGGCCTCAATTTCTCGCCGCGTGTGGTCATGCCCGGCGAGCTACTGATGGAGACAAGATGAACCAGGAAACCACACCAAAACACGAACGCATCCTGATCGTTGGCGGCAGTTCCGGCATGGGGCTGTCGCTGGCCGAACAGCGGCTTGCCGCCGGCGCCGAGGTTACGATCGTCGGCCGCTCCCAGGACCGGTTGTCGGCCGCACGGCGCCGCTCGCCTCACCCGGAAAGGCTGAGGACGATCGCAGCCGACGTCACAAGCGAGGACGAGGTCCGACGCCTGTTCCAGGATGTCGGTACGCTCGACCACATCGTCTCGACCGCCGCCGACGTCACGGGCGTCTATGTATTGCTTCCCGACATGGACATCTCGTTGGCGCGGAAAGTGATGGATTCCAAGGTCGTCGGACCGCTTCTTCTTGCCAAGCATGGCGCGCCTCGTCTGACGCCCAGGGGATCGATCACGCTGACCTCGGGCATCGCCGCCTATCGTCCGGCTGCGAAAGGCTCGGTGGTGGCAGCCGTTAATGGGGCCCTCGCCTCACTCGCCTACGCGCTTGCCGTCGAACTGGCGCCGATCCGCGTCAACGTCGTCTCGCCGGGCTGGGTCGACACGCCGATTTGGAATGCCGTCGCCGGCAGCGGAAAGACGGCTGCGCTGGACGGCATGGCAAAGCGCCTGCTCGTCGGCCGGATCGGGCAGGCAGCCGACATTGCCCAGGCCATCACGTCCCTGATGCATAACGGCTTCATCACCGGAACGGTGCTTCATGTCGATGGTGGCCAGCGGCTGGTCTAGCCATGGCCAAATTTCGTGAACCATTGCGAGGAACAGCCGCAGCACCGGCGCTTGAATGCGCCGGTGGCGCCATACCATGGTGACCGGCGTCACCGGGCTGCTTCCGACCCAAGGCAACACGACGATATTGGCGTCGGCCGCGGAAGCCACGAGACGCGGAACCAGCGCGCATCCAAGACCGGCTGCAACAAGGCCCCGTATCGCACCCATGCTTGCGAACTCGCCGACGAGTTTTGGACAGTCAGGCAATGTTGCGGCAAACGTTTCGTCGAACATCCGCCTATAGACGCAACCGGGCTGGGTGACGAGGAAGGCCTCGTCAGCCAGGTCGTCGGACCTTATGGCAGAATATCCGGCCAACCGGTGATTTGCCGGCATTATGACGACGAGCTCTTCCTCGGCTATCTGTTCGCTTCGCAGCTCCGGCGCCGCCGCCGGGACGGCTCCGAAATGGAACGATACGTCCAGCGCCCCGCTTGTCACGCCGGCACGCAACCCACTGCTATCGTTCGCCCTGAGGTCCAGTTCCACATCGGGATGACGCCGATGGAATTCCCCCAGCAAAGCCGGCAAGCGTGTCGAGCAAAGCGTCTCCAGGCCGCCGACCGTCAGACGACCGGCAACCGTACCGCTCGCGTCGGCGACAGCGGAACGGGCTTCGTCCGCAAGGTCGAGGAGATCGTTTGCGTAGTCCAGCAGGCGCTGTCCTGCCGCCGTCAGCTTCAAGCCACGCCGTGACCTGTCGAACAGCGACGTGCCCAGATCGGCTTCCAGCGCCTGGATCTGTTCGGTCACGCTCGATTGGGCAAGATGAACCCGCTCGGAGGCGCGCGTGATGTTCAAGGTGGTGGCGACCGCCACGAAGGTCTTGAGATGTCGAAGCTGCATGTCTTGAACCCGTCATATAGGCATAGGCTGCTTTGAACCGGGACCGCAAACGTGAAAAGGCCGGGAACATCGCCCGGCCTTTTTGTCTCGACAGGTGAAGCTTACTCCGCCGGCGCTTCCGCAACGTCCCGGCTGCGGCCGAGCGTTATCTTGGCCAGTGTGAAGGAGATCGCCGCGCACAGCGTGATGCCCGCCACCATCGGCAGCGGCGTGCCGTCGAAAAACACGCCGGCGACGCCCATGGCGACCGCGCCGATGGCGAAGTGCAGCGTGCCCATCAGCGCCGAAGCGGTGCCGGCGATCTCGCCATGCTCTTCCATGGCCAGCACCGACGTCGTCGGGATGACCAGGCCGAGAAAGCCGTAGCCGATGAACAGCAGCGCCGCCATTACGTCGAGCCGGTCGACACCCGATGCCATCACCGCGAACAGCACCACCATCGTCGTCGCATAGCCGGTCACCGCGACGCGCACCACGCGCTGCAGCCCGAACCGCTCCGACAGCAACCCGGTCAGCTGCGACATGCCGATGAAGGCAACCGCATTGATCGAGAAGAACACGCTGTAAACCGAAGGGGACAGGCCATAATGGTCGATCAGGATGAAGGACGAGCTCGACAGATAGACAAAAAAGCTCGCAATGCCGAAGCCGGCGATGGCCGTCAGGCCAAGGAAGTTGCGGTCGCCCATCAGGAAGCGATAGCCGGAAAGTGCCGTCCCGAAGGACGAACCGGCGCGCTCTTCGACCGGCCGCGTCTCCTTGAGAGAGGTCGCCAGCAGGATGGTGGCCAGCACGGCCGCGCCCGTCACCGTCCAGAACACGGCCCGCCAGCCGAAGTTCTCGATGATCTGGCTACCGGTCAGCGGCGCCAGGATCGGCGAGACCGAAAACACCAGCATCAGCAGCGACATCAACTTGGCGGCCTCGGTGCCGGTATGCAGGTCGCGCACGATCGCGCGCGGTACGGCCATGCCGGCGCTGGCGCCGAGCCCTTGCAGGAAGCGGAAGGCGATCAGCCATTCGATCGAGGGAGCCAGCGCCGAGCCGACGCCGCCGACCATGAACAGCGCCAGGCCGCCGTAGAGCGGCAGCTTGCGGCCGACCATGTCGGAGATCGGTCCGACGACGATCTGGCCGAAGCCCATGGAAAGAAAGAAGATCAGCAGGCTCATCTGCACCGCGGCAGTGCCGGCATGCAGATCCTCGCCGATTGACGGCAGGGCTGGAAGATACATGTCGATGGCAAACGGGCCGATCGCGGACAATAGGCCGAGCACGACCGCAATGCGGAGGAATTTGGCGTTCATGATAGCAGGCTCTTTCGAATTCTGGTTGCCGCCGAGGACCGGCGCGTAACCCTAGGACGTTCCGACTCTTCTGCGGAACGAAACTCCCTTCGTGCAGTCCACAAATTTAGACAGGCTTGTCTAATTCGTCAACCACCTCTATATAGTTTTGCATGAAGGCCAACGTTTCTCCTGACATTTTCCCGCCACGGGGCCATGAGGCCAAGCGGATGTCGATTGTCGATGCCGCCACCTCGGTCTTCTGCCGCGAAAGCTTCGCCGGTGCCAATATCGACATGATTGCGGCCGAAGCCGGCGTCTCCCGCCAGACCATCTACAATCATCACGGCGACAAGGAAAAACTCTTCGTTGCCATCGTCCGCGACCTCACCGAACGTTGCAACGCCGGCATCTTTTCCACGATTTCCACTTTTCCCGATCAGCCGAAGGATCTCGAGGCCGACCTCATCGCTTTTGCTGTGCGGATGAATCACAACTGCATCTGCAACCGCGACGGCAAATTCCTGCGCAAGCTGATCCAGACCGAGGGCGGGCGCTATCCCGAGTTGTTCGCCGAATGGCGCGAAGAAGGACCGGGCAGGACATGGCCGGCGATCGCCGCCCGCTTCGCCCGCCTCGCTCATGCCGGCTTCCTTGATATCGATGATCCCGACGTCGCAGCGCGCCAGTTCATGGCGCTTGCCAATGCCGAGTTGCAGACGACGTTCATGCTCGGCGGCACACCGACCGAGGACGAGGTGGTGCAGTCGGCGACAAATGGCGTGCGCACCTTCCTGCGCGCCTTCGGCAAGCGGCGGCCTGTGGCTGGTAAACAGGGCGCGCTCGCCACCGCTTGACGATCAAAGCCGTTTGACGATCAAATCGTCGCCGATGGGCTTCGCTTCCGCACGCAGGCGATCTATATCCGGTTTACGCCGCGCTCAAGCTTGATTACAGCTATCAGGACGATTCAACGGAACCCGACAGCCACATGGCCGACGACCACATCCGCTACGACATTCTGGCCCAGGAGGCGTTGCGCGGCGTCATGCGCAAAGTCCTGGCCGAGGTCGCACGCACCGGTCTCCCGGGCAACCATCACTTCTTCATCACCTTTCTCACCGGCGCGCCGGGCGTGCGCGTGTCGTCGCGGCTGCGCGAGCGCTATCCCGAACAGATGACCATCGTCATCCAGTTCCAGTATTGGGACCTGAAGGTGAGCGACACCGGCTTCGAAGTCGGGCTGTCGTTTTCCGACGTGCCGGAGAAACTGGAAATCCCGTTCTCGGCAGTGCGCGGCTTTTACGATCCATCCGTCAACTTCGAGCTCGAATTCGACGTCAAGACCGATACCCCGGCGGAACAGGAGACAAAGGCCAAGCCTGCTCCCGAGCCGCTGGCCATAGTCGCCGAGAAAAAGCCTGAGACGAAGAAGAAAAACGCTGAGGTGGAAAAAAAGCCGGCCGCGGCCGATGCCGGTGCCAAGGGCGCCGACGTGGTGTCGCTCGACGCCTTCCGCAAGAAGTGACCGGCGGGCGGCGTGACATGGCCGAGATCGTCAATCTCCGTCAGGCACGCAAGCAGAAGGCGCGAACCGAGAAGGAGCGCCTGGCCGAGCAGAACCGGGCGCTGCATAGCCGTTCCAAAACCAGCCGGGATCGCGACCGCCTGATCGCCGACAAGGCCGATAAATTCGTCGCCGGCCATCGGCGCGAAAAATCGGGCGGTTCGGACAAATCCGATGCTTGAATGTGAATAGGATCGTCGCGTGAGCCCGGTCGAAAAGCGCTCGGTCACGATTCGCGGCCACCGCACCAGCTATTCGCTCGAAAAGCCTTTTTACGACGACCTGATCGCTATTGCGGCCGTGCGAAAACTGACGCTCGCCGCGCTTGTCGCCGAAATCGACGAGAGCCGCCCGCGCGATGCGAACCTCTCCTCGGCGCTCAGGCTCTATGTGCTGGATTGGGCCAAGCACGGCAAGTTTTAGCCTTCAGGCAAGGCTATCCTGTTTCCTGCGCCGGATACGGAAGCCCAGCAAAGCCGAGCGGTCGCGTTCTTCGGCCTGTTTCTTCGATCTGACGCGCATCAGGTCCTTCCAGCCGACATAGCCCACCAGCCGGGCATTTTCTCGTGTGACGACCGGCAAATGGGACACGTTCGCCATCAGCAGCTTGTCGGAGAGACCCTCGAGATACTCATCCGGATAGGCCAGCGTGACCTTGCTGCCGGCCAGCAGTTCGCCAAGCGTCGTCGTGCGGTGCTTGCCGGTGCGTCTCCAGCGCAGGATCGCCGGCGGGTCGATGACGCCAAGCACGTGGCGCTCTTCATCGACGACCGGAAAGCTCGGATGTCGTGTCTCCGGCGCCGTCAGGAACGCTGCCGCGCCGTGCAGCGTCATTGTCGCCGGCACACTCTCGACGTCGCTGGTCATCACCTCGCGCACCCTGGTCAGGGCGAACGGATCGACACGGTATTCGCGAACCATGTGATGCCCTCGCCGTGCGATTTTTTCGGTGAGGATCGAACGCTTCATCAACAGCACGGTCACCGCGTGCGCAGTGGCAGTTGCCGCGATCAGCGGCACCAGGACATGGGTGTTGCCGGTCAGTTCGACCGCAAAGAAGGTGGCGGTCAGCGGCGCACGCATGGTGCCGCCCATCGTCGCCGCCATCGCCAGCAGCGCCCAGAAGCCCGGATCGGCGGCCGGCAGGAAGCCGGCGAGGACCGCGCCCATCGCCCCGCCCATGATCAGCAGCGGCGCCAGCACACCTCCCGACGTTCCCGAGCCGAGTGCGACCGACCAGATGATCGCCTTCACCACCAACAGGGTGAGCGCAGCGGTCGCTATGGTGCGGCCATCCAGCATGTCGGCGATATTGTCATAGCCGACGCCGAGCGCCTGCGGCTCGATCAGCCCGCCAATGCCGACCACCAGGCCGCCGAGCATCGGCCACCACATCCAGTGGATGGGCAGCTTCTGGAAACCGTCCTCGCAGGCATAGACCATCTGGGTCAGCAACCCCGATAGCAGCCCGGCTGCCATGCCGACCAGCACCCAGCCGGCAAGGGCTGGAAATGACACCTCCATGCCGCCCTGAAACGGGAAGATCGGCCCCGGCAGGTGCAGCATGGTGCGCTCGACCTCGGCAATAACCGCGGCGACCGCTACGGGAATGAAGCTGCGCGGCGTCCATTCGAAGAGCAGCAATTCAACCGCAAGCATGATGGCAGCGATCGGTGTTCCGAACACGGTGGTCATGCCGGCCGCCGCACCCGCCACCAGCAGCGTCTTGCGTTCATTGTCGCTGACCGGCAGCATCTGCGCGATCAGCGAGCCGATGGCGCCGCCGGTCATGATGATTGGCCCTTCCGCGCCGAATGGCCCACCGGTGCCGATCGAGACTGCCGACGACAACGGCTTCAGGATTGCCACCTTGGCGTCGAGCCGCGAGCGTCCGAGCAGGATCGCCTCGATGGCTTCGGGAATGCCATGGCCGCGAATCTTGTCGCTTCCGAAGCGAGCCATCACACCGATGATCAATGCCCCGATGACCGGAACAAATACCGAGGCATAGCCAAACGGCGTATCCTGCAGTTTCAGGTCGGCGAGCGTGAACTGGCCAAAATAGGCGATGTTCGTGGCAAGCCGGATCAGCTTCAAAAGGGCAATGCCGGCAAACAGCCCCACCGTCGCCACCACCACCGCTATGCCGGCAATGAGCAGCACCCGGGCATCGGTGGTAAAATCGCGCAGATGGCCGGGGTTGGCGTGATCGGACTTCATTTGCAAACCTTGCTTTCTGGCGGCGTGCCGACTTGCGGATGGGTCGCCGGCCGTGCCACCGATGATGGCGGGCACGAGCCATGGTGCGCTCTGTATCGTAACACGATATAAATGTTCAAGGCCCGTTTGCGGCTTTGTCGGAAAGGAATCGATGGCAGACACTTCGAAGCCACAAAAGCGCGGCGCAACGATCGGGCCGGCCGATTACCAGAGGCTGTCCGAATTTCGTTACCTGATCCGCCGCTTTCTCGAATTCAGCCAGATCCAGGCGCAGGAAGCCGGCCTGACACCACGCCAGCATCAGGCCCTGCTTGCAATCAAAGGGTTTCCCGGCGGAGGGCCGGTGACCATTGGCGACCTCGCGGAGCGCCTGCGCATCCGCCATCACAGCGCAGTGGAATTGGTCAACCGTCTTTGCGAAGCCGGGCTCGTCGCGAGGGACCACGACAAGGAGGACCACCGCCGCGTGCTGCTGCGGCTGACCGAGCGGGCCGACGACAGTCTCGCCGATCTGTCAGCCGCTCATCTCGACGAAATCGGGCGGATCGAGCCGATGCTGAAGCGCTTGCTTGCTGGACGCGACACATAAGGGATGCGCCGTCACCCGCCATTCAGCGATTTTAGCAGATCGTCGATCGACGAGGGATCGAACTTGAGCTTTGGCGGGGGCTGCACTGGCGATGGCACGTTATTTGTGGCCGGTGGCGCCCGTTCCGCTCGCTCCGCCGCGGCCTTGCGTTCGGCGTCGAGCCTTGCCTTCTCTTCCGAGGCGATCCGCAACGCCTCTTCCGCCCTCTGGCGTTGCTGTTCTTCGGCCTGCGCTGCTTCCTCGGCAGCCTGTTGCGCCGCCTTGGCTTTGGCTTCGGCATCCGCTTTGGCCTTTGCAGCCGCCTCGGCTTTCGCCCTCGCCTCGGCTTCGGCCTTCGCCGCTGCATCCGCCTTCGCCTTGGCTTCGGCCTGCGCCTCAGCTTCGGCCTTTGCCCTGGCGTCCGCTTCAGCCTTCGCCTTGGCTTCAGCCTGCGCCCTCGCCTCCGCTTCGGCTTGGGCCTGAGCCTCGGCTTCGGCCTTTGCCCTGGCGTCGGCCTCAGCCTTCAGCCGCGCCGCTTCCTCCTCCTGCTTGCGCCGCTCCGCCGCCGCTCTTTCACGCTCGGTTTGCAGGGCAGCGTAGTAACGCACCTCACGCCGCAGCCTTTGTTTCTCGAGCAGTGCGGCTTGCATAGCTTCGACTCGCTGCTGCTCCTTTTCCAGCGCACGCTGGGTCAGGAACTGGGCCAGCGGCTCGCTGTCGAACTGCCGTTTGGTGGCGCCGAACGGACCGTCGACGCTGAAATTCAAAATCGGTTCGGAGCCGACCAGCGCCTCATCGCCGGGTCGATAGGCGATCTCGCCCTTGGCATCGACGGTGCTGGTGTTCAGATCGGCGGTGATGTCGGCGGACAGCGTCGCGCCCGGGCTTTCCAATTTGACCGGCGGCGCCCTCAGCGTGCCGCCGGCGATGGTGAAGCCAATATCGGTGTCCTGCGCCGGAAAACTGCCCGCCGCGGCGATCTGCGGCACAAAACCGGCAGTCTTCGACGCGTCGATATCGCGCCCGATCGGGTCGGCCTTGGCAATAAATGCGCCAAAGGCATCGGGATTAAAGCCGGCAATAGTCATGCCCTTCAGCGTCGCCGTGCCGGAACCGGACAGCGCCGCGACCATCGCATCGACCGATTTGCCGCTGGTCGAAAGCGCCGTCGAGAAATCGCCGCTTCCGCTGATGCCGGCCTCCGGCAGCACGGCTGTCAAATCGGAGCCGGCGAGTTTCATCTGACCGGAGAAAAGCCCGGTGCCGTCATTGTTCTTGAGCTCGAACAGGCCACTCAACTCGCCCCCGAGGAATTTTGCCTTGAGGTCGGAAACACGGATTCCCTCCTGGTCGAGCTGCAGCGAAAGCGCAGCGTCATAGGCGGTGGCAAGCGGGCCGGCGGCAAGCGACGCCGCCGTCAGATCGAGATCGGCGGTAAATGGCAGACTGGATTTCTGGCTGAACGGTGCCGTCGGCCAGGTCCTGCCATTGACAAGGAAAGCCTGGTCGCCGAACAGCATCACCGCCATCGGATCGAGGTCCAGCTCGTCCAGCGACAGCGCGCCGGCAAGATGCGGCAGTCCCTCTTTGATGTCGATATTTACGTCACCGGAAACCGCCGCTTCGTTGACGGCGCCGCTGAGCCCGCTCAGCACCAGGAGACCATTGCCGTAGTCGGCATCGGCAGCGAGCGACGTCGACATGCCGGTCTCCATGCCGGGCAGGCCGACGCCGGTCGTCATCAGCCATGGCGAGATGTCGGCCGTTTCAAGGCTGACCTTGCCCTTGGCCGCCGCGCCCTGAGGCGTGTCGGCAATTGTCCCGTCGAAACCAGCTTTGAAGTCATTGCCGGCCAGGCTGAATCGTGTCGCCAGGCCGCCGCCAAGCGTGCCTTTGGCCGAGACGTCGGTGGTCGCCTCGCCGAGCATGCCGAGCGGCAGCGCCGGCAGACCGTAAAGCGCCAGAAGCGCGGTGGCGTCGGCGTTCCTTGCGTTGAAGGTCAGCGTCACCGGCGCTTCGAGAGGCCGGTCGAGCGCCCCTTTGCCGGACAACGACGCCGAAAAGGCCGAGCCACCGGCCTTGCCCTGTGCGCTCATTGCCAGTCCGGTCGTGCCATCGCCATTATCTGCGGCACTCGTGACCGCGTCGATACGCGCATCCTGGAACAGCTCGGGATAGGCAGCAGCGCGCTCCGCCAGGCCCTTCAGCACCGCATTGTCTGGATAATGCTGGACGGCGACGTCGATCAGCGGCTTGAGGTCGACGGCGACCACCGAGGCGTCGAGCTTGCCGGTCGGGCTCGCCGGGAAATCCTTGATCCGGCCGGTGGCGCTGATCGAGGCGCCGGCAAGTCCGCCGACCGACAGGCGGTCGATTTCAAGCAGCCCCTCACGCAATCTAAGTGAAGTATCGACGCTATCGGCGGTCAAGCCGCCGGCGCTGACCGGCCCGGCCTTGATCTGGAAATCGAGGTCGCGATCGGAAAAGCGGTTGGCGCCCTTGTCACTGACGAAGATCGAGGCGAAGGCAGCGAGCCCATCGACGTCGAGTTCGCCACCTTCGAGTTGCATCAGCACCGATGGACGGGTTTCGTCGGGCTGGTTGGAATCGATGCGGCCGGAGAACTTCGCCTTGCCGAGGATGAGTTCGAGATCGCTGAAGGCCTGGTGTTTTTCGCTCAAATCCACCTTGGCCTTGAAGCCGGCGGCCGGCAAACGGCGGATCGCCTCGTCGACGTCCTTCGACAGCCAGGCGGCAAAGCCGGAGGGCTGCGCCACCGCCAGAAGCAGCGATCCGGTGAACCCGAAATGGTCCTCGACGCTGACCATGCCATTGGCTTCCAGCTTGGCGCGGCCGGGCAGCGTGGCGGCCAGCGATTTTACCGCCCAGCCGCCTTCGGCCGGCTCGGCGGACAGATGCACGTCGCGAACCGTGGTGTCGCCTGCGACCACCGCCGGCAGTTTCACCTCGACCGTGCCCGGTATGGTCGGCTTCGGCAGATCGAGCAGCGCCTGCTCGAGCGCCGCCACCCGTTCGGACAGCGTCAATCCGGCCCCGGCCGCCGCCCCGACGGCCTCGTCGAACTGCACCTGCGCGCCATTGGCCTCGATAGAGAAATGCGGCTTCAGCCCAAGGTCGACCGCAGCCTTGCCGTCAGCGGTGTAGGGATTGTCGAGCGGCCCGGTCTCGAAGCGGAATTCGTCGACGCCGAGCTTCTGGTGGTCGAGCGAAAACTTGCCGTTCAGCCTGAAGCCCGGGTCCGGTTTTCCGGCGCTGACCTTCAGCGCCTCACCGCCGGTGCCGCGCGGCCGCGCCGCGGTCCGGTCTGCGCCCGATATCTTGAACTGGCCCGAATAGACGGCGGCGCCCTCCACGAGGCCCACATTGCCGTCGGTCTCGATGACCAGCGGATAGGCATCCGGATCGGCCTTGAGCCTGAGCCGCATTTGCCCGTCCGGTTCGGCCTTGCCGGTGGAAGCGGCGATCGTGGTCCGCAACCCGTCCAGCAACAGTGAGCCGTCCAGCCGCCAGGGGCCGGCCAGCGACTTGGCCGAGATCGTCGAGTTGATCTCGGAAATAAGATGGCTGCGCCCGCCGGCGGCGTGGCTGAGCGCGATCTGTCCTTCCGTCACCGTCAGCTTCTCGATGGAGATCTGGCCGGGATCGAAAGGCGAGGATGGCCGTATAGTCCAGTCGACCGTGCCGTCGGCGGCGATGTCGATCGTCGCCTTCGGCCGCACCAGCCGCATGTCGAAGATCAGCACTTCACCGCGCAGGAATGGCGCGAGTTCTGCATCCATCGAAAAGGTTTCGACGGTCATCGCCGGCTGGCCGTTGGGGCCACCGGCAACGGCGACGTTGGAAAAGGTCACCGAGGGAAACGGCAACAGCCTTGCCGTCGCATCGCCTTGCACGGTCACCTTGCGGCCGAGGACGGCACTCGCCTCGCGCTCGAAATCGGCACGGTAACCCGTCCAGTCGACAAAGTACGGCACCACCAGCGCCGCACACAGCACCAGCACAAGAAGCCCACCGAAGATCACGAACAGGCGTGCGAGCATCAGCTCCTGGATAGTTTTGGTTGAAAGTCAGTGGCACTCTACCCGCATCAGCGTGTCGATAAAGAGGCAAATGGGGGCACGGCAGCGGTCTGAGGATCAGTCCTTTCCAGGCAATATCTTGCCCGGGTTCATGATGTTCAGCGGGTCGAGCGCCTGCTTGATCGTGCGCATGATGTCGACGCCATGGCCGAGCTCGTGCCGCAGGAAGCCGATCTTGCCTTGCCCTATGCCATGCTCGCCGGTGCAGGTGCCGTCCATGGCGATGGCGCGCATGTTGAGCCGCGCCACGAATTTTTCCGCCAGCGCGATCTCCTTCGGATCGTCCACGTCCATCAGCACCAGCACATGGAAATTGCCATCGCCGGCATGGCCGACGATCGGCGCGATCAGGCCCATCTCGGCGATATCCGCCTCGGTCTCGGTGACACATTCGGCAAAGCGCGAGATCGGCACGCAGACATCGGTCGACAGGCCCTTGGCACCCGGCCGCAGCGTCAGCGACGACCAGTAGGCATCGTGCCTGGCCTTCCACAATTTCGTCCGCTCTTCGGCGACGCTGGTCCATAGGAACGGACCGCCGCCATTTTCCTCGGCGACCATGCCGAAGGTTTCGGCCTGCTCGGCGACGCCGGCATCGCTGCCGTGGAACTCGACGAACAGGCACGGGCTCTCGGGATAATCAAGCTTCGAATAGGTCTTCATCGCCCGCATCTGCAGCGCGTTGACCAATTCGATGCGCGCCACCGGAATGCCCATCTGGATGGTCGCGATCACCGCATTGCACGCCGCCTCGACACTGGGGAACGGGCAGACGCCGCCCGAAATCGCCTGCGGAATGCCCTGCAGCTTCAACGTCAGCTGGGTGATGATGCCGAGCGTGCCTTCCGAGCCGATCAGCAGCCGTGTCAGATCGTAGCCGGCCGAGCTTTTCTTGGCGCGCTTGCCGGTCGTCACTGCCTCGCCGTCGGCCATCACCGCAGTCAGCGACAGCACGTTTTCGCGCATCGTGCCGTAGCGCACGGCGTTGGTGCCCGAGGCCCGCGTCGCCGCCATGCCGCCGAGCGAGGCGTTGGCGCCCGGATCGATCGGAAAGAACAGGCCGGTGTCGCGCAGGTGCCGGTTCAGATCCTCGCGCGTCACACCGGGCTCGACGGTGCAATCGAGGTCCTGCGGATTGACCGCTATGACCCGGTTCATCCGTGACGTATCGAGGGAGATGCCCCCGCCCGGCGCGTTGGTGTGGCCTTCCAGCGAAGACCCGATGCCGAAGGCGATCACCGGCACGCGATGTGCCGCACACGCGCGCACGATCTCCTGCACCTCCTCCGTCGTCTCGGCAAAGGCGACGCCGTCCGGCGCCTGCGTCGGAATATAGGTCGTGGTGTGCGCGTGCTGGGCGCGGATCGCCTGGCCGGTCTGGAATCGCTCGCCGAGCCGCTGTTTGAGGATGCCGAGCACAGCGGCGATGCCTTCTTCGTTGCGCTCGACCGGATTGAGGTCGCTTAGAGCCATCGATTCCTCCGCGAATGGACCAGCGTCCACCCTTGTTCTGCATCTAGGGATGCGTAGTCTCACCAACCACGCTCTGTCCAGTCCACGCTCATCCCGGCATGACGAGAAGGAAGTTTCCGATGCCCATCCCCGCCCCTTTCGTCTCTCGCGCCATGGACATCGAGGAGGCCTGGATCGACTACAACGGCCATCTCAACATGGCCTATTACAACGTGCTGTTCGACCGGTGCTCCGACGAAGCCTTCGAGATGATGGGGATGGGGCCGGACTATGTAAGGGAACGGCGGCTGACCATCTACACCGCGGAAGTCCATGTCTGCTACGTCCAGGAATTGCATCTCGACCACAAGGTCACAGTCTCGTTCCAGTTGCTGGACCATGACGAGAAGCGGCTGAGGGCCTACCAGGAAATCCGCCATCTCGACGGCTGGCTCGCCGCCACCTCCGAAACGCTGTCGCTGCATGTCGACATGGCTGGCCCGAGGGTCGCGCCCTTCCCCGCTGACGTCCTGGCCAGGGTGGAAGCGATGCGCGCCGCCCATGCCGCCCTGCCGATGCCGGAGCGCGCCGGCCGCTCGATCGGTATTCGTCGTAAGCCGGCTTGAACCAAGAGAGCGCTTGAACCACTGGCCAACCGCCGTTAACCTTACCGAGGTTTTAACGTGAACAAGCCGAATTGAGACGTTGAACGACTCAGCGCGGCGTTGGAAAACTATCCGCATCGAATTGCGATACGGGCGGCGGAGCAGCAGCGGTTCGGGGAACGTGCATGAAAACCGACATCAAGGTCGAGGCGGACAGGCTGGCGGCTGATCCACGCATCACCGACTATGATTTCTGGCGCTCGCTGAAGAACCTCAACAACGAGATCTTCCACATCGCCAACAACAACGAGCCGATTCCCTTCGCCATGATCCGCTGGCGCGCCATCCTGAAGCAGGCGCGGATCAAACGCGGCCACGCCTGAACGGTGCGGGAAGAAACAGACCGGCCGTCCGGTTTGCATGTCTGGGACGTTTGCGCTGCCCCTCATCCGGCTGCCGCCACCTTCTCCGCGTATAGTGACGGGGAAAAGGGGCTGGCCGCAGCCTCGGCGCTCTTTCAGCAACGCTGGCAATTTGGCGAAACCATGGGTGACAGCGTCCGAGAAGTGCCCGGCAGGGCGATGAAGGGGCGGCGCGACGTTTCGAGTTAAGCGGACGACGTGCTGACGAACGACCTCAAGCATCAAGGCTGGCGCTTCATCGCCCCCAGCGGCGAGCGCGGCACCACCGGCGACGACTGGATGATCGCCGTGTTGGTCATCGCATGGGGAATGATCCGGTCGATCACCCGCTCAAGTTCCGCGACCGAGCCGACATGCGCCAGCGCGATGAAGCAGTCCTCACCGGTGACCCGGTCGCACTGGGCGATTTCCGGCAGGTCGCGGATGATTTCGGCCACGACGGCGAGTTGCCCCGGCACCGGCCTGATGCGCAGCCATGCCGACAGCTTCATGCCGAGCGCGGCCGGATTGATGCGCACCGTATAGGCCTCGATCACACCGCTTTCCTGCAGCCGTTTGATGCGCTCGGCCACGCTCGGCGCCGACAGGCCGACCGATCGCGCCAGTTCGGCGGTGCTGGTGCGCGCGTCCTTTTCCAGCAGGCGCAGGATTTTCAGATCCGCCGGGTCCAGATCGGTATTCTCATTTCGAAGGCGTTTCAGCGGACAACTCCTTGCTTTCGGAAAGCGAATAGCCGCAATGACCGGCCATCATCCATATCAATGGCAAAAATCGCCTGCGATACTGATCCCATGCAAGATCGGACGCAAGCCCCCGCAGCAAGTCCGGCACTCGCCGGCCCCGCCTTTACCTTGGCAAACGCGGTCCCGCCGCATCTCTGGTTCGGCGTCAGCGCCGTGTTCCACTATCTCGGACCGGCCTTCGCGGTGCTGCTGTTCCCGCATGTCGGCGTGCTCGGCATGGCTTGGCTGCGCATCGCCACCGCGGCACTCGTCTTTGCCCCATTGACCCGGCCATGGGCGGTCTTCGCCCGCGCCGATCGCTCGACGCGGTTGTTGCTTGTGGCCTTCGGCGTCTGCCTTGGGGTGATGAATTGCTCGTTTTACCTGGCGCTCGACCGGCTGCCGATCTCGCTGGTGGCGGCGATCGAATTCGTCGGCACTATCGGCGTCGCGCTTGTCGGCCTCAGAAGCCCGCGCAATCTCGCCGCCCTCGCAATCGCTGTCGCCGGCACCCTGTTGCTGATCGACGTCAAATGGTCGAGCGATCCCGTCGGCCTGTTCTGGGCCTTCCTCAACGGCACGCTGTTCGTTGGCTACATCGTGCTCGGCCACCGCGTCGCGCGCGGCGGCGCCGGCGATGGCATCGCCGGGCTGGGTGCCGCCATGGCGGTCGCCCTTCTCGTCGTTCTGCCGATCGGTTTCGCCGATGCCCTGCCGGCTTTCTCGGCGCCGCCGCTGCTGCTTGCGGCGGTCGGCGTCGGTATCTGCTCGTCGGTCATTCCCTATATTTGCGACCAGCTTGCCATGTCGCGGCTGCCGCGCTCCAGCTTCGCGCTGATGCTGTCTTTGCTGCCGGTCACCGCGACGTTGATCGGCGTCATCGTGCTGCGGCAGGTGCCGAGCCTCACCGACTGCATTGGCATCGCGCTGGTGGTGGCCGGCGTCGCCCTTCACAAACCAGCGCCGGCGCCCACCTGATCAGGCCAGCTTCTCCTTGAGGAAAGCGATCGTCCGGCCCCAGGCGAGGTCAGCCGCCTTCTTGTCGTAGCGGGCCGCCGACGTATCGTTGTTGAAGGCATGGTTGGCGCCTTCATAGACATAGACCGAGTATTCGACATGAGCCGCGTCGAGTGCCTTCTTGAAGACATCGATGCCGGCATTGGTGCGGGTGTCGAGGCCGGCATAATGCAGCATGAGCGCGGCCTTGATCTTCGGCACGTCCTCGGCCTTTGGCTGCATGCCGTAATAGGCGACGGCGGCGGCGAGGTCCGGCGCGTTGACGGCCAGCATGTTCACCGTGCCGCCGCCCCAGCAGAAGCCGACGGCGCCGACCTTGCCGTTGCCGTCCTTGTAGCCTTTGAGGTAGGCGACCGTTGCCACGGCATTGGGGGCGACCTGTGCTGGATCGAGCTGGGAAAACAGGTCACGTGCCCTGTTTTCGTCGTCCGGCGTGCCGCCGAGCGGTGTCATGAAGTCCGGCGCAAGCGCCACGAACCCTTCCAGCGCAACGCGCCGCGCCACGTCGCGAATATGCGGGTTGAGACCCCTGTTCTCATGCACGACGATGACGGTACCAAGCTTGCCGGTCTGGTCTCCCGGCCTGACCAGATAGCCCTTCATCTCGCCGCCGCTGCCGGGATAGCTGATGTCCTCGCCTTTCACACGCGGATCGTCTTCCGCCACGATTGCCGCCTGGGCCGGGTTCGCCGCCAGCAGCGGCGCGATCGCGGCAGCTGCCGCACCCGATCCGGCAAGCCTGGTCAATTGCTCCATGAAGCGCCGCCGGTCGAGCGTCAGATGCGTGTATTCGTCATAGGCATCGATCATCGCCTGGGTAATGACAGGCTTGGCGGCAGTGGGTCCGGCAGGTGTTGTCATGGCGCGCTCCTCGTGGGCCCCCGCGGCAACATAGAGCCGAAGCTTGCCTGGTCCAGTCACGGCTGAGTGAGGCTGCCAAAAGTCCCTGCACGACGACCGTGATGCCCGGCGCCGCACTGTCGTTAAATTTTGGTCCTTTGTGGCAATGCTAAATGCACGCACCACGATGTAAAAAGAAGTTACCGGGCTATGCCTCATTCGGGCCATCTGGCGAACTAGAATGGCCATTTGGCGGGAAAAGAATGCGTGATTGACGACGAAGGAATACGCCCATGACCTTTCCCTCCCCGCTTCTGGCAAGTGGGTTCGCCCTCGCCGCCATGGCTTTGCTGGCGCTGCGGTTCACTGCCTTCCCCGCCTTCAAACGATCGTTGATCAAGATCCGCGTCACCCGGCACCCGCCCGCAAACACCAAGGCCTGAGGAAAGATCATGGACGTTCAGGACATCATCAACACCGTCTCCCAGAAATCCGGTCTCAACCAGGCTTTGACGGAAAAGATCGCCGGCACGATTTTCTCGGTGCTTGAACACGAGGCGGAAGGCACGACTCTGTCCAGCTTCTTTGCCAAAATCCCGGGAGCCGACGCCCTGGCCAAGCAACATGATGTCATGGCTCCCGGCGCGGCTTCCGGTGGTGGCCTCCTGTCCTCGCTGGAGGGCGCGCTCGGCGGCGCTCTCGGCGAAAAGACCGGCGCGCTGATCAACGGCGTCGCCATACTCAAGGCATCAGGCCTTACGCTGACACAAATCAGTCAGGCCGGCACGATGCTGGTCCAGCAGGCCGAGGCAGCAGCCGGCCCGCAGCTGACCAATGAGGTCCTTGCATCGGTACCCGACCTGAAAGGGCATCTCGGGCTCTGAAGGAACTTCTCTATTTCGGCAGCGTATAGGCCATCACATAATCGCCCGGCTTGGTGCCGACCGAGCCGTGGCCGCCGGCAACGATGACGACGAACTGGCGTCCGTCGGCTACCGTGTAGGTCATGGGTGTCGACTGCCCGCCGGCAGGCAGTCGCGCCTGCCAGAGCTGTTTGCCGGTCGTCAGGTCATAGGCGCGCACATAGTCGTCGACCGCCGCACCAAGGAAGGCGACGCCGCCGGCAGTGATCATCGGCCCGCCAATGCCGGGCACGCCGACCTTGAACGGCAGCGGCAGCGGCGTCATGTCGTAGACGGTGCCGTTGCGATGCTTGTAGACGATCTTGCCGGTCCGAAGGTCGGCACCCGCCACATAGCCCCAGGGCGGCGCCTGGCAGGGAATGCCGAGCGGCGACAGGAACGGCTTCAATATCACTGCGTAAGGCGCACCCTCATTGCGGTTCAGGCCTTGTTCGCTGCCCTTGGTGTCACCGGGCGGCGGCACGTCGGCGCGCGGCACCAGTTTGGAGATGAACGCCAGGTATGTCGGCATGCCGAACATCACCTGCCGGACCGGATCGACTGCCACACCGCCCCAGTTGAAGGTGCCGAAATTTCCGGGGTAGATCAGCGAGCCCTGCAGCGATGGCGGGGTATAGCGGCCCTCATAGCGCAACTTCCGAAGCTCGATCCGGCAGGCCAGCTGGTCGAACATGGTAATGCCCCACATGTCGGCGCCGGTCAGCGGTTTCGGACTGAAGCTCAGGTCCGAGAACGGCTGCGTCGGCGAGGTATGGTCGCCCTCGATCGCGCCGCCGGGTGCTGGCACTTCCTTGACCGGAACGATCGGCTCGCCGCTGCGCCGGTCGAGCACATAGAGGTCGCCCTGCTTGGTCGGCCCGACCAGCGCCGGCACCACGCCATTTTCCGTGGTGATGTCGACCAGCGTCGGCTGCGCCGGCACGTCCATGTCCCAGAGGTCGTGATGCACGGTCTGCCGTACCCAGCGCAACTGTCCGCTGTTGAGATCGAGCGCGGTGATCGACGAGGAGAATTTCTCGTCATTGGCGCTGCGCCCGGCGCCGAGCTGGTCCGGCGTCTTGTTGCCGAGCGGCACATAAAGCAGGCCGAGCTTTTCGTCGGCGCTTGCCGTCGACCACATGTTGGGCGAGTTGTTGGTGTAGGTCTGGCCCGGCGGCAGCGGCGTCGTCTGGTCCGGATTGCCGGAATCCCAGTTCCACAACAGCGCGCCTGTGTCGGCATCGTAGGCACGGATGACACCGGACGGCTCCTGCGTCGAATAATTGTCGTTGACCGCGCCACCGACGATGATCTTGTTGGCGACGATCAGCGGCGCCGAGGTCGAATAATAATAGCCCGGCTTCGGATATGGCATGTTGGCGAGCAGGTTCAGCGTGCCACCCTCGGCAAATGTGGGGCAGACCTGGCCATTCACCGCATCGAGGGCGATCAGCCGAGCGTCGGACGTCGGCAGGTAGATGCGTGTGGCGCAGGGCTGGCCGGCGGCGATCTTGGCGTCGGCATAATAGGACACGCCGCGGCAGGTCTGGTGCTGGCGGTCCTTGTTGAGCTTGATCTGTGGATCGAAGCGCCATTTCTCCTTGCCGCTTGCGGCATCGATGGCGATGGCGAAATTATGCGGCGTGCAGATGTAGAGCGTGTCGGCAATCTTCAGCGGCGTCACCTGATAGGTCGTCTCGCCGATGTCGTCGGGCCCTTTCACGTCGCCGGTTTGATAGGTCCAGGCCGGCTGCAGATTGGCGACGTTTTCCGGGGTGATCTGGTCGAGCGGCGAATAGCGCTGGCCATAGGGCGTACGGCCGTAATAGTGCCATTCGCCGGGCGGCACGTTGCCGCCGAGATCGGCCGTCGGCGTCACCTTGTCGGTGTTGAGTTCACCCGCAATATCCTTTGGATCGACCGTCATCGAATAGCCGGCGACGGCAAGCGATGCCAGCACGGCGAGGATAAGCGGTGCGCGTCCGTCGGGACCGGTAAGCCCGCGCCGCGCCCATGGCGTCAACAGCCATAGCGCGACAAGCACGATGATGCCGCCGCGCGGACCGAGTTCCCACCAGTCGAAGCCGATCTCCCAGACCGCCCAGGCGAGCGTGCCGAGCACGATCGCCGCGTAGAGCCACAGCGCCGTGGATCTGCGCCTGTAGAGCAGCCAGGCCGCGACAAGGAAAGCTAGACCGGCGATGACGTAATACCAGCTGCCGCCCAGCGTCACGAGCCAGATGCCGCCGCCGCCAAGCGCCAGGCCGATGAGGAAAAGGATCAGGGAGGTGATGACCACAGCCAAGACGGTGCTCCTTCGACTGGTGCGCTCCGCGACGCGTCCATGGGCAACCCGGCATTGCGCTCCTGCCCCGAGCACAACTTTCTCCGGCCCGCCTCCCCTGTCAAGCAAGCTCGGCGTTTTACGGCGCCGGCCCATCGCAAGCCCGGCGTTTTGGTTAGCAGACCCATTCAGATTGTGAGTCTACCGACCGGACAGAGAACAAAACGGAGACGCTTCTGGCCTTTCGCTGCCGAATCACTACATTCGGGGAGAGATGTCCGGCTTTTCGGAAGACATGCCCTTTTTTGACGAACCGAACGCGCGGCCTGTGGCCCCGTCGGGCATTGCCGCGCGCGCCATGGCTGCCCGCAGCAACCAGAACAACGCGCCCGATTATCTCAACGGCCTCAACCCCGAGCAGCGGCTGGCGGTGGAAACCACCGAAGGCCCGGTGCTGGTGCTGGCCGGCGCCGGGACCGGCAAGACGCGGGTGCTCACCACCCGCATCGCCCACATCCTTGCCACCGGCAAAGCCTTCCCTTCGCAGATCCTCGCCGTCACCTTCACCAACAAGGCGGCGCGCGAGATGAAGCAGCGCATCGGCCTGTTAATCGGCGAGGGCAATGTCGAGGGCATGCCGTGGCTCGGCACCTTCCATTCGATCGGAGTCAAACTGCTGCGCCGACACGCCGAGCTGGCCGGGCTCAAATCCGACTTCACCATTCTCGACACCGACGACGTGGTGCGCCTGATCAAGCAGCTCATCCAGGCCGAAGCGCTGGACGACAAGCGCTGGCCGGCCAAGCAGTTCGCTCAGATGATCGACGGCTGGAAGAACAAGGGCCTCGGTCCCGCCGACATCCCCGAGGGCGATGCCCGTGCCTTCGCCAACGGCAAGGGCCGCGAGCTCTACAAGGCCTATCAGGAACGGCTGCAAACGCTGAACGCTTGCGACTTCGGCGATCTCCTATGCCACCCGATCCGCATCTTCCGCGCCAATCCGGACGTGCTGAAGGAATACCACAAGCGCTTCCGCTACATCCTCGTTGACGAATATCAGGACACCAACACCGCGCAATACATGTGGCTGCGGCTGCTGGCGCAGCGGCCGGCCGGGCCGCAACCACCACGAAGTGGCTCGCCGGGTGGTCGCGTTCCAAGTCTTTCCGGAGTTCCGGATAGAACGGAGGCGGGTAGCTATAGACCGGCAGCTTCGAAGGATGAATCGGGAATTCCGGCCGAAGGCCGCAAGGACGACCGTCCGTCCGAGCCTTCGCGAGGCCCACGCGGAGGGCCCGCGCCGGCAGGCGCGGAACAGCCCGTGAGCGATAGCAAAGTTAATATCTGCTGCGTAGGCGACGACGACCAGTCGATCTATGGCTGGCGCGGCGCCGAGGTCGACAACATCCTGCGCTTCGACAAGGATTTTCCTGGCGCCACCATCATCAGGCTGGAGCGCAACTACCGCTCGACCGCGCACATCCTCGGCACCGCCTCCCACCTCATCGCCCACAATGAGGGCCGTTTCGGCAAGACGCTGTTCACCGAAAAGATCGCCGAGGACGACGAGAAGGTGCATGTCCACGCCGCCTGGGATTCCGAGGAGGAGGCCCGCGCCGTCGGCGAGACGATCGAGGCCTACCAGCGCCAGAGGCACAACTTGAACGACATGGCGATTCTCGTCCGCGCCTCCTTCCAGATGCGCGAATTCGAGGACCGCTTCGTCACGCTCGGCCTCAATTACCGCGTCATCGGCGGCCCGCGCTTTTATGAGCGGCTCGAGATCCGCGATGCGCTGGCCTTCTTCCGCGTCGTCGCGCAAGGCGCCGACGACCTCGCTTTCGAGCGCATCGTCAACGTGCCGAAGCGCGGCTTGGGCGAGGCCACCATCCGCCAGATCCATGATACCGCACGCGCGCTGCGCATCCCGATGCTGGAGGCAGCGGCAAAACTCGCCGAGAGCGACGAGCTGAAGCCGAAGCCTCGCGCGGCACTGCGCGAAGTATCGGCCAATTTCGAACGCTGGCAGAAGGCGCTGGAAACCACGCCGCACACCGAGCTCGCCGAGACCATTCTGGAGGAGAGCGGCTACACCGACATGTGGAAGAACGACCGCTCGGTTGAAGCGCCCGGTCGGCTCGAGAATTTAAAAGAACTGATCCGCTCCATGGAGGAGTATGAATCGCTGCGCTCCTTCCTCGAACATGTCGCCTTGGTGATGGACGCCGAGCAGAACGCCGAGCTCGATGCCGTCAACATCATGACGCTGCATTCGGCCAAGGGCCTCGAATTTGAAACCGTGTTCCTGCCCGGCTGGGAGGAAGGCCTGTTCCCGCATCAGCGTTCCCTCGACGAGGGTGGCCGCTCCGGGCTGGAGGAGGAACGCCGGCTCGCCTATGTCGGCCTGACCCGCGCCAAGAAGAATCTGCACATCTGGTTCGTCTCCAACCGCCGCATCCACGGCCTCTGGCAGTCGACCATCCCGTCGCGCTTCCTCGAAGAACTGCCGGAAGCCCATATCGAAGCTTCCGAGAGCGGCAACTCCTATGGCGGCTACGGCAATGCCTATGGTGGCGGCTCGTTCGCCTCCGGTCGTGGCGGCCAAGGGGCGGGCAGGCAGAACCCCTATGGAGCATCGCGCTTCGACAACATCGGCGGCAATAACGGCGCCGAGAAATCCGGCGCTTTCTCCAGCACCTATGCGACGCCGGGCTGGCAGCGTGCTCAGGCCAACCGCACCGAAGCCACCGACCGCAATTGGGGCACGCGCTCCGGCCACCAGGTCGAGCGCATCGGCTATGGCGAAACCGACTCCGGCTACGGCGCCGGCCGCACCTCGGTCAAGGGCCGGACAATCGACGGCGAACTGGTCGCCAAATCCGTCGCCGACACGCCGTCCCCCTTCAACGTCGGCGACCGCGTCTTCCACCAGAAATTCGGCAACGGCAACATCTCGGCCATCGAAGGCAACAAGCTGACCATCGACTTCGACAAAGCCGGCCAGAAACGCGTGCTGGACGGGTTTGTCACGGGAGTGTGAGGCCGCCGGTCACCGATACCGCGCCTGGTTCCACTTATGGCCGAGCAGCGACAGGATGATGATCAGCCCGTTGAAGAACTGGACGTAGAAGCCGCTCAGTCCCGCCGCGACGACGCCGGTCTGGATGAACGAGACCGTGACCGCGCCGATCGCGCCGCCGACCACCGTGCCGATGCCGCCCCAGGTCGGCGTGCCGCCGACGAACACCGATGCCAGCACCGGCAGCAGGTAGCCGTCGCCGGCCGTCGGCCACCAGGTGAAGTTGATCATTACCGAAAACGTGCCGGCGATCGCAGCGCCGATGCCGACGAAGACGAACACTTTTACCCGCACACGCTTGACGTCGATGCCCATCTGCTGGGCGCTGTCGGGATTGTCGCCGACCACCTTGACCTGCGCGCCGAAGCGATGGCGGTTGTAGAGCAGCGCCGACAGCACGACGAAGGCGATGGCCCAGAAGATCTGCACCGGAATGCCATAAAGCTGGCTGGAGAAGATCTTGTAGGCCCAGCTGTCGGCAAGGCCGGTCAGTGCCGTCGACCTGCCCTCGTTGATGATCTGGATCAGGCCGCGCAGCAGGAAATTCATGCCGAGCGTGGCGATCAGCGACGACAACCCGCCATAGACGACCAGGGAGCCGACCAGGAAGCCGAGCAGCATGCCGGTGACGATTGCGGCGGCGATGCCGAGGAACGGGTCGTAGCCGGCCTGCACGACCAGCGCGAACACCCATGAGGCAAAGCCCATCGTCGCCGGAAACGACAGGTCGATCTCGCCGCAGGTGACGACGAAGACCAGCGGCACAACTACGAACAAGGCCACCGGCAGCGTGGTCAGCACGGAACTGTAAAGATACCAGGTGGTGAAGACCGTCGGATTGGCGATCATGAATACCGCCATCATAACGATGAACACGGCCAACGTGCCGAGTGCGGCGCGGTTGTCGAGGATGAACCCGCGCAGCCAATTGTCGGACGGGTGTCGCCACTCTTTCCCCGCGGTTTCGCCATGCGTGCCGCCGAGGGGGCTCTGCAGATCGGGTTCCATGGTCTTGCTCATCGTGCCGCCCTCCCCGCATCGGCCACGTCGTGCAACCCCGGCAATCCGCTGGGGTGGGCGACGTCTTCCATGAAGTTGATCAGGTCTTCGGCCGACTTGACCTCGCTGCGGTCGGCGGTGAGCGCGACCTTGCCGCGGTCGAGCACCACGAACCGGTCGGCGATGTCGAAGACGTGGTGAATATTGTGGCCGATGAACAGGATCGAGCGTCCGCTCGCCCGCACCTGGCGCACGAAGTGGAAGACCTTGGCGGTCTCGGTCAGCGATAGCGCGGTCGTCGGTTCGTCGAGGACTATCAGCTCCGCCTTCTTATAGATGGCCCGCGCGATCGCCACGCCCTGGCGTTCGCCGCCCGAGAGCTGGCCGACGATCGACTGTGGCGTGAACACTTTCGAGGTGAAGCCGATCTCGCGCATCAGCCGGCTCGCCTCCGCGATCTCCTTGTCGACCTTCAGCCAACCAAGCCAGCCGGTGAGCTCGCGGCCCATGAAGATGTTGCGCACGATGGTCTGCTGCACGGCGAGCGCCCGGTCCTGGAACACGGTCTCGATGCCGGCGTCGCGCGAGCGCGCAGGGTTCCATCCGGTCACCGGCTTGCCGCGGACGAGAATCTCGCCGCTGGTCGGTTTGACCACGCCGGACAGGATCTTGATCAGCGTCGACTTGCCGGCGCCGTTATCGCCGATCAGGCCAACCACCTCGCCGCGGTCGACGCTGAGATTGACCCCGCCCAGCGCATAGACCTGGCCATAGGACTTGCTGATGTCACGCAGTTCGATGATGCGTTCGGCCATGGCGATCCTCACTTGATTGTCGCGTGCCGGCCTTTTCGCCGGCGGTCCCGCCGGCCGGGCTCGATCCCGGCCGACGGCTTGGGAGGTCAGCGCAGCGCCTGCTTGGCGAGCTCGGCGACGATCTCGTAATTCTGTGGCGTGACGAAGCCGGCGCCGGTGTCGACATTCATCGGCGCAAGGCCGAGCACCACCTGCTGGCAGAGGCTGAGGATCGGCAGGTAGCCTTGCAGGAACGGCTGCTGGTCGGCCGTCAGTTGCACCCAGCCGCCCTTGAAGCCCTCTACGATCTGCGGGCTGGTGTCGAAGCCGAAGTTGAAGATGTCGCCCGGCTTCCTGCCCGCCGCCTGCATGTAAGTCGGTACGTTGCCCAGCATCTGCCCGCCGGGATAGCCAACTGCCTTGACGTCGGGATTGTTGAGCAGTGCCGCGGTGATCACCGGAATGGCCAGGTTGGGATCGGAAGCCCACTCGCCGCTCGGCGGCGAGGAGAGCTGGATGACCTCGACCCCCGCCTCTTTGAGCGCGGCGACTGTGCCGCGTTCGCGCGCGCCGCGGCTCTCGTTCTCGAACGGGCCGATCATGATCGCCTTGTCGCCGGCCTTGAGCCCGGCCAGCTTGACCGCCTCGGCGCCGAGCGCGCGGCCCTGCTGCTCCTGCTGGGCGCCGACATAGCCGCCGCCGAACGCCGCCGTGACCGTCGGCACCGGCACGTTCTGGTACATCATCTTGATACCGTCCTTGTGTGCCTGTTCGGCCAGCGGCATGATCGCGGCGTCGCCGGGGTGGCCCATCATGGCGATGCCTTGGGGCTTGACCGCGACAGCCTCGCGCAATTGCTGCACCATCTTCTCGACATCCCACTGGGAAAAGATGTAGTCGACCTTCGGCCCAAGATCGGCTGCCGCCTGCTTGGCACCATTATAGACGATCGTGCCGAAGGCATCGCCCTCGGCGCCGCCGACGAAGAAGCGGATATGGACATCCTTGCACCACTGGGCATCGAGCGCCTGCGCCGGCAAGGTCGAGAGTGCGGCGGCGAGCGCCATCGCGGCCGCCGCGACGGTCGAGCGCAGAACTGTCCTTCTCATCGTAATGCTCATGCACTTATCCTCCCTTTGTTCCCTCGCTAGCCGAGGGGTTTTGACGATCGCTTCGGCAAGGGGCCGCAATCTTTCGCTGGCCGGCACCTCCCGCCGGCCGAGTTCTCACACCGGGTTCGGCAGGTAGCTCGCGCCTCCCCGGCATTGTTGGAGATAATCCAGCGCACGCGCCTGGCCGGTGATCTCGAGATCGCCGCGATAGACCGGGTCGTGCCAGCCCTCGATGTCGATGGCGCCTTTGTAGCCGGCCAGCCGCAGCTCGCTGATCACCCTTGTCCAGTCGCTGTCGCCGAAACCCGGCGTGCGCATCAGTACGAACGGCAGGCGGCCGAACACGCCATGTTCGCGGATCACGTCCCAGCGCACGGTCGCGTCCTTGCCGTGGACGTGGAAGATGCGCGGCGCCCATTTGCGGATCTGCGGGATCGGGTCGATCAGATAGACCAGCTGGTGGCAGGGCTCCCACTCCAGGCCGAGATTGTCGTTCGGCAACTCGTTGAACATCAACTCCCAGGCGTCCGGATTGTGGGCGATGTTCCAGTCGCCGCTGGCCCAGTTGCCGTCCATGGCGCAGTTCTCGAACGCGATGCGCACGCCCTTGTCGGCGGCACGCCTGGCCAACGGTCCCCAGACCTCGCGGAAACGCGGCAGGCTGTCGGGCAGCGGCTTGCCGCGAATGCGGCCGGTAAAGCCGCTGACCATATTGGTGCCGAACAGATGCGCGTTGTCGATGATCGTTTCCCACGCCTGGAGCACGCCGCGATCGATCTCGCCGCTCTCCAGCGGATTGCCGAACACGCCGATCGACGAGACGATGACATCGGCATCGCCGATCGCCTCGCGGATCTCG
Organism: Mesorhizobium sp. M0136; assembly: GCF_040322515.1. NCBI lineage: Bacteria > Pseudomonadati > Pseudomonadota > Alphaproteobacteria > Hyphomicrobiales > Phyllobacteriaceae > Mesorhizobium > Mesorhizobium sp. M0136. The sequence goes on from NZ_JAMYTP010000002.1 coordinate 82,166, forward strand.
CCCGCCAGCCGCGGAATGTCCTTGCCGCCCAGCGTCTGCCAGAAGAACGGCTGGATGCTCTCGAAGCCGAGCGGCAGGATCTGCCTGACATAGGCGGCCGGGTCGTCGAGATTGGCCCGCACCATTGTGCCAATCCTGATGTCGAGCAGCGGGTTTGGCATCATGATCCTTCCTGTGCAGCGATGGCGACCCGGCGCCCGGTCTCGGCGCTCTCGATCGCAGCGAAAACCATGGCCAGGCTCTTGATGTTGTCGGCGCCGCGCGTCTCCGGCTCGGTGCCGGTCTCGACGGCGCGGACGAAATCCTGGATGATGCCGAGATGGCCGCCGACGCGATCAGCCGGGTCGAGCGGCGGCACGGCTATCGGTTCGGTGCGGTCGAACAGGCCTTCACGGACCGGCTGCACGATTTCCGCCTTCAGCCCGTCCTCGCCGTCCCAGACAATGCTGCCGCGCTCGGCGATGATCCGCCATGTACTGTCCCAGCTGGTGCGGAAGCCGGCCGCGCACCAGCTGCCGGCATAGGTGAATAGCTTGCCGCCGCCGAGGTCGAAGCTTGCGGTTGCCGACGACCCTTGCCGATACCAGGAATTGGCCGGCTCCCACTCCTGGCAATAGACACCGGCCGGCTCGCCGGCCACCATGTAGCGGGCGGCATCGAATGTGTGGATCGCCATGTCGAGCAGCAGCACATGGCGCATCTCCTCGCGAAAGCCGCCGAAATGCGGCGCGACGAAGAACTCCGCGTGGATGCTGGTTGGCGCACCAATGGCGCCGGAATCGAGAAAGCGCCGAATGCGCCTGACATTGGCGACATAGCGGCGGTTCTGGACGACGGCATGGATACGCCCGGCGCTGCGGGCGGCCTCGACGATGGCACGCGCATTGTCCGGGCTGTCGGCGAGTGGCTTTTCGGTCAGCAGGTGGCAATTATGGGCAAAGGCGGAAAGCGCGACCTCGCGGCGGGCGGCGGGAACCACTACGTCGAATACCGCGTCGGGCCTGGTTTGGTCGAGCACGGCGTCGAGGTCGGTTCCAATGATGGCGCTCGAAAGCTCGTATTCGCGCGCCCTCGCCCGCGCCCTTTCGACATCGATATCGACCAGGCCGACAATGGCGAGCCCGTCGATCTGCCTGACTGCATCGAGCCAAGCCTTGCTCATCGCGCCGCAGCCGACCAGGACGACATTTATCATCCAGTGCTCCTCCCTCTCGGCCCCTCCAGACCGATCGTCACGGCGTTCACGGCAGGGCCGTGAATGTTTTTCCGTAAACGTTTACGAGAACACACCCGATGGCGTAGAATGTCAATCGGCCGATAGCGAAAAACGTGATGCCGGCTTGGCCTGAAGAGCAGCCGGTGCTAGCCAAGCAAGGGGGAGAACTGTCCTTTGGCGTCCAGCATTCACGACCTTGCGCGTCACCTGAACATTTCGATCGGCACGGTGTCGCGCGCGCTCAACGGCCGCGCCGACGTCAACGCCGACACACGCCAGCGCGTGCTCGATGCGGCCAAGAAGCTGAATTATTCGCCGAACCAGTCCGGCCGCAGTTTGCGGCGCGGCGCCACCCATTCGATCGCCTTCATGCTGCAGCCGCATCCGGGCGATCAGGAATATGGCGAGCCGTTCTTTATTCCGTTCCTGACCGGATTGCAGGCCAAGCTCGCCGAAAGCGGACTCGACCTGATCGTTGTGATGGGCGCGCCGGGCGACTATCAGCAGGAGCGCCTGCGCCGTGTCGTCGAGACCCGGCGGGCCGATGCGGTGGTGCTGGCCTGGACGCGGCGCGAGGACGAGCGCATCGACTATCTGACCCAGGCCGGTTTCCCGTTCGCAACGCTCGGCCGCAGCCGCTCCGGCGGCGATGCCTACCCCTCGCTCGACCTCGACTTCGAAAAAGCCGGGGCTGACGCGGTCGATCGTCTTGTCGCGCGCGGTCACCGCCGCATCGCGGCCATCCGCCCGTCGCTCGATCTCAACTTCGGCTATCTGTTCCTCGCCGGCTATCGCAAGGCGTTGCGGCGGCACGGCATCGAATTCGACCCCGAGTTGATCGCCGACGGCTTCATCAACGAGGCCGGCGGCTACGCGGTGACGCCGAAAGTCATGCGCTCCAAGGACCCGCCGACCGCCATCATCTTCAACAATGACGCGATGGCGCTTGGCGGCTGCAAGGCTTTGGCCGAGGCGGGCATCAAGCCCGGCCATGACATCGCGGTGATCGTCATCGTCGACACCCCGCTCTGCCGCTATTTTTCGCCGGCGCTGACCGGCTTCCGCCCGGCGCTGGAGCCGATGGGCGAGCGGCTGGCCGAAATGCTGCTGGCATCGATCCCGGCTTACGCCGGCGCCGAAGGCGCACGCATCATCCGTGAAGTCTGGCCGCTGCAGCTGATCGCGCGCGACAGCGACTGATCGTGGCAGTCACTGGGCAGGCCGGCTTTGCTCAAATCCGCCCGCGCTCGCACTCCGGCGTTGCGACCAGCGAGGCAGCGGCGGCATTGGCGACGGCCAGTGCCGCCTCGACAGGGTCTCCGCGCGCAAGCCCCGCCGCAAAGGCGCCGACGAATTCGTCACGGGCACCGTGGGTGCTGACCACCTCCACCGGCATCGCCGGCAAGGCGAACGCCAGGCCATTGCAGTCGCAATAGGCGACCCCTCCCCACCTGCCTCGAAAGCCGGCCGGCTGCCGGCGAACCGCCGGATACCGGCCTCGGCGTGCCGCGCCAGCGCGCGCATCTTTCGCCCGAGACGCCGAACGGCTGAAAGGCCGGCTCAGCGCGCGTATTTCGCGCCGAACCCGAGCGCCACCAGGGAAAAGATAACCATCATGCCGGCAAAGGCCCCGCTTGCCACGGTCGCGCTTGTCATGGTCGACAGGACGCCGATGCCGATCACCGGCAGCGCGTTGCCGCAAAAACAGCAGATGAAGAAGGCCGAGACAACTTCGGCGCGCCGGTCCGCTGGCGCGATCTCGTTCACCACTTGCAAGCCGCCGCGATAACCGAGCGCTGCCGCCACGCCGCACAAGGCGGTCCCGGCAATCATTGTGGCCATCGATGCGAAGACCTGCGCCGCAACAATCAGCGCGACGGTTGGAATCATCAGCGCAAGCGCCGCGAACATCGCGGCTCGGCTCGAAAGACGTGCCGTCACTACAATGGTGGCGGCCGTCACGATCGCCAATTCAAAGAACAGAGCGCCCGCTTCAGCATGGTTGGTTACCTGCAACTGCTGCGCCAAAATGCTCGGTGCGAGTGCTGCATAAAAGCCGACCAGCGCCATTGCGCCAAAGCCGGTCACCGCCGGCGCAACGAAATTTGCGCGGATGGCATCGGGCACGGAAAGGCGCGGCCGCATCGAAACGTCAGCCAGTTTCCCCGGCCGCGAAACGGTTTCCTGCGTGCGCCAGACCAGCAGGGTTACAGTCGCGAGCATCGCCAGGTAGACGACGAATGTCAGCCTGAGCGGCCAAGGCGCGTATTCGGCGAGCAACCCGGCCCCCAGCGCACCAAGGCCGAGACCGAGGAAATTGGTGCTGGTGGCAATCGTCGCCGCCTGTGACTTGTCGTCGGTCGGGAGCAATTCGGCAAGCCAGGCGGTGCCGGTACCCGCGCCGACGCCGATTCCTAATCCGCTCAGAATTCGGGCGACGTCGAGCCAGGCGACATTTTCGGCGAACAGGAAAACCACCGCGCTAACGACGGCCACCGCCATTCCGGCCAACGCCATCGGACGGCGCCCGATGACATCTGATACACGCCCCAACATCAGCAGCGCCGCCAGATTGCCGATGACATAGACGGCGTAGACCAGCGTCAAAGTGATCTGCGAGAAGCCGAAGACCTGCTTGTAGATGATGTAAAGCGGCGTCAGCGCGGTGCTGCCGGCGAAAAGAGCCGCGATCATGGCGGCCACGGCGGCCGCTGCAGCGCGCCCGCCGAGTTCGTAATCGCGCGTCATGACTTGAGCGTGAGCAGTCATTTTTCGGACCTTTTTGCTGTTCGGGATCTGACACCCTAACGCCTTCTTTTCGTCAGCCGTTCCCCCTCCCCGACTTGCTCCTGACAATTTTGGCAGCTTTGCGATGGCGCTGAGCGAGATCCTCTTTTAACTTCAGCGGATTGTCAGGGGAGATTGATGGGCAAGGGACGAGTCGAGGCATTCACCGATGGCGTGGTCGCCATCATCATCACCATCATGGTGCTGGAATTGAAGGTGCCGCATGGCGAGGATTTTTCCGCGCTGGCGCCACTCTGGCCGGTATTCCTCAGCTATGTGCTGTCCTTCATCAATGTCGGCATCTACTGGAACAATTTGCACAACATGTTCCATACCGTGCAGCGGGTCGACGGGCGCGTGCTGTGGGCGAACCTCAACCTGCTGTTCTGGCTATCGCTGATGCCGGCGACGACAGCCTTCATGGGTGAGAACCATTTCGCGCCGGTGCCGGTCGCCGTTTATGGCGTCGACCTGGCGCTCTGCGCCATCGGCTTCAACATCCTCACCATAGCCCTGCATCGGCTGCACGGCAGCGAAACCCTCTTCGCCAGGGCTTTGGGCAATGACCTCAAGGGAAAAATCTCGCTGGCCCTCTATATCGCCGCCGTCGCGCTGACCTTCGTCAATCACTGGATCGGTGTCTCGATCTATGTCCTGGTGGCGATGGTCTGGCTAGTGCCGGACAGGCGCTTCGAGCGGCTAATCGAGAAATAGGCAGACCAAGATCCCGAACCGAAGGACCGCGTCAGCGAAAAGTGGATGCCGGTTTTCGGAAAAGATCATGAGAAGATAGAGCCCATACCGAATTTTATCGAATGGAACAGGCTCTAGCCTCGCATTTCTTTGAGCTTTTCCGCTACCGAAGCGGCAAGGTCGGCGTAGCGCTCCTCCAGCCGCTCGGCCGCTTTGATCACTGAAAAATCATGGCCGAATTTTTCCAGCGCCATGCGCAGCTTTTCGACGAATTCGGCCTGTTTTTCGAGCGCCGAAAACAGCGTTTTCACTTGCGCTTCGCTGATGTCGGGGTTGGCAAGCATTTGCGGCACTTCGCGGCTCATCTGGTCGCCGGTTGCGGTCTGTTCTTTCAGGATCTCGATCCAGTCGGTCAATCGTCAGTCTCCTTTTCGATATCAGCATGCGCAGCGCCCGCCGACGCGGTCAACCCGAAGATGTCGCACCGGCTTGCGCGAGCCTCTTTCCGCGCTAAGTTCGCCGCGGCCAGAACAGGAGAAAATCATGACCACCGACGCCGAGATCCAGACCGCCCTGCCCGCACTTGCCTCCGGTAATGTCGCCGTCATCACCGGCGCGGCCAGCGGCATCGGCCTCGCCGCGGCCAAACGGCTGGCGGCGATGGGCATGAAGATCGTGCTGGCCGATATCGGCGCCGCACGCCTCGATGAGGCCCGACATGCCGTCGCTACCTTCGCCGGCGAGAGCGCCGTGCTTGCCGTCGCCACTGACGTCTCGAAAGCCGACGACCTCGAACGGCTGGCCCAAAGGACATTCGACACCTTCGGCGACGTCTCGCTTCTGATGAACAATGCCGGCGTCGGCAACAACCCCGGGAAGCCGTGGGAGAACCGTGACGCCTGGAAGCGACTGCTGGACATCAATTTCTGGGGTGTCGTCCATGGCGTCGAGGCCTTCGCGCCGCGCATGCTGGCGGCGGGAAAGCCCGGCCTGATCGTCAACACCGGCTCCAAGCAAGGCATTACCACGCCGCCAGGCAACCTCGCCTACAACGTCTCCAAGGCTGGCGTGAAGACCTATACCGAGGGCCTTGCACACGCGCTGCGCAATGAGCCCGGCGCAAACGTCGCGGCGCATCTGCTCATTCCGGGGTTCACTTTTACCGGCCTGACCGAAGGCGCCACCGAAAAGCCGGCCGGCGCCTGGACCGGCGAGCAGGTCATCGACTTCATGCTGGCCTCGCTGCTGCGTGGCGATTTCTACATCCTGTGTCCCGATAACGAGGCGACCCGGTCCATGGACGAAAAACGCATGGCCTGGGCGATTAGCGACATCATCGAGAACCGCCCTGCCCTGTCGCGCTGGCACCCGGACTACAAGGAAGCCTTTTCGGCATTCATGGAATGATCCCGCGACCGCCGCGCAGGAACCCCGACAACAAGCTCGCTCACGCCGCCGCGTGCTTCTTCGCGTTGCGCTTTTTAGCCACCGCCTTGGCTGCGGCCATGTCGGCGATCTGTTCGTCGTGCCGCTTCGCCGCGCGTTCACATTTGGCGCGGATTTCTTCGAGCTCGGATTCGGTCAGGTGCTCGATGCCGATAAAGGTATTCTTGGCTTTGCTGACGCGGATCAGCTCGTCAAGCTTGGCCTGGATCGCCGCGCTGTCGCGGTTCTGGGTGTTCTGGATGAGAAACACCATCAGGAAGGTGACGATCGTGGTGCCGGTATTGATGACGAGTTGCCAGGTATCGGAAAAGCCGAAGACCGGACCGCTTACCGCCCAGACCACAATGATCAGGAAACAGACGGCAAACGTCGGCGGCAGACCGGCAAGATGGGCGATATAGTTGGCGATCCTGGTGAACAGCTTTTCGATCATGACAGGGAGAAACAATCGGCAACTGCTTCGAGTTCCCTGCGAGGAGGAATTCACGGTCAAACCGTGCACACGCCGCGCTCGCAACGATCAGGTAGCGTCGTTTTCCCAGCGGTCGAGGAAAGCCTCGATGGGCAAGGCCTGCATGTCGGGGACTGCCCTGGCCAGTTTCTCGACCGGCCAGTCCCACCAGGCAAGACGTTCGATCCGGGCCGCAGTTCCCGCGCTGAAGCGCTGCCGCAATGGCCTGGCCGGAACGCCGGCGACAATTGCATAGGCCGGCACGTCTCGCGTCACTACCGCGTTGGCACCGACGATCGCGCCGTTGCCGATCACTATGCCAGGCATGATCACGGCGCCATGGCCAATCCAGACATCATGGCCGATGCTGACGGGTCTCGCCCGCCGCCGGTCGCGGAATGCCTGATCGACACCCAGCCAGCGGAAGTACTCGTTGGGCCGATAGCTGATTTTGTGCTGCGTCAGCCGCTCGACCGGATGCTCCAGCGCATTGATGCGGCTGTTGGCGGCAATCGAGCAGAATTTGCCGATCGTCGTATAGATCGCCTCGGCATGCCGCTCGAAGTAGGAAAAATCGCCGACCATGACTTCACGTAAGATGACGCGCTCGCCGATCGCCGCATAGCGTCCAAGCTTGCACGCCTTCAGCTCCGCCGTCGGATGGATGCGCGGCTCGGGATCTTTCAGGACAAGGTGTTCGGGACGGTCCATGCGGGGCGCTTTACGCCCGCGCGCATAGTCTCGCAAGCCGAGTGCAGCGCCGCGCATCCGTTTGGACGCGCCAAGGACCCTGGAGCACCTTTAGTCTCTATTTCGGCTTGCCGCTGGTCCACACCACATTCTGGCCGTAGAGCGGCACGGTGGTGACCGACATTTTTGCCGAGCCATCCTGCACCTGGCGCGAATGCGCGAGGTAGATCAGCGTCTCGTTGGCCTTGTCGTAGATGCGGTTCACCACCTGCTTTTTCCAGATCAGGCTGATGCCTTGCTTGAACACCTCCTCGCCGGCCTCGCTCATGTCGATGTCCCCAATGGTGATCGGCCCGGTCTGGCGGCAGGAGATCGAGGAATCGGACGGGTCCTCGAACCAGTTGCCTTTCTGCAGGCGGTCGATCATGCCACGGTCGAAATAGGAGACGTGGCAGGTTACTCCCTCGACCTTCGGATCCTTGATCGCCTCGACGATGATGTCGTTGCCGAGCCAATCGACGCCGACCTTGCCGACTTCCTCGGCGGCGGCGGCGCCAGCGCCAATGACAAGGCATGCGGCCAACGCGCCGCCAATCAGTTTTCGCAAAGAGGCCTCCTGCGGTTCGAATTTTGCCGACCTCAGGTGGGACGAACGGCCGCGCTTTGCAAGCAGATCGCCCCCCACAGCATTGCCGGTTGCGGCAACGCGACATCTTTGCGTCGGCGCGACCGAACCGCTAAGAGTGTTCGCCAAGCCAGGGCTTCATGGCGCCAATCCGGCGCCCGATGGAAATGACGACGGACTTCACTGATGATGCGTTCAATTCTGGTCGGTATTCTCGTCCTGATGGCCGCTGGCATCGGCTGGCTAACGTTCGACTGGTACCGCGGACATTATGGCGGCGAGCCGTTCGGCGCGCCGTTCACGCTGGTCGACCAGAAGGGCGCACCGGTCACCGAAGCCGCCTTTCGTGGCCACCCCAGTGTCGTCTTTTTTGGCTTCACGCATTGCCCGGAAGTCTGCCCGACCACGCTTTTCGAGTTGGCCGGCTGGCTGAAGACGATGGGCGACGACGGCAAGAACCTGCATGCCTATTTCATTACGGTCGACCCGGAGCGCGATACGCCCGAAATCATGAACACGTATGTCAGCAATTTCTCCGATCGCATCCTCGGCATCACCGGCGATCCCGATAAGGTCCACGCCATGGCCAAGTCCTTCGGCATCTACTGGAAGAAAGTCGACACGAACGACGGCGACTACACGATGGACCACACCGCTTCGGTGCTGCTGCTCAACGGCAAGGGCGATTTCGCCGGCACCATTGCCTATGGCGAAAGCCCGGACGCCGCCATCGCCAAGCTCAAGCGGCTGGCGGCGGAAGGTTGACGTATCCGGGAATGACGCAGACGCGTTTGTATTTCACCGCGGGCAAGATCGAGGCTGATCGCATCTTCGCGGCGCTCGGTGCGGCGTTCGACGATGAGGGCCTGCCGGTTGCGGTGCTCGAGGTCGACGAGGACCGCGATATCCACGAAGTATCGCTCTATGCCGACGACGACGTCGATGCGGTCGAGGCGCGGCTTAGGGACATCCTGGCCGGACTGTCGCTGTCGAAATCGATAGAGCGAGAAGCGCTGCCCGACATCGACTGGGTGGCGCGCTCGCTGGAGGGATTGAAGCCGGTACGGGCCGGGCGCTTCTTCGTCCATGGCGCGCATGACCGCAGGAAGCGCCACAGCGGCGAACTCGCCATCGAGATCGAGGCCGGCCTTGCCTTCGGCACCGGCCATCACGGCACCACCGCCGGCTGCCTCGAAATGCTGGAGCAGGTCATACAGCGCGAGCATCCGCGCAACGCGCTCGACCTTGGCACTGGCAGCGCGGTGCTCGCCATCGCGGTGGCCAAGCTCGCGCATGTTCCGGTGCTGGCAACGGACATCGACCCGGTCGCCGTCAAGGTGGCCGCTGCCAATGCGCGGCTGAACCACGTCAAGGGGCTCATTGAAACGGCAGCGGCGCCCGGTTTTCATCATCCGATCTTTGCCGCGCGTGCGCCCTTCGACCTGATCGTCGCCAACATATTGGCGCGGCCGCTGATGCGTCTGGCGCCGCAAATGGCCGGGCATATCGCGCTCGGTGGCTCGATTGTTTTGTCGGGCATCCTCGAGCGCCAGCGCAATGCGGTAATCGCGGCCTATGTCGGCCAGAAATTCCGGCACGTCCGCACCTTGCACCGCGAGGGCTGGGTGACGATTCACCTCAAGCGCTGAGGCACGACGCTTTCAACGCAAGCCGGAATCCGCTCGGACCTAGCGCGAGTTCGCCGCTTTCTTCAGCTGTTCGCGATCGTAGCCGTGAGCTTTCAGCGTTTCGTCATCAAAGCCAAGCAGAACGCCGCTCACATACCGGCTCGCTTCGCGCTGGCGAGCTTCGATCAGCGCGTTCACAGCGTTTCTGAAAAATCCGCGTCTGGCTGAAATCGTGGACATGTCGGTCTCCTTTGCGGGGCAACAGGGCTTTTCCTCCACGTTAAGAAGGTAAGTTCTGCTGACGCTTTTTGAAATCGCCGATTCTCCATGGCCTCCATGCACAAAAAGACACTGTGGCGACCAGGGATGATCGTTCCGAAAATCGATTCCGATTTTCGAAGTCATGCGCTACGGTCGCGCCAGCATTCGAGGAGAGCCGACATGTTCCAGACCTTCGATTCCGCCGGCGATCCGGCCGTTGGCAAGCCGCGCGTGGCGATGCTGCGCCAATGGTTGGCGGCGAACGGGCTGGATGGCTTCATCGTGCCCCGCGCCGACGAGCACCAGGGCGAATATGTCGCCGACCGCTCGGCACGGCTGAAATGGCTGACCGGTTTCAGCGGCTCGGCCGGTGTCGCCATTGTGCTTGCCGAGCGCGCCGTCATGTTTGTCGACGGGCGCTACACGCTGCAGGTACGCCAAGAGGTCGATCTCGACATCTTTTCGATCGAGAGCCTTGTCGACAACCCGCCGGCCAACTGGATCAAGGACAATCTCGGCAAGGGCGTGCGATTGGGCTTCGATCCGTGGCTGCATACGATCAGCGACGTCAAGGCGCTGAAAGCCTCGGCCGAGAAATCCGGCGCGACACTGGTGCCGCTCGAAGAGAATCCGATCGACGCGATCTGGCAGGACCAGCCCGGGCCGCCACTGGCGCCGGTCGAGATCCACCCGATCGGCTTTGCCGGCGAACTGGCTAAGGACAAGCTGGTGCGGCTGGCAGCGGCCGTCGAGAAGGACGGCGCCACCCATGCCGTGCTGACCGACCCCTCCTCCATTGCCTGGGCGTTCGACATCCGTGGCGGTGACGTACCGCACACACCGCTGGCGCTCGGCTTTGCCGTGCTGGCCGCCGACGGCTCGCATCTGCTTTTCATGGACCAGCGCAAGTTTTCGCGCACCGTTGCGGCCTACCTGACGCAGCTCGCCGAATTGCACGAACCAGGTGAATTCGGATCGGCAATCGTCACCCGGGCCAAGGGCGGCGCAAAAATCGCGCTGGACCCGGTTCTCGCGGCGGACAAGCTCAGAATGCTGGTCGAGGATAATGGCGGCACCGTCATTGCCACGGCCGATCCGGCCCGCATTCCACGCGCAACAAAGAACAAAGCTGAGATCGCCGGCGCCCGCGCCGCACATCGCCGCGACGGCGCCGCGGTCGCCAAGCTGCTGTGCTGGCTTGACCGCCAGAAGCCCGGCACGCTCGACGAAATCGCCGTCGTCACCAGGCTTGAGGAGACGCGCCGTCAGACCGGCGAAGAAACGCAGATGCCGCTGCGCGACGTATCGTTCGACACCATCTCCGGCGCCGGCCCTAACGGCGCCATCATGCACTACCGCGTCTCCCGCGCCACCAATCGCAAGCTGGGGGATGGCGAGCTGTTCCTGCTCGATTCCGGCGGGCAGTACCAGGACGGCACCACCGACATCACCCGTACCGTGCCGATCGGCGCGCCGACCGAAGAGATGCGCGAACGCTTCACGCTGGTGCTGAAAGGCATGATCGGCATCTCCATGCTGCGCTTTCCCCAGGGCACGCGCGGCTCCGAAATCGATGCGGTGGCGCGCCTGGCGCTATGGAGACACGGCTGCGATTTCGCCCATGGCACCGGGCACGGTGTCGGGTCCTATCTTGCCGTGCATGAGGGCCCGCAACGTATCGCCAAGACCGGCACCGAAAAGCTGCTGGCCGGCATGATCCTCTCCAACGAGCCCGGCTATTACAAGGAAGGTTCCTACGGCATCCGCATCGAGAACTTGATTCTGGTGACACCGGCCGAGGCAATCGAGGGCGGCGACATCGCCATGCACGGCTTCGAGACACTGACGCTGGCGCCGATCGACAAGCGGCTGGTCCGATCGGACCTTTTAACCCGCGACGAGTTGCATTGGCTCGACGAATACCATGCGCGCGTACTGGCCGAGATTGGACCGATGCTCGACGGCGAAACGCTGGCCTGGCTGGAAAAGGCAACCGCCCCTCTGCCGCACGACTTCAAGCAATAGTCGCGGCCGCAACGCCAAGTGACAGACTTTGCTCCGCAAGCAGTCCCTGCAAAGCCGTGACGTTGGGAGAACCGGCTCCCTTGCGCCAAAACAACACCGTGACGGCGTTGTCTTCGTCAGCGGGCAGTTCGTGCAGCTTTAGCCAGCGGCTCTCTGGGAAACCCGAAAGCACACTTTTCGGCATCAGCGCTATGCCCATGCCAGCCACCACGCAACCAAGGATGGCATGGTATGAACCAAGCTCGATGGTTTTCTCGGCCATGAACCCTCTTCGCGCATACCATTGTTCCAGCCGCCGGCGGTGCGGGCAGCCGTGCTCGAAGGCTATCATGGTTTTGGGCATGTCCTGGCGGTCGTCGATCGAAACGCGCGATGCCGCCGAGACAATGACCAGCTGCTCGTGAAATGCGGGCAGCTTTTCGAACGGAGCGTCGGCGATCGGCTCGGCGGCGAACGCTGCATCGAGGTCGCCGGCAAGCATGGCGGTCGCGAGAACCTGCGGATTGCCGGTGCGCAACTGGATTTCCACGTCGGGATGACGTGCGTGATATTCGGCGAGCAGACTTGGAAGCCGTGCCGCGGCGGTGCTCTCCATGGCACCTAGGCGAAGCGTGCCGCGCGGGCGTGGATCGAGCATCGCCGTTCGCGCCTCCTCTGCAAGCGCCAGCAACCGATCCGCATACCCGACCAATTTGTGACCGGCGGGCGAGACGTGCAGGCGCTTGCCCTCCCGGATAAACAGCTGCACGCCGAGATCCTCTTCGAGCTGCCGGATGCGTGTGGTCACGTTCGACTGCACGCGAAACAGTTTTTCCGCCGCCCTGGTGATTCCGCCCTCGCGCACCACCGTGCGGAAGATGCGCAGATCGGCCAAGTCCATACATCTCTCCTGGAGAACATAACGATCTTAATTATTCATTTTAGCTGATTATGCCTTTCCCGTAAATCGCCGGTGTAGCTGCCGATGAACACGGCAAACCTGGGGAGATGGAAATGTCGCGTGAGCCCTTCGGCATCCAGCCGACCGATCTAAGCGCATTGACGCCGAAGCAGCGCGAAGCGCTCTATAGCGACGCCGTGCGTCGCGCCCACCAGGAGAGATCGGAGGCGATCCGGCTGAGCCTGTCGCGGGTCAGCGCGGCAATAGTCGCTGCGGTAAAGCGCATGTGTGCTCTCGCCGGCAAGGCAAAAGTCGATCAGCCGACGACCTGCCGCGCGAGGATCAACACGGCAGCACCCGCCAGGAACATCGCCATAAGGCCGCCGCGCAGCGAGACCAGGCCGGCGACGACCAAGGCCCCCCATTCCGCCGGTCCGGCGCTCAGCGCTGCCGGCGCCACAAGCGTGGTCAGCACCGCCGCCGGCACGGCGTTCAGCCCGGCCTCAACACGCGGATGGATATGGTCGAAGCGTGAGATCACCAGATGACCGCCAATGCGTGTCAAATAGGTCGCGATCGAAGCGGCGACGATGATCCACAAGGTCGTGCTCATGGCCGTGCCTCCACGCCGCTGTGGCGGGGCGGCAGGATGACGGCGAGTAGCACGCCGGCCAGCGCGCCGATGGAGACATGCCAGGGGGAGCCGACCGTCTTGTGGGCAATGATGGAGGCGGCAGCGCTTGCGACGACCACCGGCAGCCACAGCGGCCGCTTGCGGAAGCTCATGACCAGGCCGAGAAAATAGATCGGCAGCAGGAAGTCGATGCCCAGCGCGTGGGTGTCGGGAATAAGTTTGCCGAACAACGCCCCGAGCGCGCTTTCGATGACCCAGAACACGTAGACCGGCAGCCCGAGCCCCATATACCAGGCAAAGCCGACGGTCTCGCCGGCCTCCGCCTTGCGCTCGGCCACCGCGAACTGCGGATCGGTCAGCACGAAGTAGCCTATCGCCTGCTGCACCAGCGGCCAATGCGCGATTCGCCGGCCGATACCGGCCGAATAGAGCACATGGCGAAAATTCACGGCGAAGATCGACAGCACGATCAGCCACGGCGCGACATGCTGGCCGAACAGCTCGATGCCGACCATCTGGCTGGCGCCGCCGAACACCGTTGCGCTCATCAAGAACGCCTCGAGCACGGAGAACCCGTTGTCGACGGCGAGCGCCCCGAACAGCAACGCAAACGGCGCCGACGCCACCACGACGGGCATGCTGAGCCGCACGCCGTCCCAGAAATCGCTTTTCGCACCGTTTTCGGAGATTGCTTCCGCCGACATCGACCGCTCCTTAGGAAGGGCCGTATGTAGAGAGGGCGGTCCGGCTTGTCACACCAATTCGCTTGAGGCAAACGATCAGCGGAAATTGATGGCTGAAGCGTCGCGGCAAGCTCGCCTCCAGACTTGTGGACAAAATCAGAGGCTTGGTACCTGAGCGCATATTCGTTGGCGACGACCGGTCCTTGCCGAAGCGACGGCCATAGACCAACCTGCTGGGCCGGACAGGTGGTTCCAATGAGCGAATTTTTCATCGATCCAAAATTCGGCCGCCTGGCCTTCGGCGCCGATCCCGGCAGCTATCACGCGACGCGACCTGGGTATCCTGATTGGATATTCGAAATTCTATGTGAGCGGTGCCGTCTCGCGCATGGCACGGCGACGTTCGAGATTGGCGCAGGTACAGGAACTGCAACGCGCCGCTTACTCGAACTGGGCGCGAGCCCGTTGCTCGCCATTGAGCCGGATTCCCGCCTCGCGTCTTTCCTTTGCGAGACTATTCAGGACAAGGCGCTCTCGGTGAGCGTCTCTGCGTTTGAGGATGCCGTCCTTGAGAAGGCCGGTTTTGATCTCGGTGTCAGCGCCACTGCCTTTCATTGGCTGGATGAGGACACGGCGCTGATCAAGGTCGCAGAGCTGCTTCGGCCGGGCGGCTGGTGGGCAATGGTCTGGAATGTATTCGGCGACGACAGTCGCCCCGATCCCTTTCATGATGCGACCAAGGCGCTGCTTGACGGGCCTTCGAGCCCGTCGGCGGGCTCAAATGGTATTCCGTTCGCCCTTGATGCCGAGGCCCGCGTGGCGGCACTGGAGCGAACCGGCGCGTTCGATGCCATCGAACATCGGACAAGTGTCTGGTCGCTCGTCCTCGATCCTGACCAGACGGTCGCCCTCTATGCCACTTTTTCCAATATCAACATCCGCAGTGACCGCGAAGCAATCCTGGCGGAGCTGGGTCGCATCGTCCGCGACGAGTTCCAAGGCTCCATAACCCGCAACATGACCACCAGCCTCTACACTGCGCGGCGCAGCTGACCGTCTGACTTTTCCGCTAGCGCTGCGAAGCCTTGCCTTCGATCGCCCTGCCCCAGTCGAGCAGCGGTTTTGCCCGCATGACGAAGTCGACGAGTTCGTCGACCAATCCAGCTCCGTAGATATCCGCCGGCTCGATTGCGTGCCGGACGGCGAAATGACGGTTGCGGATGGCGGCCACGAGATCGGGCTCGATAACGTGCTCGAAGCCGCGCGGCGTGCGCTTCATACAGCCGTCCGGGTCGAGCTCGAGACCATTCTTCTTCAGCGCCGCGACGAGCGTGCGGAACTCAGCGGGCCGCTTTGCGATGGCGTTGCGCAGCGCCAGCAATAGCTCCGGTCCGGGCTGCCACCAGGCAACAGCGGCAAAGCAGCGCTCTAGCCCGACGTGAATGTAAAACACGCCCTGTTCCATCTTGGTGCCGTCGGGCGAAAGGATCGCCGACAGATGCCGGTTGTAAGGCCGTTTGTCCTTGGCGAAACGCACGTCGCGATTAATCCGGAACAGCGACTTCTTGCGGTCGCCGCGCAGGCCGAGCCCCAATGCCGTGAAGCGCTCGGAGAGCGCCTCGACCAGATCGCCGAAGGGATCGCGCAGGTCCCGCTCGAAAAGGTCGCGGTTTTCCAAAAACCACTCCCGGCTCTGATGAAAATCCAGTGCCTTGAAGAAGGGAATAGCCTTTTGCCCAAAACCGTTGAACGCAGCCGCCATCACCCGCCCTTGCCGATCCGCTGCAACCAGGTGTCCTCGTCGATCACCTCGATGCCGAATTTGGTCGCGTCCTTCAGCTTGGAACCGGCGCCTGGGCCTGCCACCAGGAGATCGGTCTTCGCAGAGACCGAGCCGGCGACCTTCGCGCCGAGACGTTCAGCCATCGCCTTGGCCTCGGGGCGCGTCATCTTTTCCAGCGTGCCTGTAAACACGATCGTCTTGCCGGCCACCGCACTATCGGCTGAGACGTTCACGATGTACGGCTTCGGGTGGACCTGCGTGAGCAGCGCTTCAAGCACGGCGTCGTTGCGTTCATTGCCGAAGAAATCGCGAAGAGCGCCTATCACCGTATCGCCGATGCCGTTGATCGAAGGAAAAACGCTGTGTGGATCGGCTGCCGCTGCTGTCTCCTTGCCAATGCGGATCAACTCCTCGATCGTCGAGAAGGTTCGGGCGAGCACGGCGGCCGTCGTTTCGCCGATATGGCGGATGCCCAGCGCAAAGATGAAGCGATCGAGTTCCGGTTCGCGGCGAGCGTCGATGGCAGCGAAGAGCTTGTCAAGGCCCTCGTAGTTGCGTTCCTCGACACTTCGCACGTTCTTGCGCGTCTTGCCTGAAGCAGCCTCACGCTGCCTGGCCTGCTCCTCCCGCCGCTCCGCCAATACCTTGATGACGGCGGGTCGGCGGTCCCTGAGAGTGAAGATATCGGCTGCTGTCTTGACCAACCCGGCATTGAAGAACAGGTCAATGTTTTCAGCGCCCAGGCCTTCGATATCCATGGCGCCGCGTGACACGAAGTGACGCAATCCTTCCACGGCCTGGGCGGGGCAGATCAGCTCGCCGGTGCAACGTCGGCGGGAATCTTCCTTGCCGGTCTTCTCGTTGATCTCGCGCGTTGCCGGCGAGCCGCAGATCGGACATTTGTGCGGGAATTCGTAGGGCACGGCATCTGGCGGACGCTTGTCGACCACAACGCTGACGATCTGCGGAATGACGTCCCCCGCCCGCTGGATGACCACCGTGTCGCCGATACGTATGTCGTTGCCGTCGCGGATCGGCTGGCCGTTGCTGTCCAGACCCTTGATGTAGTCTTCGTTGTGAAGCGTGACATTTTCGACCACGACGCCGCCGACCGTGACGGGCGCAAGCCGGGCAACGGGCGCCAGCGTACCGGTACGGCCGACCTGAATGTCGATCCTGCGCACGATCGTCATCGCCTGTTCGGCCGGAAATTTGTGAGCGATGGCCCAGCGTGGTTCGCCGGTGACGAAGCCCCATCTGCGCTGCAGCTCCAATTGATCGACCTTGTAGACCACGCCGTCGATGTCGTAGCCAAGCGATGAGCGCTGGGCCTCGATGAGGTGATAATGCGCGATCAGTTCGTCGACCGACTTTGCCCGGACCATCAGCGGACTGACCTTGAATCCCCACTCCGCGAATTTTTGCACGGAATCGTATTGGGTCGGAGCTGGATCCTTCGAAGTATAGCCCCAGGCGTAGGCAAAGAATTTGAGGTTGCGGCTGGCGGTAACGGACGGGTCCTTCTGACGGAGCGACCCGGCCGCCGTATTTCGCGGATTGACGTAATCCTGGCCGCCGATCGCCGCCGAGCGTTGCTTCAGCGCCTCGAATTCCGCGTAGGTCATATAGACCTCACCGCGTATTTCGATGACCTCGGGCCAGCCCGATCCCTTCAAGGCCTTGGGAATGTCGGCGATGGTCTTGAGATTGGCTGTGATGTCCTCGCCGACGACGCCGTCGCCGCGCGTTGCCCCCTGCACGAACACACCGCCTTCATACCGCAGGGAAGCCGATAGCCCGTCGATCTTCGGCTCAGCCGTGAAGGCGATGTTCAGATCCTTGTCGCGATCAAAGAATCGCCGGCCCCGTTCTATGAAGTCCGCGACGTCCTGGTCGCTATAAGCCTTGGCCAGGCTGAGCATCGGCACCGCGTGCCGCACCTTGGCAAAACCTTCCGCCGGCGGCGCGCCGACCCTGCGCGAGGGCGAATCCTCGCGCACAAGATGCGGGAACCGCTGTTCGATGGCGAGGTTGCGCCGGGTCAGCGCGTCATATTCCGCATCCGTGATTATCGGCGCGTCCTCGCCATGGTAGCGCCGGTCGTGCTCGGCGATCTCCTGCGCCAACCGCTTTAACTCGCTTGCCGCCTCGCTTTCGCTGAGCGAATCGACTGGTTCTTCGTCCATGCACTGCTCCCTCCACGGTGGCGCGACACAATAGAACAGGATTTTCTCATGAGGGAGAGACCAGACACCGAAAATCATTCCTGAACAGCAGGATGGCGCCATACCCTGACTCAGGTCGCGAGCGCCGGAAACGAACTCGTCTGGAGCAATTCCAGGAAAACTGTGAAACGGTTTTCCGTCCGGAATTGCGCAAAACAAAGAGGTAGAGCGATTCGGCGTTTCCGTGAAACGATGAACCGCTCTAGGTGTTTGATCCTAGGCTGCCGCGGTATTCTCCCGCAGCAGCCGCTCGGCCGCCGCGCGCGCCTCGTCTGTAATGGTGGCGCCGGCGAGCATGCGTGCGATCTCTTCCTGCCGTGCCGCCCGGTCCATCTCGGCGATGCCGGTCGAGACGCGGTCGGCACCGCCTGATTTGGAGATCAGGAAATGCGTCGCCGCGCGCGCCGCCACTTGCGGTGCATGCGTGACCGAAAGCACCTGCACGCGTTTTGCCAGCCGCGCCAGCCGCTGGCCGATGGCGTCGGCAACCGCGCCGCCGACGCCGGTGTCAATCTCATCAAAGACCAAAGTCGGCGCCGACCCGCGATCGGCCAGCGCGACCTTCAACGCCAGCAGGAAGCGCGAAAGCTCGCCGCCGGAAGCGACCTTCATCATTGGGCCGGGCCTGGTGCCGGGATTGGTGCGCACCCAGAACTCGACCTGGTCGATGCCTTCTTCCATGCGGCTCTCGGCATCGCTTGCGATCTCGACGATGAACTCGGCCCGTTCGAGCTTCAGCGCCGGCAGTTCGGCCATTACCGCCTTGGTCAGCCCGACGGCCGCCGCATGGCGAAGCGACGACAGCTGGGCCGCCGTAATGTCGTAGGCCTGGCGCGCCGCCGCAGCCTGTTTCTCCAGCGCATGCAGGCGCTCCTCGCCGGCGTCGAGATCGGCAAGGTCGGCAGCCATGGTGTCACGCAATTGCGCCAGGTCATCCACGGCGACGCTGTGCTTGCGCGAGGCGGCACGCAGCGAAAACAGCCGCTCCTCAGCCTTCTCCAGCCGCTGCGGATCATATTCGGTCGCGCGAAGTGCTGCTTCGACGCCCGACTGCGCCGCGTCGAGCGACAGCATCGCTTCGTCGAGCGATTTGACGACGTCCTCGAGCAGCCCGGGCGCTTCGGTCGCCTTTCGCTGCAGCCGCCTGAGCAGGCTGGCCAGTTGCGGCAAGGGCGAGGACGGGCCCGAGAGCACATCCTGCGCATCGTGGATTTCCGAGGCGATCTTTTCGGCACGCATCATCGAGGCGCGCAGTTCGGCCAGTTCGGTCTCTTCGCCCGGTTGCGGATCGAGTCTGGTCAATTCGGCGACCGCAGCACGCAGATAATCGGCGTCACGGGCAGCTGCCTCGACTTTGGCCCGGTGCCGTGAAAATTCCTGCTCGCAGGTACGCCAGTGCCGCCACGCCTCGCCGGTTGCCCGGGCAGCGCCGAGATGGCCGCCGAAACTGTCGAGCAACTCGCGATGAGCGCCGGGATCGACCAAAGCGCGCTCGTCATGCTGGCCGTGGATCTCGACCAGCGCACGGCCGATGTCGCGCATCAGCGTCACGCTGGACGGCTGGTCGTTGACGAACACGCGCGTGCGGCCGTCAGCCGTCTGGACGCGGCGCAGGATGATGTCGCCGTCGTCCTCGATGGCATTCTCGGCAAGCAGCATGCGAGCCGCGTGGTTGCGCGGCACGTCGAACACGGCGATGATCTGGCCTTGTGCCGCGCCATGCCGCACCAGTGAAGCGTCGCCGCGGGCGCCAAGCGCCAGCGACAACGCGTCGAGCAGGATAGATTTTCCGGCGCCGGTTTCGCCGGTAAGGACCGAAAGGCCGGACGAGAAGTCGATGTCCAGCTTCTCGATCAGAACGATATCGCGGATCGACAGTCTGGAGAGCATGGTGACGCGCCGCTCAGGCGCCGGTGATCAGCTTCCCGGCCTTGGAGATCCACGATCCGGCATTCTCGCGCGGCTCGAGCCCACCACTCTGCAGGAGCTTGTAGGAGTCCTTGTACCATTGGCTGTCGGGATAGTTGGTGCCGAGCACGGCCGCAGCGGTCTGCGCTTCCGACGTCAGTCCCATCGCATAGTAGCTCTCGGTAAGACGCGCCAGCGCTTCCTCGACATGACGTGTGTTGGAATAGTTCTCCACGACGTTGCGGAACCGTTTGACGGCCGCGATGTATTCGCGGCGCTCGAGATAGTAGCGGCCGATCTGCATCTCCTTGCCGGCGAGCTGATCGTTGGCGAAGCGGATCTTCTCCTTGGCATCGTCGACATATTCGGAAGTCGGCCAGCGCGTCACCAGGTCCTGCATCGTCTGCGCGGTAAGACGCGCTTCCTTCTGGTCCTGGGTGACGTCCTTGATCTGGCGGTAGTAGCTCAGCCCGATAATATATTGGGCATAGGCTGCATCGTCGGTCGACGGGTAGAGGGTCAGGTAGCGCTTGGCCGAACCGATCGCCTCATCGTAATTGCCCTGACGGTAGTCGGCAAAGGCACCCATCACCATCGATTTGCGGGCGAATTCGGAATATGGATGCTGGCGGTCGACGGCATCGAACTTGCGGCTTGCCTCCTGCAGTCGCCCGGCATTCAGATTGGCGAGACCCTGATTGTAGAGCACGTCGGCCGGCTCGGTCTGATCGACATAGGTCGACAGGTCGACGTCCTTCTCAGACGACATGCAGGCCGACAGGAACAGCGATGGAACGACCACCGAAAGCGCCAGGAAAACAGCCCGCCGCAGCGCCTTCGATTGACCAACTCGCTTGAAAAACATGTTTGGATTCCGCCCTTTCGGCGTCATTTCAGTCGACGGCAGCAGCCATAAACCATAATTGCCTTGCCCGGCAACGCTATCCCCGGCCAATCGCACATTTTTGTGGCGGTTTGGCGCCACCTGGAAAGCCGTGTAATTTGGCCGGCCAGTGATGCATCCATGCAACACAGCTTGACCGCAACGTGGGCCGTAAGATCTTAAGAATCAGATCATCCAGGGCGCATAGAGGGGTGCGTTGACGGCGCTCATCTCCGCGGTACGCCCGCGCTCGCGGCGCGTCGTCTCGACGATCTCGAAAGCCGAACGGTCCGACAATAGACGGCGCAGCGCAGCGGCGTTCAGCCTGTGGCCACCACGATAGGAGCGGAAGCAGCCGATGAACCGGGCGCCGGCGAGCGCCAGATCGCCCATCGCATCCATCGTCTTGTGGCGCGCGAACTCGTTGGGATAGCGCAGGCCTCCCATGTTGATCACGCGGTTGTCATCGCCGATCACCAGGGAGTTTTCCAACGAGGAGCCGAGCGCATAGCCGGCCGCCCACAGCCGCTCGACGTCCTTCATGAAACCGAAAGTGCGGGCCCGCGCGACGTCACGCCGGAAAATGTCGGCGTTCATGTCGGATGCAAAAAGCTGGCGCCCGATCGCCGGGCTTTCGAAATCGATCTCGATCTCGAAGCGCGTGCCGTCATAGGGCCGGAACTCCGCCCAGCAGGCGCCGTTCTCGATACGAACCGGCTTGACCACCCTGATGTAGCGACGCTTGACCGGCAGCGTTTCGATGCCTGCCTGGTCAATGGCCTCGACGAACATCACTGCGCTGCCGTCGAGGATAGGCACCTCATGGCCATCGATTTCGATGACGAGATTGTCGATCCCAAGCCCGAAAAGCGTCGCCATCAGATGCTCGACCGTAGCGATGTGCTCGCCTTGCGGATCGCCGAGCATGGTGCAGAGGTCGGTGGCACCGACCTCGGAAACGAGCGCGCGAAATTCGTGGCTTCCGTTTGCATTCGAAAGCTGGAAGACGACACCCGTATCGGCGTCTGCCGGTAGGAAATGGACAGTGACCGGATTGCCACTGTGAACGCCGATGCCGGTCAGCGTCGCACGCGATTTAAGTGTCGTCTGATAGTCGTGCAAAACAATCCCCATAGCCCGTACTGCCTAGGTCCGCTTTATCTGCCCTGAGGGCGCGGCTCTTGATTGATCGGCAGGCAGGGCCACTTCCCCGAGACTCCCAGCAAACCGACTTTCGTCGGTGGCGAAGATAATGGTCCCGCAGGGAGACTCCAAATCACGGTTTCTTACTCGTTGTAACCGCGGCCCAGCGCGGGATTGCCGCATAAGTCGTTGTTTTAACAGTGTTTTTAATATTAACAGGCGAACAGTTTCCTGCTCGCCTGTTAACAACGGTTACGAACCGTTAACAGATCAATTGGCCTGTCGGCGCAGGAAGGCGGGAATCTCCAACTGATCGTCTTCCTGGACAGCCCGGCTCTGCGGCGTCAGGCGGCCCTGCTCATCCAGCTGGCCGCGACGTGGTGCGTAAAGCTGCGGATCCTGGCTGGCTAGGCGGCGCACTTCCGCCGGCGCCTGGCGCAGTTTCGGTTCGCGAGGCTGCGCCGGCTGCAGTCTTGCAGGTTCCTCTTCGCGGCGGGTCAAGCCGTTGGTCAGGCGCTTGAGCAAGCCCATCGGGCCGCTGTTCTCGTGGTCGGCCGGGCGGGCCTTGGCTTCCACTTCGGCCTTCACCTGCGGCGGGAAATCCTCGACCCGCGGCATGCGCTGGGGTGCCGCGGCAACCGGCTGCGGCATTTCACGATGCGGAGCTGGCTGCATCGCTTGCTGAACCGCCGGCTGCATCATCGGCTGCGGCTGAGCGGGAGGCGCCTGGAAGATCTTGCTTTGCGGACGGAAATCTTCCGCATGGGCGACCGGTGCCGGGCGGGCCTGCGCCATCGCTGCCGCATTCGCCTCGGCGAGCTGAATGGCCTCGGCGACCGGATCGGCAGCACGTGGTTCATAGATCGTTTGCTGGACAGGCGCCGGGCGCATTTCCGTGACCTGGGCCGCCGGGCGGCTGACCGGCTTCGGCGTAGCCGCGCGGATGGCGATCGGCGCGGCAGCGATTTCGGCCGCCGATTTGTCGATGCCGGTGGCGACCACCGACACGCGGATAACGCCTTCGAGTTCTTCGTCGAAGGTGGCGCCCAGAATGATATTGGCGTCCTGGTCGACCTCTTCGCGAATGCGGGTTGCGGCCTCATCGACTTCGAACAGGGTCAGGTCGCGGCCGCCGGTGATCGAGATCAGCAGGCCCTTGGCGCCCTTCATCGAGGTCTCGTCGAGCAGCGGGTTGGCGATGGCGGCTTCAGCCGCGGCCATTGCGCGGCCCTCGCCCGAAGCCTCGCCGGTTCCCATCATCGCCTTGCCCATTTCGCGCATGACCGAGCGGACGTCGGCGAAGTCGAGATTGATCAGGCCTTCCTTGACCATCAGGTCGGTAATGCAGGCAACGCCCGAATAG
Source organism: Mesorhizobium sp. M0136 (assembly GCF_040322515.1). Lineage (NCBI taxonomy): Bacteria > Pseudomonadati > Pseudomonadota > Alphaproteobacteria > Hyphomicrobiales > Phyllobacteriaceae > Mesorhizobium > Mesorhizobium sp. M0136. The sequence goes on from NZ_JAMYTP010000002.1 coordinate 105,490, forward strand.
AGCACCTGGTCGGCCATGGCGAAGGCATCGGCGAAGGTGGTCTTATCGTTGGCCAGCCGGAACAGGTTCTGGTTGGGAATGACGATCAGGGTATCGACGCATTTCTGTAGTTCCTCGATACCCATGTCGGCCGTCTTCATTCGGCGCTGGCCTTCGAAGTGGAACGGCTTGGTGACGACGCCGACGGTAAGGATACCCTTTTCGCGGGCAGCGCGGGCAACGACGGGAGCCGCCCCGGTGCCGGTGCCGCCGCCCATGCCGGCAGTGACGAAGCACATATGCGTGTTGGAGAGATGATCGATGATCTCGTCGATGCACTCTTCCGCCGCCGCGCGCCCGACTTCAGGCTGCGATCCGGCGCCGAGACCCTCGGTGACATGCGCGCCGAGCTGGATCAGCCGCTCGGCCTTCGACATCGTCAGTGCCTGTGCGTCGGTGTTGGCCACCACGAATTCGACGCCGCGCAAGCCGGCGGTGATCATGTTGTTGACGGCATTGCCGCCGCCGCCGCCGACACCGAACACGGTGATGCGCGGCTTGAGCTCGGTGATGTCCGGCTTCTGCAGATTGATGGTCATTGTCTTCGTCCTTTGCCTTTCCCGCCGCTTCGCCGCCGCGGCCGCCTATGGGGCTGTCCCCGTCAAATTAAAAACTGTCTCTCAACCACTGACTCATTCGATGCAGTTTTCCACCTGTTCCGGTCATCCGAAGACCGGAAATTCCCTTCGCCGGGCGGCTCTCAAAGCTCGCCATCTGCGGGTAGATCAGAAGCCCGACGGGCGTCGAAAAAGCCGGCCCCTTGGCCGCCTCGGGCAGGCCTGCCACGCCAAGCGGGCGGCCAATGCGCACATTGCGGCCGAGAATGCGGCGTGCTGCTTCGGGCAGGCCGGCAAGCTGGCTGGCGCCGCCGGTCAGCACCACACGCTTGCCGACGGCATTGCCGTAGCCGGACTTGTTCAGCCGGTCGCGCAGCAATTCCAGCGTCTCGTCGATGCGGGCGCGGATGATGCGCGTCATCACCGAGCGCGGGATCTGCAACGGCACCTCGCCGTCCTCGCCGATCGGATGGATGGAAACCAGGTCGCGGTCGTCGGCACTGCCAGGCAGCGCCGAGCCATGCATCACTTTCAGCCTTTCGGCGGCATCGAGCGAGGTCGACAGGCCCTTGGCCATATCTAGCGTGACGTGGTTGCCGCCGATCGCGATGGCGTCGCCGTGGACGAACTTGCCTTCCGAAAATACCGAGATCGTCGTCGTGCCGCCGCCCATGTCGATGCAGGCCGCGCCCATTTCGAGTTCGTCGTCGACCAGCGCGGCAAGCCCGCTGGCATAAGGCGTCGCCACCATGCGCTCGACCGACAGATGCGAGCGGTTGATGCAGAGCTCAAGATTGCGCAAAGGCGCCGCGTCGCCCGTCAGCACGTGCATGTCGACGCCAAGCTGGTCGCCAACCATGCCGCGCGGATCGCGCACACCGCGCTCTGCATCCAGAGAAAAGGCTACGGGAAGCGAATGGATCACCTCGCGCTCGGCCCGCAGCGCCTGCTTGGCGCCGGCGGCAAGCACGCGCTTGATGTCGGCCTCGTCGGCCTCATGGCCGCCGAGATTGATGGTGGCCGAAAAAGCCTCGCTCTTCAACCGGCCGGCAGTCATGTTGACGATCAGCGAATCGACCGTCAGTCCCGCCATGCGTTCGGCGGCGTCGACGGCAAGACGGATGGCGTGCTCGGCGCGGTCGAGATCGATGACGACGCCCGATTTCACGCCTTGCGATTTCTGGTGGCCGATGCCGATCACCTGGACGCGATGCGAGCGTCCGCGCAGCAGCTTGCCATCCTCGCGCGGCTTGAGCTTGGCCACCACGCAGCAGACCTTGCTGGAGCCGACATCCAGCACCGTCAAGATGCCGGACCGGCGCGCCGAAGCATCGCTATTGCCGCCAAGCCAGCTCATATCTTCGTCTCCGGCTTGCGCTTCAGCATCTTGGGCTTTTCGTTGAGCGCGGCCTGGCGCTGTGTCGCCGCCTCCGGCGTCAACTGGACGACCAGACGATCGGAAAGGCGCATGTCGACGGCGGCGATGTCGCGCGTCAAAAGCCCGTTCTCGTGGTCCATCCTGACCAGGTCGGCAATCGCCTGGTCCTCGCCGTCTTCGGGTAGTTTGATCGTGATGCCGTTTTCAAGCTTGAGATCCCAGCGCCGTTCGCCGATGCGGATATAGCCCTTGATCCGCGCGGCAAGCTCCGGATAATTCTTGATCTTCGCTAGGAAATCCGGCGCTTTGGCCGGTGCGCCGGTGCCGATGATCAGCGGCAGCAATATCTGCTTGCCGCCGGAGAACGGCGCAATGACGGCGCCGGATTTCTCGATGACCCAAAGCGCGCTGCCTTGCTGCCACAGCGCGAACGGCTCGCGCTCCTCGACGCGCACTTCCAGCGTATGCGGGTAGACCTTGCGCACTGCCGCGGCTTCGACCCAGGGTAGCGTGGTGATGCGTTCGCGCGCGGTTTCGGCGTCGAAGCCGATCAGCGAGGTCCAGCCGTCGAGTTCCAGCCTGTCGAGAATATCGATCTCGGATGTTTCGCGGTTGCCGACGACCTTGACCTGATCGACGGCAAAGCCGGTTCGGGCGGTGACACTCTGGACGATGGCGTCGGCATGTCCGCCGAGATAGGCGCCATAGGCACTACTCGAAACAAGCAGTGCCGCCGACAGCATGGCAGCGCAATAGGGCGGCGCCTCGAAGTCGCCTTCGCCGAGGCGCGCCAGCACGCGCACCGGCCGGCGGAGCAGGCGTGGCAGCACGAAATGGTCGAACGACAACGGCATGCCGAACAGCGCCGGCCCGGCCGCGCCCTTCCCCCTGCCCTGTCCCCACTTCAACGCAGACACGAAGCGTCCTCCACCATCCAACTCAACAAATCGCCGAACGAGTGTCCCGCTTGCGCGGCGATTTCCGGCACCAAAGACGTCGGCGTCATGCCCGGCTGGGTGTTGACCTCGAGCCAGACAATTTCGCCGTTTTCGGAGTGACGATCGTCATAACGGAAGTCCGATCGGGAAACGCCCCGACAGCCGATAGCTTGATGAGCCTTGAGTGCCAGTGTCTGTATTTTTTGGTAAATATTCGGTGAAAGTTTTGCCGGGCATTCGTGTTTTGATCCTCCCGCGACGTATTTTGAATCATAGTCGTAGAAGGAATGGCCGGTCGGGATGATCTCGCAGACACCGAGCGCCACATCGCCCATCACCGCGCAGGTCAATTCCCGCCCGTGCACATAACGCTCGACCATGACCGTATCGCCGTATCTCCACTCGGACGAGCCGATGATCTGCGGCGGATGCGACTGGCCTTCATGCACGATGACGACACCGAAGCTCGACCCTTCGTTGACCGGCTTGACCACATAGGGCGGCTTCATCGGGTGCTTGTTCTGGATGGCGAAGCGATTGGCCACCTTCGATTCCGCCACCGGAATGCCGGCCGCCTTGGCGACCTTCTTGGCCTGTTCCTTGTTCATCGCGAGCGCCGAGGCAAGCACGCCCGAATGGGTGTACGGAATGGCGAGGTACTCGAGGATGCCCTGGATGGTGCCGTCCTCGCCGAAAGGGCCGTGCAGTGCGTTGAAGACGACGTCAGGCTTGAGCGCGCCGAGCACCGAGCCGATGTCGCGCGAGACGTCGACGCGGGTGACCTGGTAGCCCTCTCCCTCGAGCGCATCGGCGCAGGCTTTGCCCGACGACAAGGACACGGGCCGCTCGGACGAGAATCCTCCCAGAAGGACGGCCACGTGCTTGCTTGTCATTCCCCGTCATTTCCTCTCACAGCAGGCCTGCACTATCGTGCACGACCCGAAAAGCATCGCGCACACTCACACGCGCCGAGCAACTTCGCTCCGTGTTTCCGCAACATTGAGTCCGAGTCTCCCGGCAGGTTGCCCCCCCAGACGGAAACGCGAGCAACGCGTCGAAACGACTCAAATCAGGAAACGCTTCAGGGCAGAGAATCAGAGAGTTGATTCGCTGGCAAGTGCTTACGATTCCGATGGATTCACTTTCCGCAAAAACGGCAGCAAAATGTGAATTCATGAGTCCGAAAAGCAACGGCGGTGGACTTGCTAAAGCAACTGCCCGAGAAATTCCTGGACCGCGTGGCCCGGCCGAAAATTACCGATGCGCTTGATCTCCCACTGCAGCCGGATGCCTGATTTTTCGAGCACGCGCGCACGCACCGTCTCGCCGAGATATTCAAGCTCGTAGCCGGTGGCGGTTCCGGTGTTGATCATGAAGTTGCAATGCATCGGCGACATCTGCGCCCCGCCGACCATCAGGCCGCGGCAGCCGGCCTTGTCGATTTCCTTCCAGGCCGAGGTGCCCTCGGGATTCTTGAAGGTCGAGCCCCCGGTTTTTTCGCGGATCGGCTGCACGGTCTCGCGATGGTTCTGGACAGCATCCATCGCGGCCTTGATCGCCGCCTTGTCCTCGGGAACGCCTTCGAGCAGCGCCGATGTGAAGATCAGCCCCGACGGCGCCGCTGAATGGCGATAGGCATAGCCCATGTCGGCATTGCTCAGCGTATGAACATTGCCCTTGCGGTCGAGTGCCCGCACCTCGACCACACGCTCGCGTGTCTCGACGCCGTTGGCGCCGGCGTTCATCCTCAGCGCTCCGCCAATGGCGCCGGGAATGCCGTGGTAGAAATGAAAGCCACCAATGCCGGCCTCGTATGCGACGGCCGCAAGGCGCTTGTCGGGCGTTGCGGCGCCCGCCTTGATCATGGTCGGCGCAATCACTTCGGTCTCGCCAAAGCCTTTGGCCGAAAGCCGGATGACGAAGCCCGCAATGCCGCCGTCACGGACAAGCAGGTTCGAGCCGACGCCGACGATGGTCAGTGGTATTTCCTCGGGCACCGCCTTCAGGAACGCGGCAAGATCGTCCTCGTCGGCCGGCTGGAACAATGCGTCCGCGAGCCCGCCGGCTCGAAACCAGGTGATCTTGTCCATCTCGGCATTGGGCGTGATGCGGCCGCGCAGTCCGGCAAGCCGGTCGCCAAGCTTCTCGATCAACGCCTGGCCGCGCATCATGAGATGGTCCCGCCGAGTTCCTTGGGCAGCGCATAGGCCCATTGAGTGATGTTGCCGGCGCCGAGGAAAACCACGAAATCGCCCGGCTTCGTCACTTCGCGCACGATCGGCGCAATCGCCGCCGGACCTTCGATGTAGCGTGCGTCGCGATGGCCGCCGGAGCGGATGCGCGACACCAGTGCGTCGGACGTAACGCCGTCGATCGGTTCCTCGCCGGCCGCATAGACGGGCGCCACCATTACCGTATCGGCGTCGTTGAAGCAGACGGAAAACTCGTCGAACAGATCGCGCAGCCGGGTGAAGCGGTGCGGTTGGGTAACGGCGATGATGCGGCCCTTGGTGGCGCTGCGCGCGGCCTTCAGTACCGCCGTGATCTCGACTGGATGATGACCGTAATCATCGAACACATCGACACCGTTCCACGAACCGGTATGGGTGAAACGCCGCTTGACGCCAGCGAAGGACGACAGGCCCTTCTTGATTGCCTCAGCCGAAAGGCCGAGCTCATGCGCGACGGCAATCGCCGCCGTTGCATTGGAGACATTGTGACGTCCGGGCATGGGTAGCCGCAGACCTGATATCGTTATCTGGCCGTGCGTCTTGCGATCGCGGATCACCACGTCGAATTCCGAGGTCGGGCCGTCCATGCGGTGATTGGTGAAGCGCACGTCGGCCTGCGCATTTTCGCCATAGGTGATGACGCGCCGGTCCTCGATGCGGGCGACCAGCGCCTGCACCTCGGGATGGTCGGTGCACATCACGCCGAAGCCGTAGAACGGCACATTCTCGACGAACTGACGAAACGCCTCGCGCACTTTGTCGAAGGAGCCGTAATGATCGAGATGCTCGGGGTCGATATTGGTGACGACGGCAATCTCGGCCGGCAGCCTGAGGAACGTGCCGTCGCTCTCGTCGGCCTCGACCACCATCCATTCGCCGTCGCCCATGCGGGCATTGGTGCCATAGGCATTGATGATGCCGCCATTGATCACCGTCGGGTCGAGCCCGCCGGCTTCGAGTAGCGTCGCCACCATCGAAGTCGTCGTCGTCTTGCCATGCGTGCCGCCGATCGCGACCGCTTGGCGGAACCGCATCAACTCGGCTAGCATTTCGGCGCGCCGCACGATCGGCAGCAACTTCTCTCTCGCCGCCTTCAGTTCCGGATTGGATTTCTTGATTGCGGTGGAGACGACGACCACCTCGGCCTCGCCGAGGTTTTCGGCCTGGTGGCCGACGAAGCATTCGATGCCCTTGTCGCGCAGCCGCTGCACATTGGCGCTGTCGGCCTGGTCGGACCCTTGCACCTTGTAGCCGAGATTGTGCAGCACCTCGGCGATGCCGCTCATGCCGATGCCGCCAATGCCGATGAAATGCACGAGGCCGATCGTCTGTGGCATCTTCATTCGTGCGTCTCCTTCCTGAATTCCGAAACGGATTTCCTGGACGCAATAGCCTCTGTCAGATCGGCGAGCAACCGCGCGGCATCCGGTTTTCCTGACGATTTCGCCGCCGCGGCCATTGTCGCCGCCCTGCCCGGATCATCCATCAGGGCCCCGATCAACGCAGCAATGTGCTCGGGCGAAAGCGTGGATTGCGGATGCACCTCGGCGCCGCCCGCTGCCGCAAGGGCCGCCGCATTCGCCGCCTGGTCGTGGTCGAGCGCGTGCGGATAGGGCACCAGCAGCGCCGGCCGGCCGATCACCGCGATTTCCGATACGGTCGATGCGCCGGAGCGCGACATCACCAGATGCGCCGCCGCCAGCCGCTTTGCCATGTCGGTGAAGAACGGCGACACCTCGGCCCCAATGCCAAGTGCGGCATAGGCGGCTTTCACCCGCGTCACATCGCCGGCGCGCGCCTGCTGTGTGATCGCCAGCCGCCTGCGCTGTGCGTCGGAAAGCCGGGCGATTGCCGCCGGCACCGCGTCGGAAAAGAACTGCGCGCCTTGGCTGCCGCCAAACACCAGCAATCGGAACGGCTCTTCGTCGGCCGATGCGGCATAAGGTGTCTTCGCCGCCTCCAGCACTTGCGGTCTGACCGGATTGCCGGTGGTCACCGTCTTGGCGCCTGCGGCACTGCTGTCTTCCGGCAGGAACCCACCGGCAATGGCGTCGACGCGGCCGGCAAGCGCGCGGTTGGCGCGGCCCATCACCGCATTCTGTTCGTGGATCAGCGTCGGCACCTTGCGCCGGGTCGCCGCGTAAAGCGGCGGCAGTGTCGGATAACCACCGAAGCCGACCACGATGGCGGGCTTGATGCTGGCGATGACGGCCGAGGCCTGCCGCACCCCGCGCCAGATTTTCCAAAACGCGGCGAGCACGGCAAAAGGATTTTTCGACCCCATCGTCGCCGACTGGATCGGATAGATGGCGGCTGCTGGGAACTGCCCGGTAAAGCGCTCGGCGCGCTCGTCCGTCGCCAGATGCACCGTCCAGCCGCGCCTGGTCAGTTCGTGCGCCAACGCCTCGGCCGGGTACAGGTGTCCGCCCGTGCCGCCTGCCGCCAGCAGGATGACCCCCTTTGCCATCTCACTCCGCCGGCATCGCACGCGGCGACGGCATGAAGCCCAGCTGCTTGCGCTTTTCCGGGCGCTTGCGCGTCAGCGCCAGCACCATGCCCATCGAGATGGCGATCGCGATCTGCGAAGAGCCGCCGTAGGAGATGAACGGCAGTGTCATGCCCTTGGCCGGCATCAGCTGCAGATTGACGGCCATGTTGATGACCGACTGCAGGCCGAAGACCGTGACCAGGCCGCCAACCGCATAGCGGGTGAAATCATCCTGCTCCTTGAGCGCCGTGTTGAGACCGCGCAGCACGATGAAGCCGAAGATGGACATGATGAAGAAACACATGATCAGCCCGAATTCCTCGCCGGCGACGGAGAAGACGAAGTCGGCGTGGCTGTCGGGGATGACCCGCTTGACGGTACCCTCGCCCGGCCCGACGCCGAACCAGCCGCCATTGATCAGCGCCTCGCGGCCCATGTCTACCTGGAACGTGTCGCCCTCGCCGGTCATGAAGCGGTCGATGCGGCCGGCAACGTGCGGGAACACCGCATAGGCGGCGAACACGCCGCCGATGCCGGCAGCACCCAGCGCGACGATCCACAGCCACGGCAACCCGGCCATGAAGAACATCACTCCCCAGGTGCCGAGCACCAGCATGGTCTGCCCCAGGTCAGGCTGCGCCACCAGCAGCGAGATAACCAGTGCAAGCAGCAACATGGCGAACAGATTGCCCGGAATGTCGGGCTGCCGCTTGTGCTCGGCGAACAGCCAGGCGCAGATGATGACGAAGGCCGGTTTCAGGAACTCGGACGGCTGGATCGACAGGCCGGCAAGCGACACCCAGCGCCGCGCGCCCTTCACCTCGACGCCGATATAGAGCACTGCCACCATCAGAAACAGCATGATGCACAGCATGACCAGCGCCATGCGCCGGATCTGCCTGGATTCAAGGAACGAGACAGCCAGCATCACCCCAAGTGCCGGAATGGTGAAGATAATCTGGCGCGTCGCGAAGTGGAAACTGTCGAGCCCGATGCGCTCGGCCACCGCCGGGCTTGCGGCGAAGGACAAAACGATGCCGAGCCCCATCAGCGACAGGAACGCCGCCAGGAACCAGCGATCGATCGTCCACCACCAGGTCGCAACCGGGCTTTTGTCGAGACGGCTTTGCATTATCGAGTCCCTCCGATGGGCATCACGCCATCAATGGCGGTTACGGCCTGCCTGAACGCCTCGCCGCGCACTTCGAAATTCTTGAACTGGTCGAAACTGGCGCAGGCCGGCGACAGCAGCACCACCGCTTCGCCGCTACTATCCCTGGCCGCATCGCGGGCGGCGTGTTCGACTGCCGCGGCCAACGTGCCTGAGATCTCGTAAGGCACCGCCTCGCCCAGCGTCGCCGAAAAGGCCGGTGCAGCTTCGCCGATCAGATAGGCCTTGGCGATGCGCGGGAAGAAGCCGCGCAAGGGCTCGATGCCACCCTCCTTCGGCAGGCCGCCGGCAATCCAATGGATACGCGCAAAGCTCGACAGCGCCGGTGCAGCGGCATCGGCATTGGTCGCCTTGGAATCGTTGACGAACAGCACATGCCCTTTGCGGCCGACCTGCTCCATGCGGTGCGCCAGCCCCGGGAAACTCTCCAGTCCGGATTGGATTTCGCCGAGCTCGAGCCCGACCTTGAGGCAGGCGGCGGCGGCGGCCAGCGCATTCTGCGCATTGTGCTGGCCGCGCAACGAGCCGATGCCTTCGAGGAAGGCGACCCGGCTGTAGCGTCCGTGCACGGCTTCCATTAAATTCGTCCCGTCGGCAAAATAACCGTCGGTCAGTGGCAGGCGCTTGGAAATCCGAATGACCTGCCGGCCGGCCCGCTCCAGCCGGTCGGCGATCTGGGCGCACCAGGAATCGTCGACGCCGATGATTGCCGTCTCGCTGCCGGCCACCAGCCGCTCCTTGATCGAGGCGTAGTGTTGCATCGTGCCATGGCGGTCGAGATGGTCCGGCGTCAGATTGAGCAGGACGCCGGCCGTCGGATTGATCGAGGGGGCAAGGTCGATCTGGTAGGAAGAGCACTCAACCACATGGTGCCGCTCGGGCTGCGGCGGATCGAGCGTCATCACCGCACGGCCGATATTGCCGCCCATCTGCGTGTCGCGCCCGGCCGACTTGAGTATGTGCGCCGTCAATGCCGTGGTCGTCGACTTGCCGTTGGTACCGGTGATCGCAATGAAAGGTGCTTCCGGCGCCCGCGCCGTCCGCTCGCGGCAGAAAAGCTCGATATCGCCTATGATCTCGACGCCGGAGCCCCGCGCGAGCTCGACAGTCCAGTGCGGCTTCGGGTGCGTCAGCGGCACGCCGGGCGACAGCACGAAGGCGGAAAACCTCGCCCAGTCCGCGCCGCGCAGGTCTGCGGTTGCAATACCGACCGCGCCAGCCTTGGCGACGCTGTCGGGATTGTCGTCCCAGGCCAGCACATCTGCGCCGCCTTCGATCAGCGCGCGCGCCGTGGCGATCCCCGAGCCGCCGAGCCCGAAGAGCGAAACGCGCTTGCCTGAGAAAGATGCGGCGGGGATCAAGCGGCCTCCTATCTGAGCTTCAGGGTCGACAGGCCGACCAGCGCCAGGATGACGGCGATGATCCAGAAGCGGATCACCACCTGGCTTTCGGTCCAGCCGAGCTTTTCGAAATGATGGTGGATCGGCGCCATCAGGAAGACGCGCTTGCCGGTCATCTTGAAATAGCCGACCTGGATGATGACCGAGAATATCTCGACAACGAACAGGCCTCCGACGATGACCAGCACGATCTCGTGCTTGGTCGCCACCGCGACCGTGCCGATCAGCCCGCCCAGCGCCAGCGAGCCGGTATCGCCCATGAAGATGGCCGCCGGCGGCGCATTGAACCACAGGAAGCCGAGTCCGGCGCCGATCACCGCTCCAAGGACCACCGCCAGTTCGCCGGTACCGGGCACGAAATGGATCTGAAGGTATTCGGCGAATACCGCGTTGCCGGAGAGATAGGCGATGACGCCGAAGGACGCCGCCGCGATCATGATCGGCACAATCGCCAGTCCGTCGAGGCCGTCGGTCAGGTTCACCGCATTGCCGGCGCCGACGATGACGAAGCACGAGAACGGGATGAAGAACCAGCCGAGATTGACGAGAAACTCCTTGGCGAAAGGGAATGTCAACGATGACGAGAACGGCGCCTGGCCGTTATGCATGATCACCCAGGCGGCGATGCCTGCGATGGCAAATTCGAGCCCCAGCCGCGCTTTGCCGGAAAAGCCGAGATGCGATTGCTTCGTCACCTTGAGGTAGTCGTCGTAAAAGCCGATCGAGCCGAACCCCAGCGTCACCAGCATCACCACCCAGACGTAGATGCTCGACAGGTTCGCCCACAGCAGTGACGAACCGATGATGCCGGACAGGATCATCAGCCCGCCCATGGTCGGCGTTCCCGCCTTTTTGAAATGCGTCTGTGGCCCATCGGCGCGGATCGGCTGTCCCTTGCCTTGCCGCAGCCTCAGCGAATTGATGATGGTCGGTCCGAAGATGAACACGATCAGCGCCGCTGTGATCAGCGCCCCGCCGGTGCGGAAAGTTATGTAGCGGAAGACGTTGAAGACCGAGATCTTGTCCGCAAATTCGACGAGCAGTGTTAACATGCGCTTGCGTCCCCCGGACCGATCCTAGGTCTGTCTGCTGGTTGTGGCTTCCGCCGGAAACTTGCCGAGCAATGCCTCGACCAGCTTTGAGAAGCCTATGCCTTTCGACGATTTGATCATAACCACGTCGCCCGGCCTCAACTCCGACAGAAGCACCGGTTTCAGATCTTCCGCGCCGGCGCGGTACTCCGTCCTGATCTCGCCGGGCAAAACGTCGGCCAGCGCCCGCATTTCCGGGCCGCCGAGAAAAACCGTGCGCGTGTCGGTGCCGACGATCAGGTCGGCAAGGGCGGCATGCAATTTCGCCGAATGGCCGCCGAGCTCGAGCATATCGCCGAGCACGGCAATGCGCCTGCCCTCACCCGACACCGGCGTCGTGTTGAGCAGCGCCATTGCAGCGCTCATCGACGCCGGATTGGCGTTGTAGCTCTCGTCGATCAGCGTGATCGGCCCTTTGGGGTGGCGCAACATATAGCGTTTGCCGCGTCCGCGTTCGGGCGAAAGATCGGCCAGCGCCTGCGCAACCCTGGTGACGTCGGCTCCGACCAGATGCGCTGCACCCAGCACCGCCAGCACATTCTGCACCATATGGCGGCCCGGCGCGCCGATCCTGGCGACGATCTCATGCCCGCCAATCTTGGCGGTTATCACGGAATGATCGGCATCGAGTTCGCATTTGATCAGTTTGAAGGTCGCCCGGGCATTCTCGCCGAATCCGTAAACATGCTCGACGCCGGCCTCTTTCGCCATCTTCTCCAGCAGCTTCCAGCGCGAGTCGTCGCGGTTGAGAAGGGCGGCGCCACCGGGCTCCAGTCCTTCGAAAACCTCCGCCTTGGCCTTGGCAATCTCGTCCAGGTTGCGGAAGAAGCCGAGGTGAGCGGCCGCGATCAGCGTGATGATGGCGACATGCGGCCGGACCATCTTGACCAGAGGCCGGATCTCGTCCGGATGGTTCATGCCGATCTCGAAGACGGCAAAATCGCAATCCTGCGGCATACGCGCCAGCGTCAGCGGCACACCCCAGTGATTGTTAAACGACTGGGCCGATGCATGCACGGTACCGACCGCGGAGAGAGCGTGGCGCAGTGCTTCCTTGGTGGTGGTCTTGCCCGCCGATCCGGTCACGGCAATCACCCTCGCCTTTGAGCGTGCGCGCGCCGCAACGCCGAGCTTTTCCAGCGCGACGAGCACATCCTCCACGACGATCATCGGTGCCGTCAGCCGCCCCAGCGACGGCAGCTTGCCCTCGGCGACGACCAGCACGCCGGCGCCCGCCTTTATGGCGGCGGTGACGAAATCATGGCCGTCCATGGCCTCGCCCTTGATGGCGAAGAAGGCGTCTCCCGGCTGCAGGCTGCGGCTGTCGATGGAAATGCCGGCGATGCCTTCAGGCATCGGACCGAGCGGCCGGCCATCCATGGCGGCAACCAGCGCCTCGGAGGTCCACAGATAGCTCACGCCGCTTGCTCCCTGAGCGCCGAGCGAACTTCCTCGTGATCGGAAAAATGCAGCGTCTCGGCACCGATGGTCTGGCCTTCCTCATGGCCCTTGCCGGCCACGATCAGCGTATCGCCGGCGTGAAGCATCCCGACTGCCTGGTGGATGGCCTTGCGCCGGTCGCCGATCTCGATCGCCCCCGGTGCAGCCGCCAGGATCGCGGCGCGGATCGTCTCGGGGACTTCCGAGCGGGGATTGTCGTCGGTGACGATGACGACATCGGCCAGCCTTGTGGCGATCTCGCCCATGATCGGCCGCTTGCCCCGGTCGCGGTCGCCGCCGCAACCGAATACGACGATGACGCGGCCCGTGGTAAAGGGGCGCACCGAAGCCAGCACGTTTTCCAGTGCATCCGGCTTGTGAGCGTAGTCGACATAGACGGGCGCGCCGTTGGCGGCCGTCCCGACAAGGTCGAGCCGTCCCGCCGCGCCCTTCAATTTCTCCAGCGCCATCAACGCTTTGGCAACAGATGTTCCAGTCGAAATGGCGAGGCCGGCCGACACCAGCGCATTTGCAATCTGGAAGTCGCCAGCCAGCGGCAAGTCGACTTCATGGAGAACGCCGTCCGCTTCAACCTCGGCGCGCTGGCGGTGGCGCTCGTGCTCGACCCGCTTCAGCCGCAGGAAATCGCCGTGGCGTCCGACCGTCAGCACGTTCAGTCCCGCAGCATGCGCCGCCTTGATCGTCGGCTCCGACCACGGGTCGTCGGCAAAGATGACGGCCGGCGCGCCCTTCGGCAGCAGCGCGTCGAACAGACGCAATTTGGCGCGATGATAGTCCTCGACCGTCGGATGATAGTCCATATGGTCGCGGCCGAGATTGGTGAAGCCGCCGGCCGTAAGCTTGACGCCGTCGAGCCGGCGCTGGTCGAGGCCATGGCTGGACGCTTCCATCGCGGCGTGGGTGACGCCGGCCTCCGCCAGTTCCTTGAGCAGCCTGTGCAATGCCACCGGATCCGGCGTGGTCAGCGAGCCATATTCGTTGCGGCCCGGCGCCACCACGCCGGTCGTGCCGACCGAGGCGGCGGCGAAACCCGCCTGCTCCCATATCTGCCGGGTGAATGCGGCGACCGAGGTCTTGCCGCTGGTTCCGGTCACCGCGACCATGGTTTGTGGTTGCTTGCCGAAATAACGGGCCGCACTCTGCGCCAGCGCAAGGCGCGGATCGTCTACGACAAGAACCGGCACTGGCAGCCCGGCGACCGCACTGCCCTTGCCGACCACGATCGCTGCGGCGCCGCGGCTCGCGGCGTCGGCTGCATAGGCTGCGCCATCCGCCTTGGAGCCGGTGAGCGCGAAAAAGACGACGCCCTCTGTTACCTGGCGGGAATCCGACGAAATCCCTGTAACCTCCATGTCGAAGGGAGCTGTCCCATCGACAGGCAGGATACCGGCTAGATTTTTCAGCTTCATCGAACCCCGTTCATCGCAACAAAATAGCGCGCAGTTGCCGGCGCGCCCGAAGAATCACTGATAGGAAACCAGCGTTGCACCATTTTCATGGCTGAAATCTGGCTTCACGCCAAGCATGGAAGCCGCACGTCGGATGATGTTTGCAGCCATGATGCCCGCGTTCGAGGCGGCCGTAGCACCCATGCCGGGCTTTTCCGGCTTCGGTTCGTCGGCGATCGTAAGCACTATGTATTGCGGATCGTCCATCGGGAAAGCTGCAACGAAGGCGTTGAAATTCTTTTCCTTCGAGTAGCGGCCGTTGACGACCTTCTCCGCCGTTCCCGTCTTGCCGCCCACCCGGTATCCTGGCACCCGTGCATTGCGACCGGATCCCTTTTCGGCATTGAGTGCATAGAGATAGCGCATGCCCTCGACCGTCTTGTCGCTGACCACTTTCTTGGCCACCGCCATCGCCTGCTCCTGCGTGCGAGGCAGGAAGGTTGGGTCCATCAGATAGCCGCCATTCATCAGCGCGGCGCAGCCGACCGCTGTCTGCAGCGGAGTCGTCGACACGCCGTGGCCGAAGGCGATGGTGATCGAATTGACCTGCTTCCAGACCTTGGGCTCGGTCGGCCGAGCGACTTCCGGCAGTTCGGTCTGCATCTTCTCGAGGATTCCCAGGCGATGCAGGAATTCGCGGTGTCCGTCGATGCCAACCGCTTCGGCTTCCTTGGCAGAACCGATATTGGACGAATAGATGAACACTTCCGGAACTGACAGTATCCGGCCCTTGGCATGGAAATCATGGATGGTTTGATGGCCGATCCTGATCGGGCGCGACGCGTCGAAGCGGCTTTGCAGCGTTATCTTGCCGGAATCGAGCGCCATGGCGGTGGTGAAGCTCTTGAAGGTTGACCCCATTTCGTAGAGGCCTGCGGACATTCGGTTGAGCCGGTCCTTGTCCTGCGCATTATAGGGGTTGTTCGGATCGAAATCCGGAACGGAGGCCATCGCCAGCACCTCGCCGGTCTTGACGTTGAGCACGACGGCGCCCGCCGCGATCGCGTGGTACTTTTCCATGCCGGTGGCGACCTCGTCGCGCACGATATGCTGGACGCGCAGGTCGATCGAGAGCTGCACCGGTTTCAAATCCTTGGCCACCGCCAGGCCCGACGCCTGAAGGTCGCTCAAGCCTTGTTCGTCTATGTATTTCTCCATGCCGGAGATGCCCTGATTGTCGATGTTGGTGAGGCCGACAATGTAGGACGAGGTTTCGCCGGCCGGATAGAACCGGCGCTTTTCGGTGCGGAAGCCGAAGCCGGGGATGCCGAGCTGCATGATGTCGGCCTGCTGCTTCGGCGTCAGTTGCCGCTGCAGCCAGACGAAGCCGGCGCCGCTCTTCAGCTTGTTGTATGTCTGCTCGTAGTCGATCTCGGGAAGCACCGTCGACAGCTTTTCGATCGCCTCGTCGGCATCGACGATGCGGCGCGGCTCAGCAAACAGCGACGCCGTCTTGATGTCGGTCGCCAGCACTTCACCGTTACGGTCGACGATGTCGGGCCGCGATGCCGTCACCCGGCTCTGCGGGCCGCCCGACAGGTCGGGATTCTGGAAACCCAGATAGACCAACCGCCCTGCAATGGTAGAATAGATGCCGAAGAACACCGCCATCGTCATGACGATGCGGGTCCTGCCCTTGCCACCGGTCGCCTTGCGGGCTCCTTCGACGACGATCGATCCGCCCGCACCGGGCTTCGAACCGCGCTTCAGCAGCCTCCCAACCTTTGGAAATCTGGCGGCGATTGGAAATCCGCTGATCATTGGATGATGCCTCCGGTCACCACGGGATCCTTGCCGCCGACATCGGCCATGCCGCCCAGCCGCTGCGATGAAAGGTCCTCGATGTTGACGGGTTTCGCCGGCAGATCGTCCAGCCCGACGATCTGCCGCGCATTGACCGGCTCGAGTCCCAGTTGCGATTTGTAGATTTCGGTGAGCTTTTGCAGGCGCGACGGCTGGGTGAGCAGGCTCCAGTCCGCCTTGAGCAGGTCGATCGTGTCCTCTTCATAACGGATCTGCGCCTGGATCTTGTGCACTGCCGCCAGTTGCTCCTCGGCCTCGCGCTTGGTCTTGTAGGTCAGGGCAGCCGCCGAAACCATGACGGCGATCAGGACTATGTCGCTGGTACGAAACACGTGCTCACCTCTCTCCCGGTCGATCGGCGCCGGGAAGCTTTGGGCCAGGCAGTTTTGGCAGGCCGAAAATCGAAAAATCGCCGGCACGCGCCGGCGCCTCTGTACGGATCGCAGCGCGCAGCCTTGCCGAGCGCGCCCGCGGATTTGCTGATATCTCGGCATCGCCAGGCGTCACGCCGCCGCCCTTCTTGGTGAAGGTGGCGGTGCGCGCCTGGGCCTCGGGCAGATGCCGCGATCCGGTCGCTGAATCGGCTCTGTCGGCGATGAAGCGCTTGACAATGCGGTCCTCCAGGGAATGGAAGGTCACCACGGCAAGCCGCCCGCCCGGTTTCAGCACGCGCTCGGCGGCAAACAGCGCCTTGGCCAGTTCGCCGAGTTCGTCATTGACGAAGATGCGCAGCGCCTGGAAAACGCGGGTGGCCGGATGGATCTTGTCTTTCGGCGCGCGACCGATATGCGTCTCGATGGCATCGGCAAGGTCGAGCGTGCGCTCGAAGGGGCGTTTTTCGCGACGGCTTTCGATCATGCGGGCGATGCGCCCGGCATGGCGTTCCTCGCCGAGAAAACCGAAGATGCGGGCAAGATCGCCCACCTTGAAGGTGTTGACGACGTCGGCGGCGCTCAGGCCCGCCTGCGCCATGCGCATGTCGAGCGGTCCATCGGCCCGGAACGAAAAGCCGCGCTCCGGCTGGTCGATCTGCATGGAGGAGATGCCGATGTCGAGCACGACGCCATCGGCACTTTCAACCTGCTCGTCGAGCGTCGAGAACGGTGCCTGGACAAGCCTGAGCTTGCCGCCGGACTGCTGTTCAAGGGCCCGCCCCGCCGCGATCGCATCCGGATCGCGGTCGATGGCGACGACCGAGGCTCCGCTTGCCAGAATGGCCTTGGTGTAGCCGCCGGCACCGAACGTGCCGTCGACGATCACCTCGCCTTTTGTCGGGGCCAGCGCCTCCAGAACTTCGGCAAGGAGGACCGGAATGTGGCGGGCTGGTCCGCCAGCGGCATGAACTTCATCGCCGTCGCCCGCCATCATTCCGGCCGCTCCCCGGGCTTCGTCCCCTGCCGAAGCTGCAAAAGCCGGGCGCGTGCTTCCGTCCCATAGGCGCTGAGCCGTCCGGGCTCCCAGATCTGAAAGAAATTGCCGCGGCCAACGAAGGCCACTTCCGCTGAAATGCCGGTATGCTCGCGAATGAAATCGCTCATCGTGATACGGCCGTCCTGGTCGAGCTTCAGAAACGTTCCATCGCCATGGCAGAAGAACGACATGTCGTCCGCCGTCTGCAGGAACGGGTCTTCCTGGGCGATGCGCTGCTCGTAGCGATCGAGCAGGTCGAGCCCACCGACATCCATCGCCGGGCGATCCAGGCAGCGTAGCGCATAAAGTTCCGAATAGCCGCGTTTCTGCACAACGGCACGGAAATGCGCCGGCACGGACACCCGTCCCTTCGCATCGATCCTGTTCACCGCGTTCGACAGAAACCGGTCCATTACGCGTTACGGCCGCTTGCGCCGCCGCACCCCTCTGCATCTTCCTGTCCGCGCCGCCCCAGCCCGGTCGGCGTCCAAAACCCACTTCGTTATGACGGGCGAACGCAGGCGAACGCGCAGCCGCCGCGGCTGCCCGATTGGCGTACGCTTCACCCTGACACGGAACGAAGGCTTGAGTATCGGAATGGGATATCATGGGGTGTTATGGGCGTCAACGGGAACAGTCTTCAAAACGCGCCTGCCACAACTGGGGAGAGCAGCTTTGACGGCACTCCCGTCTTTATCCTCTATTAAGCCTAACGAAGCGTTTAGAGCCGTGTGGCCCAACCGGAGCCGACTTGCTGCGGATCGCTGCCGCGCATAGCCTCGGCATCTCCTTTTCCGGTCAGTAACGAGGTTTGAAATCATGTCCGAAACAGCCAAGTCACGCGCCGCAGCACTTCCCCATCTGCGCCGCGGCGGGCTGGCCAAGGGCGACCCGATCCCCTTGCCCCTGACGATGGCCGCCATCTTTCATGCGCCGGGCGACGCCACCGGCTTCGATCAATATGGCCGCTTCAGCAATCCGACCTGGGATGCGGTCGAGCACATGCTGGCGCATTTGGAAGACGCCCCATGCGTCGCCTTTCCCTCGGGAATGGCTGCCATCTCGGCGATATTTTTCGGCCTGCTCAAAGCCGGCGACCGTATCCTGCTGCCGTCCGACGGTTATCATACGACGCGAGCGCTGGCAGACCGTTTTCTGAAAGCCTTCGGCGTTGCCTACGATGTCCGGCCGACGTCGAGCCTCCTCGACGGCGGCTTCGACGGCTATCGGCTTGCCTTCGTCGAAACACCCGCCAACCCAGGACTGGACATATGCGACATCGCAGCCGTCGCCGAAGCCGTGCATAGAGCGGGTGCGGTGCTTGTGGTCGACAACACGACGATGACACCTTTCGGCCAGCGCCCGCTCGATCTCGGCGCCGATATCGTCATTGCTGCCGACACCAAGGCACCAAACGGCCATTCCGATGTGCTGTTCGGCCATGTCGCCAGCCGCGACGCGGACATTATCTCGAGGGTGACCGACTGGCGCGAGACGTCGGGCGCCATCCCCGGGCCGTTCGAGGCATGGCTGGTGCATCGCGGTCTCGAAACGCTGGACGTGCGCTTCGACCGCATGTGCACTTCCGCCGAAATGATAGCGCGACGGCTGAAAAACCATCCCGCGATCAGCGGCTTGCGCTTTCCGGGACTGGAGAGCGACCCATCGCACAATCTTGCCCGCGCCCAGATGGAGCGCTTCGGCTTTCTCATCTCGTTCGTGCTCGCCTCGGAGGACAAGGCCGAGGATTTCATCAACAATTGCGCCTTGATGCAGGCAGCGACATCGTTCGGCGGCGTGCACACGTCGGCCGAACGGCGATCAAAAAGGGGAGATGCCGTACCGCCCGGCTTCGTTCGCCTGTCGGTCGGCTGCGAGCCGGTGGAAGAGCTTTGGCAGGCGATCGAGGCGTCGCTAGATGCAATCGGTGGCTGAGCCGGCGTCGATCTTGCGCCGGCCGTGGAGGACGCGAACGATTTCGGTCGCCTCTTCGACGACACGATACAGGGTGAGGTATTCGCCGACGATCAGGTGACGGATGCCGGGCGCGATGTCTTCGCGCGCGCAGCTGAGAAGGGATAAGTGGCCACTTGCTGCCAGCGGGCTTCGATTTGATCGAGCAACCGATCGGCCGCAGCCTCGCTGTCTTGCGCGACATGGGTAGAAA
Organism: Mesorhizobium sp. M0136; assembly: GCF_040322515.1. Classification (NCBI taxonomy): domain Bacteria; kingdom Pseudomonadati; phylum Pseudomonadota; class Alphaproteobacteria; order Hyphomicrobiales; family Phyllobacteriaceae; genus Mesorhizobium; species Mesorhizobium sp. M0136. The sequence goes on from NZ_JAMYTP010000002.1 coordinate 125,072, forward strand.
ACTGCCAGCTGGCCTGTAAGCCGGGTTCTGTATGGCCCTCGCCCCTTGCGGGGCGAGAACGCGGCGGCCATTCATCTTGGGCGCATGTTGCCATGCGCCTCACGCAACCTACCCGGACGGTGAGCCGGAAACAGCCCCCGAGGGTTTCCCCTCGCACCGTCCCTATTCGGTCTTGCTCCCGGTGGGGTTTACCGTGCCGCTCCTGTTGCCAGTCGCGCGGTGGGCTCTTACCCCACCCTTTCACCCTTGCCACGATTGGATCGTGGCGGTTTGCTTTCTGTGGCACTTTCCCTGGGGTCGCCCCCGCCGGCCATTAACCGGCACCGTGTCTCCATGGAGCCCGGACTTTCCTCACCCGCAGCCTTTCGGCTTCGCGGGTGCGGCCGCCCGGCCAGCTGGCAAGGCGTATAAAGGGGTTCGGGCCCGAAAACGCAAACGAAAAAGCAAGTTATCCCTTGTCAGGCGGGCGCTCCAAGCGCTGCCAGTTGCACCTTGACCTTGCCACAATAGGCTGCGGACACCGGGTTCATCCGTGTGGCGGCGTGGCCGGCATTGTATTTCAGGATCGTGCCGCAGGTCGTGCCGCCGCCGAGATCCCGCGCCATGGCAAGGTACTTCATGCCGTATTTGATGTTGGTATCGGGATCGTAGAGACCCTGAACCGAACCGCTATAGCCCATCATTCTTGCCGTCGCCGGCTTGATCTGCATCAGGCCGATCTCGCCGGCGCTGCCGACCTGGTTCGGCTGGTAGTTGCTTTCGATCTTGATGACGGCATTGGCGAGCGACACCGGCACGCCATAGCTGGCGGCATAACGCGCAATGATCGCCGAATACTGTCCGCCGCCGTCGACAACCGCCGCCTGGGGCGCTGGCCTGCTCTTCGGAGCGACTGACGCCGTTGCTATGCGGTCGATGCGTTTGCGGTTACGCTTCACATGCTGTTTGGCGATTGTCTTTGTCGCAGCGGTTGGCCTTTTCGCGGAGACTGGCTTTTTCGTCCTTACCGCGGCCGCTTTTTCCACTTTTGCGGTGGCAGTCTTCTCTACTTTTGCACCACCCTTCGGCATGGCGGTTTTGCCGGCTGCGGCACTGAAGCCCTGATCGGCCCGCTGGCTCAGCGGTGCGCTGTTTGCCGCACTGAAGGCAAAAGTCATTACGCCGGCAGCAATGGCTGCCGTTAAAACGGTCAATTTCTGCATGTGATCCTGTTCTGTTTGATCCGCACAAAGAACTTCGCGCAGATACCCTCAATCAACATCGGAACATCTGGGGGGGATAGACGTCCGACAATCTGTACGGATCGCCTTTGACGACGGAATTGGCGCCAAAGAAGGCGACGCAAGTCACTTTGAGTAACAGATTGTAACTTTTAATCTGGCAAAAGGTTATTTGAGAGAGGCTATCCTTACGGAAGCGAGCAGCCTTTCCAGCGTGCGGATCGTCGATCCGTCAGCCACGCCGTCGACCAGGCGCTGCCGGAAATGCCGTTGAAATGCCTCGACCACGATTTCGGTCTGCCGGTCGAAAGCGCCGGTGATCTCGACGCCATAACCATAAAGCGCCAGCATCGACTGCAGTGCCTCAACATCGGCGCCGGTATCGCCTGGCTTCAGCACGGCGCCGCGCCGGATCGGTGCTGCCGGCACAACATGGCCGATGCCCGCAGCAAACAAGGCTTTCCATGGAAATTTCTCGCCCGGATCGACCTTGCGCCCCGGTGCCACGTCGGAATGGGCGAGCACCCGCTGCGCCGGAATTGAATGGCGCTCGACGATGCCGGCGCACAGGCCGATCACCGCGTCGATCTGCGGTTTTGGAAAGTTGCGATAGCCGAGCGTATGCCCCGGATTGACGATCTCGATGCCGATCGAACAGGAGTTGATGTCGCTCTGTCCGAACCACGAGCTCTTGCCGGCATGCCAGGCGCGGTCGCTTTCCCTTACCATCTGGACAATGCGGCCGTCCTCATGGACCAGATAGTGCGACGACACCTCGCTGGCCGGATCGCACAACGATGCCTCGGCAGCGGCCGCGGTTGCCATGCCGGTGTAGTGCAGCACGATCATATCGGGTCCGGGCGTCCCGCGCCGCGGTCCGAAATTCGGCGATACCCTGACCTCGGCGCTCGGCTCGTCGGGCGGAAAGCCGCTCATGCGTGCCGCAGGCCTCGCTCGATCATTTCATAGGCCGCGTTGATCGCCGCCAGCCTGGTCGTCGCGATCTTGATGAATTCCTGCGGCAGGCCGCGTGCGATCAGCCGGTCCGGATGATTGTCGGAAACCAGCTTGCGGTAGCGCCTGCGGACCTCCTCGAACGGCTTCCCACGCTCGATGCCGAGCACGACATAGGGGTCGGCGGCACCCAGATTGACATGCCGCGCCAGGATGCTCTGGTAATGCGCGTCATCGATGCGGAAGATCTCGGCGATCCGGTGCAGGAATTGGCCCTCGCGCTCATGCACCAGCCCGTCGGCCTTGGCGATGTGGAACAGCCCGTCGAGTATGTCCTCCAGCATCAGGCAATTGGTATGGCCCGAACCGCAAAGCTGCGCCATACGCTCGGCATAGGTCTCGAAACCGGCAATGTCGCGTTTGGCCAAATCGTAGAGCCGCGCCACATTGCGCCTCTGTTCCTTCGGCACCTCGAATATTTCCTGGAAGGCGCGCACCTCGTCTTGCGTGACGATGCCGTCTGCCTTGGCCATCTTGGCCGAAAGCGCGATCATCGCCACCGAGAAGGCAACGCGCCGGCGCAAATCGGCATCGCCGGAGAAAACCGTACGCACGGCTTCGACCACTTCGGCGACGCCTGACGACGCTGAAGATGAAACGCGTGTGACGAAGTCGCCGAGGCGGTCCCAAATCGACATGGGGGCTTCATAGGGCCAACCACCCATCGCTATCAAGCCAAGACAGTGCCGCAGGGCTGGCCCAATCGATTTGGCGGAATGCCTAAGGCGGCTGGCGCTAGTGCTTACCCATGGAAAATCTGCAGACGGAAGCCGCTGCGCGCAAACCCGTGTCGTCGCATTCAGCCACAATGCGCGGGTATCGTAAGCAGCAGAAAGGCCGGCGTGTGAGGCCGGCCTTTCTTGGTTGTCACGTTGACTACTGCGACTACTGCGCCGGGGCAGCCGGCGCAGGCGCCGGAGCCGGAGCCGGCTCGGCAGGCTTGTTGGCGTCAGGAGTAGCCGGCTTCATCGTCTGGTCGGATGCCGGCGGGTTGGTGCTCTGCGTCGTGGTGTTGTCGGTGCCGCTGTCGCTGCAGGCCGCAACGCCAAGCAAGGCAAGCGCCGAGACCGACGCAAGAATGAGTTTCTTCATGATATATCTCTCCTCTAATCACGCCACCGTTGCCGGCGACGATCGAGGGCACAATGCGTCAGATCATGATGAGTTTCGTAACGTTGCGTTTCCGCGTGTAACATCAAGCGCTTGACCGTACAAAGCGTTGAGCACTAACAGGATGCCTAAATGAAAATGCCCGGAAGCGCTGCCATGACCGCAAAATGGGATTTCTGGATCGACCGCGGCGGTACCTTCACCGACGTCATCGGCCGGGACCCGCAAGGCGGGCTGCATCCAAGGAAACTCCTTTCGGAAAATCCCGAAGTCTATGCCGATGCAGCCATCCAGGGCATTCGGGAACTGCTCGGCGTCCAGCCCGGCGCCCCGATCCCCTCCGCGCTGATCGGCGATGTCAAGATGGGCACCACGGTCGCCACCAATGCGCTTCTGGAGCGCAAGGGCGACCGCGTGCTGCTGCTCATCACCAAAGGCTTCCGCGATGCGCTGAGGATCGCCTATCAGGCCAGGCCCGATATCTTTGCCAAGCAGATCATCCTTCCCGAACAGCTCTATGAGCGTGTCGTCGAAATCGACGAACGGGTTCGCGCCGACGGCAGTATCGAGCGCCTGCTCGACATTGCTTCCGTACGCCCGGCTATTGAGCAAGCCAAGGCGGACGGCATCGATGCGGTCGCGATCGTCTTCATGCATGCCTGGAAACACCCCGAGCACGAAAAGGCCGTCGCCAAAGTCTGTCGAAAGCTCGGATTCTCCCAGGTCTCGGTCAGCCACGAGGTCTCGCCGCTGATCAAGCTGGTCGGCCGCGGCGACACCACGGTGGTGGACGCCTATCTTTCGCCGATCCTGGCAAGGTATGTGCAAAGGGTGGCAGGGGAACTTGGAGTTTTCTCCCCCCTCGAGGGGGAGATGGCCGCGCAGCGGCCAGAGGGGGTCATCTCAGAAGGCACCGCCAGAACGTTGAGCACTGCCGCAACGACCCCACCCGGCGGCTTCGCCGCCACCCTCCCCTCAAGGGGGAGGGAATCTCCTCGCCTCATGTTCATGATGTCGTCGGGCGGCCTCACCGCCGCCGATATGTTCCAGGGCAAGGATGCGCTGTTGTCCGGCCCGGCCGGCGGCGTCGTCGGCATGGTCGAGACGGCAAAACTCGCCGGTTTCGGCAAGGTCATCGGCTTCGACATGGGCGGCACCTCCACCGATGTCGCCCACTATGATGGCGACTACGAGCGCGCCTTCGACACCGAGGTCGCCGGCGTGCGCATCCGTGCGCCGATGATGCGCATCCACACCGTCGCCGCCGGCGGCGGCTCGATCCTGCATTACGAGGCCGGCCGCTTTCGCGCCGGGCCGGATTCGGCCGGCGCCAACCCCGGCCCGGCCGCCTACCGGCGCGGCGGTCCGCTGGCCGTCACCGACGCCAATGTCATGCTGGGCAAGCTGCAGCCCGAGTTCTTCCCGGCTATTTTTGGACCGGGGCAGGACGAACCGCTCGACGTGCAGACGGTTCGCGAAAAATTCACGGCCCTTGCCGCCGAGATCGGCGACGGCCGCTCGCCGGAAGCCGTCGCCGAGGGGTTCGTCACCGTCGCCGTCGAAAACATGGCCAACGCCATCAAGAAGATTTCCGTGCAGCGCGGCTACGACGTCACCGAATACCTCCTGAACTGTTTCGGCGGCGCCGGCGGCCAGCACGCTTGCCTGGTTGCCGATGCGCTGGGCATGGAGGCGGTGCTGATCCATCCGTTCTCCGGCCTGCTATCGGCATACGGCATCGGCCTGTCCTCTGTATTTGCGTCACGCCAGCAGGCGCTGCTGAAGCCGCTGGTGGAGGACTCCGGGGCGGCGGTCGATGAACTCATCGCAACGCTGCGCAAAGCCGTCATCGACGAACTCGCCGCACAAGGCATCGCCGAAGACGCGGTCGCCTCGAAGCCGGTGCTGCAGGTCCGCTATGACGGCACCGATACTGCGCTGCCTGTGAACTTTGGTCACGGCTCGATCGCGCAGGCCAAGACGGACTTCGAATCGGCGCACAAGGCGCAGTTCGGCTTTGTCTACGACGACAAGCCGATGATCGTCGAATCGATCGGCGTCGAAGGTACCGACACCGGCGGCACCGGCCGCGATGAAAGCGATTCAGTTGTTGCAGATATGGCCGCAAGTCCTTCCGGGAACCGGAAAATCTTTGTCGACGGCGTCTGGCGCGACGCTGGCATCTTCCCTCGCGAAACACTGAAGCCTGGTAACAAGATCGCCGGCCCTGCTTTGATCATCGAGCCGAACCAGACCATTGTCGTCGAGCCGGGCTGGCAGGCCGAGATCACCGCCAAGGACCACGTATTGATGCGGCGCGTCGAGAAGAAGCGCCGGCACGCCGCACTCGGCACCGAAGCCGATCCAGTGATGCTGGAGGTCTTCAACAACCTGTTCATGTCGATCGCCGAACAGATGGGCGTAACGCTGCAAAACACTGCCTATTCCGTCAATATCAAGGAGCGGCTTGATTTCTCCTGCGCCGTCTTCGACCGGAACGGCGCGCTGGTCGCCAATGCACCGCACATGCCGGTGCATCTCGGCTCCATGGATCGCTCGGTGGAGACCATCATCCGGCTCAATTCCGGCGACATTCACCCCGGCGACGTCTTTGCGCTGAACGCGCCTTACAATGGCGGCACGCATCTGCCTGATATCACCGTGGTGACGCCTGTTTTTTCCCTTCCCCTTGAGGGGAGGGTGGCCGCGGAGCGGCCCGGTGGGGTCGTCTCAGGAGGCACCACAAGAACGTCGAGCACTGCCGCGGCGACCCCCTCCGCCGCCTTCGGCGGCACCTCCCCCTCAAGGAGGGAGGAACCCCTCATTCTCTTCTACGTCGCCTCGCGTGGCCACCACGCCGACATCGGCGGCACCGCGCCCGGCTCGATGACGCCGCTTGCGACCACCGTCGACGAGGAAGGCGTGCTGTTTGACAATTTCCGCATCGTCGATCGCGGCCGGTTCCGCGAGAAGGACCTGGAGACACTGCTCACCGACCACCCCTACCCGGCGCGCAATCCGCACCAGAACATCGCCGACCTCAAGGCACAGATCGCCGCGAACGAAAAGGGCGTCGCCGAGTTGCGCAAGATGGTCGCGCATTTCGGCCTCGATGTGGTCGAAGCCTACATGGGCCATGTTCAGGACAATGCCGCCGAAAGCGTGCGCCGCGTGCTGGAGCGGCTGCCCGACAGTTCCGAATACGAATATCCGACCGACACCGGGCAAAAGATCAAAGTGAAGATCACTATCGACCGGCAGAAGCGCGAAGCCACCGTCGACTTCACCGGCACGTCGCCGGTCATGAAGAACAATTTCAATGCGCCAGAGCCGGTCGCCCGAGCCGCAGTGCTTTATGCCTTCCGCGTCATGGTCGAAGACAACATCCCGATGAATGCTGGATGTCTGCGGCCGATCAACATCATCATTCCCGACGGCTCGATGCTGAAGCCCACCTATCCCGCGGCAGTCGTGGCCGGTAATGTCGAGACCTCGCAGCATGTCACCAACGCGCTGTTCGGCGCCATGAAGGCGATGGCCAATGCGCAAGGCACGATGAACAATCTCACCTTCGGCAACAAGCAGTACCAGTATTACGAGACGATCTGCTCGGGCTCGCCGGCCGGCCGGATGAACGACGGCCGCGGCTTTGCCGGCACCTCCGGCGTCCACACCCATATGACCAATTCGCGCCTGACCGATCCGGAGGTGCTGGAACTGCGTTTCCCGGTATTGCTCGAGGATTTCCACATCCGCGAGGGCTCCGGCGGCAAGGGCAAATGGAGTGCCGGCGACGGCACCAAGCGCACCATCCGCTTCCTCGAAAAGATGGAATGCGCGATCCTGTCCTCGCACCGCAACCGCCCGCCGCGGGGGCTGGACGGCGGCGGTGATGGCGAGGCCGGTTCGACCAAGGTCCGCCGCAAGACCGGCGCGATCGAGAGGCTGAAAGCCTGCGATCAAACGGTGCTCGACGCCGGCGAGGCAGTCATTGTGACGACACCCACCGCAGGCGGACTTGGCGAGGCCTGAACTCGCTTCAACAGGTTGTCACCGGCCTGTCATCCACCTGCGTTACCCGCTTGCGGCAAGCAAACGGGGAATCGCCTTGCCATGACGGACATTTCTGGGGAACTGGTTTTTCGCCGCGGCAAGGAAGTCGGCAAGGCCGTCTACCAGAACCGCCCGCTGTCGAAAGCTGGCATCTCCGAGCGCTTGTTCGCCTTCCTGTTCTCCGGCCTTGTCTACCCGCAGATCTGGGAAGACCCCGAAATCGACATGGACGCAATGCAACTCGGCAAGGGCCACCGCATCGTCACCATTGCCTCCGGCGGCTGTAACATCCTCGCCTATCTCACCCGGTCGCCAGAAAGGATCGATGCCGTCGACCTCAACGCCGCGCATATTGCGCTGAACCGCATGAAGCTCGCAGCGGTGCGTCACCTGCCGTCGCAGGGCGACCTGTTCCGTTTCTTCGGCGCGGCTGGGACCGGGCACAATTCGCAGGCCTACGATCGCTTCATCGCACCGCATCTCGACCCCGTCAGCCGCCATTATTGGGAGCGCCGCAACTGGCGTGGTCGTCGCCGCATCGCCGTCTTCGACCGCAATTTCTACCAGACCGGCCTGCTTGGCCTGTTCATCGCCATGGGCCACCGCACCGCAAAATTTTTCGGCGTCGACCCGGCCGGCATCATGGACGCCAAGAGCATCGCCGATCAGCGCCGCTTCTTCGACGAAGAGCTGGCGCCGGTCTTCGAAAAACCGCTGCTGAAATGGGCGACGTCGCGAAAAGCCTCGCTGTTCGGCCTCGGCATTCCGCCGGCCCAGTACGATTCGCTGATCACCTCGGGTGACGGCACCATGGCCAGCGTGCTGAAGGCACGACTGGAAAAGCTCGCCTGCGATTTTCCGCTGAAGACCAATTATTTCGCCTGGCAGGCTTTCGCCCGCCGCTACCCTAATCCGGGCGAAGCCGCCCTGCCCGCCTACCTCGAAAAACGCAACTACAAGACGATCCGCAACAATGTCGATCGCGTTGCCATCCACCACGCCAATCTGATCGAGTTCCTTGCCGGCAAGGATGCCGGCTCGGTCGACCGCTTCGTGCTGCTCGATGCACAGGACTGGATGACCGACGGCCAGCTCAACGGGTTGTGGGCCGAGATCACCCGAACCGCCTCGACAGGCGCCCGCGTCATCTTCCGTACCGCGGCGGAACCCAGCCTGCTGCCCGGCCGCGTCTCGAATTCGCTGCTCGACCAGTGGCGCTACGAGAACGACGCCTCGCGCGAGTTTTCGGCCTGCGATCGCTCGGCCATCTATGGCGGCTTCCATCTCTATGTGAAGCGGTCCGCATGAGCACGACCGAATTGCCGGCCAGCCATGCCGAACTGATGGACGGTGTCTACCGCTGGCAGCGTCACATCTACGACCTGACCCGCAAATATTATCTGCTCGGCCGCGACCGGCTTATCGCCGGACTGGATGTGCCGGCCGGCGGCACGGTGCTCGAGCTTGGCTGCGGCACCGGCCGCAACATTATCCTGGCTGCCCGCCGCTATCCCGGCGCGCGCTTCTTCGGCCTCGATATTTCGGCCGAGATGCTGGAGACGGCCGCTGCCGCCCTCGCGCGCGAAGGCCTCTCCGGCCGCGTCACACTGGCGCGCGGCGACGCCACTGATTTCGACGCAAAGGCGCTGTTCGGCGTCAAAAGTTTCGACCGCGTCTTTGTCTCGTATTCGCTGTCGATGATCCCCGGCTGGGAGAAGACGGTGTCTGCGGCACTTGCTGCCCTGTCACCGGGCGGCTCGCTGCACGTCGTCGATTTTGGCCAGCAGGAAGCCTTGCCCAGCTGGTTCCGCACGCTGTTGCGCGGCTGGCTGAAAAAATTCCACGTCGAGCCGCGTGAATCGTTGCGCGCGGTTCTGGATTCGGAATCTGCAAGAACCGGCGCAAGCTTCCGTTTCCAAACGCTTTGTCGCGGCTATGCGTGGCTCGCCGTAATCGGCCCAGGTCGATAGCCAGGATGTGTTGAGATTCAGGTCAGGCCGAGTCGAAAACGGTGGGGTTGCGAGAACCGGAGCGGAGCGTCCTTTAGGGTACGTGAGCACCGGCCTACGCCGGCCGTAGCCTTAACTGCCACGACCGCTCATGAGTGCTTTGGCCCGGCGAAGGCCGGAAGCGCAGGAAACCGCCGTTTGCAGGCCGGCATCACCTTAGTATCGATACAGCCTAATGCAGCGCCTTGACCAGCGCCGCCACCATCGCCTGCGGCCGGTAGCCGAGCCTGGCCGGCGTCAGGCCGAGCCGCACCACAACCAGCTGCTCCGAGGGGACGATGGCGACCGTTTGCCCGTCATGCCCCTCCATCCAATAGGTGTCCTTGGGCAGGCCTGCGGCAATGCCGGCGCCGGGGTTTTCTTCGTCGCCCGGTCCTTCGATCCATAATTGCCCCTTGCCGTAGACCTTCGAGGCAGTTGCCGGTTCCCGCATCCAGTCGACGAAGCCGGCGGGCAGTATCTCTTTGCCGTTCCAGACGCCGCCCTGCAGCAGGAACTGGCCGAAGCGCGCCCAATCGCGTGCCGTGGCATAGAGATAGGACGAGCCGACGAAGGTGCCGTGCTCGTCGGCTTCAAGCACCGCGCTGTGCATGCCGAGCGGATCGAACAGCGCGGCCCTCGGCCAGGCCAGCGCCTTGTCCTTGTCGCCGATCGCGTCCTGCCACAATCGGGACAGCATCACCGCCGTGCCGCTCGAATAGGAAAACACCTTGCCGACCTCGCCGGTCAGCGGCTTGGATCCGGCAAAGCCCGCCATGTCCGGTTCGAGATAGAGCATACGCGTCACATCGGCGACGTCGCCATAATCCTCGTTGAATTCCAGCCCGCTCGACATCGCCATCATGTCGGCGAGGCTGATCATGGCGCGGCCATCTCCCTTCCAGGGACCGAACAGGCCCTGGTTGGTCATCGCCAGCTTGCCGCCCTTCACCAGCGTGCCGACGATCGCCGCATTCACCGTCTTGGTCATCGACCAGCCCAATAGTGGCGTCTTTTCGGAAAAGCCGTCGCCATAGCGCTCAGCGACGATGCGGCCGCTCTTGACCACCACCACCGCCCGCATCCCGGCGCCCGTCATTGCTGGATCGTCGAGGACCTTCACGACCTCGGGATCCTGCGAGGCACCGACATCGTCGCCTTCCGGACACATCGCATCGGGCAGCGGCGCCGGCGTCGGTGGAGCGCCGGCGATAACCTTGGCGGCGGCAATATCCCCGTCGGGAACCGAGGCGCAGCCGAGCCCCTCGCGAGCGACCGCGACACTTTTGCCGAGCGCGCCGAACAGGCCCGCCGAAACCGTTCCCTTCTCCTTGTCCACCGACACTCTCATCAGCTTCAGCAGCGGATGACCCGGCGCCTGCACATCGACGGCGAGCACGTCGTTGGCGTCGCGCCCGGCGATGAAGACGTTCGAGCAGACGATCTTGGCCGCATAGCCGGAACCGACGCGGATCAGTTCCGGCGGCGCGAAATACAGCCAGCCGGCGAGTATCGCGGCGGCCAGCACAGCCAGGCCGAGCAGCCATTTGACGAACTTCAAAAGGATCTGCATTTTGAGTTCCCCCGGCGCGCTCGATCTATGTCATCGATTTGCCGCCATTGTTTCGGCAAAATCGCGGCTCTTGTCGAGCGCCGTCAACCGAATATCAACCATGATCGGCGATCACAGGTGCATGTCGCCCAAAAGCGCGCAGCGGTTTTGGGACCACGACATGCACAGACAAAAGAGCCAAGCGCGTCGAAGCGACGCGCTTGGACAGACCGGGCGATCCTGTGGGGTGACCGTCCGGCGGGGCTTGAATGCATGCGTCCCAAAACTGCGCAACGGTTTGGGAAATGCATGAAACGAAGATCCAGGCGCGTCGCGTAAGTCGGTTTCAGACACGCTGCGCCCGGTCGAGGGGCCACCCGCGGAAAGACCCATCAGCGGCCGGCTGAAACCGGCTCGGGAAGTAGCGATGCGCCGTTTCGCGGTCCTCATCACGCTGATGCTGCTTGGTGCCTGCTCGACGGTCGAGGATCTGACGCCATCGTCGTCCAGTGCCGCGACGGTTGTGGTACGCGCGCCGCGTTTTGCCGATTCCGACCCGCATGAATGGGACAGCGGCGCACCGTGGAGCTATGCCGTCCACGGCACCGACGTCTCCAAATACCAGACCTCGATCGACTGGCCGGCGGCCAGGGCCAGCGGCATCTCTTTTGCTTTCATCAAGGCAACCGAAGGCGGAGACCGGTTCGATGAAGCTTTCAACGAGCATTGGAGCCGCACCAAGGCCTCGGGCATCCCCCGCGCCGCCTATCACTTCTTCTACTTTTGCACGCCGGCCGCGACCCAGGCGCGCTGGTTCATCCAGAACGTGCCCAAAGACAGCTCGGCGATGCCGCCAGTTCTCGACATGGAATGGAACCCGAAATCGCCGACGTGCAAGCTGCGGCCCGATCCCGCCACGGTACGCAGCGAGATGAGCACGTTCCTCGAAATCGTCGAAAAACACTACGGCAAGAAGCCGATCATCTACACGTCGGTCGACTTCTTCGAAGATAATGGTTTGTCGGGTTTCCGCAGCTACCCCTATTGGCTGCGCTCCGTCGCCGGGCATCCGCGCCAGAAATACGGCAGCCATCCCTTCACCTTCTGGCAGTATACCGGAACGGGCGTCGTGCCGGGCATGGCCGGAAACGCCGACATCAACGTCTTCAACGGCTCCGAAGCCGCGTGGAAGAAGTGGTTGCGGCAGAACACCCGTTGACACCGGGCCTGCCGCCTGCTTTTCGACACAGCCAATAACGAATGCCTGCAACCGCTGGTAATCTTTTCGGAAGGATGGCGATGCGATTGCGCTTTGGACTTCTCGCGGCGCTGCTCCTGAGCGCCGTGCCGGCCGCGGCACAGCAATGCGGCGGCGATTTCGAGGCATGGAAGCAGGGCGTGGCGGTGGAGGCCAGGGCGGCCGGCGTCGGCGCTGCCGGTCTTGACGCGCTGGAAAACGCCACCCTCGATGAGAAGGCGTTGGCACGCGACCGCGCCCAGGGCGTCTTCACCCAGACCTTCATCGAATTCTCGAACCGCATGATCTCGTCCCATCGGCTGAAGCAAGGTGCGGCCAATCTGCAAAAATATGCCGAGGTCTTTGCCCGCGCGGATCGCGAATACGGCGTCCAGGCGCCGGTCATTGCCGCCTTCTGGGCCCTGGAAACCGATTTTGGCGCCGTGCAAGGCGATTTTCACACACTGAACGCGCTGGTGAGCCTCTCGTATGACTGCCGCCGCCCGCAGTTGTTCCGGCCGCAGATCGTGCCGCTGCTGATCTTGATCGATCGCGGCGTGGTGCCGGCCGACGTGACCGGTGCCTGGGCCGGCGAGATCGGCCAGACGCAGATGTTGCCTTCCGACTATCTCGGCCACGGCGTCGACGGCGACGGCGATGGCCGGGTCGACCTGCGCGGCAGCGCGCCGGACGTGATCATGAGCACGGCCAGCAAGATCCAGTCGCGCGGCTGGAAGCGCGACCAGCCCTGGATCGAGGAAGTCCGTGTGCCCGACAACTTGCCGTGGGAGCAGACGGGACGCACCAACAAGCTGCCGTTGACGCAATGGAGCCAGTGGGGCGTTACCAGGCCCGACGGCACGCCGCTTCTCGACAACGGCCTGAAGGCAGGCCTGGCGCTGCCCATGGGTCGCAAGGGGCCAGCCTTCCTGACCTACGACAATTTCGACGTCTATCTCGAGTGGAACCAGTCCTTTACCTATGCCCTGACAGCGGCAAATCTTGCCGCCCGGCTGGGGGGCGCTCCGCGATTCGATCCGCGCAACCCCGACCCGGGCCTCGACGGCGACCAGATGAAGGCGCTACAGACCAAGCTCGAGGCCAGAGGCTATGACGTCGGCACCGTCGACGGCATCCTCGGCACCAACACCCGCGAAGCGATCCGCAAGGAGCAGATGCGGCTGGGCTTGCCGGTCGACGGCTGGCCGACGCCGGAACTGCTGGCCAGGCTGTGAGGGTGGTGAATGGTAAAAGAATAGTACCGGAGCCGCACTTGAGCACCAGAGATACCACTATTCACTATTCACTATTCACTATTCACTATTCACTATTCATTGCCTCGCCAGCAGGAAATCGATAAACGCTCGTAGCGGCGCGGGAACCTGGCGGGAACTCGCGTGATATAGATAAAAACCCGGAAATCTCGGCGACCAGGCTTCGAGAAAGCGGATGAGCTTTCCCGCTTCGATCCACGGCCGGACCTGGTATTCCAGCATGTACGCCACGCCGACCCCATCCAGAACCGCACCGATCATCAGGTCCGTATCGTTTACCGTCAGGCCGCCGCTGACGGCCACTTCCAGGGCACGTTGGCCCTGGGCGAACTCCCAGCGGTAGAGATTGCCGCCGCTCGGCCACTGGAAATTGATGCACTGGTGCTGATGCAGGTCCGCGGGATGGCGGGGTATCGGGCGATGCTCCAGGTAACTCGGCGCCGCCACTGCGGCCATCTCGAGTTCCTCGCTGAGCTTCACCGCCACCATGTCCTTGTGCAGCCGCTCACCCAATCTGATTCCGGCATCGAAGCGGCCTTCGACGATGTCGGTGAGCATGTCGTCGACGATGATGGTGAGGGCGATATCGGGATAGGCGCGGCGGAAGTCACCGAGGATCGGCGCGATGAAACGCGTGGCGGCAATGCGCGGAACATTGATGCGCAGCGAACCTGCCGGCCGGCCGCGTGATGCATGCGCGTCGGCGACGGCCCCTTCCAGTTCGCTGAACGCCGGCGCGATGCGGGCAAACAGCTTCTCGCCCTCAGCGGTCGGCGACATGCTGCGCGTGGTGCGGTTGAGCAGGCGGACACCGAGACGCTCTTCCAGCCCGCGTATCGTCTGGCTGAGTGCTGGAGGCGAAATCCTGAGCTTGGCCGCGGCGCGGACAAAGCTGCCCTCTTCGATGATTGTTGCAAATGCCGTGAGTTCGGAAAACTCGGTTCCGCGCATTATGTACCCCAGGCTTAACAAGTCAGTTAGATAATAGGCTATTCTCTGAGCAATAGCATGCCCCTAGCTATCGCTGGAACGCCGCTCGATCGGGGCGGCCGTATCCAGACGGAAGGAACAGCCATGCATCGTCCACTCGAAGGCAAAACCGCACTTGTGACCGGCAGTTCGCGCGGCATCGGACGCGCCATCGCGGAGGGGCTCGCAACCAAGGGTGCTGCCGTGGTCGTCAACTATGTCGGCAACGAGAAAGCCGCCAGGGAAGTCGTTGCCGCCATTGAAGGGAATGGCGGAAAAGCCGTCGCCATCCAGGCGGACGTCTCCAGCATCCCCGACATTCGCAGGCTGTTCGACGAAACCGAAAGGCAGATGGGGCCGATTGACATCGTCGTCGCCAATGTCGGCGTCGCCGTCATAAAGCCGCTCGTCGAGGCTACCGAAGCGGACTTCGATCATGTGTTCGGCACCAATGCCAAGGGCACCTTCTTCACGCTTCAGGAGGCGGCGCGCCGCGTTCGCGACGGTGGCCGCATCATTGCCGTCTCCACTGGTGGAACCAAGATGTTCTTCACGCAGACGGCGCTCTATCTCGGCAGCAAGGGAGCCGTCGAGCAGTTCGTCCGCGTCCTCTCGCGCGAACTCGGCCCGCGCGCCGTTACCGTGAATGCGCTGTCGCCAGGCTTCACCGACACCGACCTGCTTCCGGAGCGGGACCGGGCCGTGGCCGCAGGCATGTCGCCCTTCGACCGGATCGGAGCACCGCGCGACGTCGCCGATGTCGCGGTTTTCCTGGCTTCGGACGAAGCTCGCTGGCTGACCGGCGAGAACATCCAGGCCGGCGGCGGAGTAGCCTGACTACCGGGGGGTGAAGGGTGAAGGGTGACGATTCACCGAAGCGGACGGAACGCAAGAACTGCTTCCATTCACCATCAACTAATCCGCCATCGTCTCCAGGCTGGCAAACCCCTGCGGTGCATCGCCTTCGTCGAATGGCGTCGCCACCTCGACGAAAGTATCGGGATAGAAGCCGTTGAACCGTGTCCGGAGCGACAGCGAATAGGCGCCGATATGGCCGATCTCGATCCAGTCACCGGTATCGACGGTTTCGGGCAGCCAGAACGGCCGCGACAGTATATCGACGGAATCGCAGGTCGCGCCACAGACCTTGAACGGCACGATGGTCTTGTCCTCGCCATTGCGCGAGCGGATCGCCGGATCGGGGATGAAGCGTGCCGGCAGCGTGATCTTGCCGGTCCATGAATCCGACAGCGACGCCCAGATGCCGTCATTGATGTAGAGCCTTTTGCCCTTGCGCAGCAGCACGCGCACGATCAGCGACAGGCAGCGCGCCACGATCACCCGGCCGGGCTCGGCCACCAGCTGCATCTGGTCGAATTGGTACTCCTGGAGGTCGCCCGACAGCCGCGACATGATCTGGCCGAGCGACGGCATTTCCGGCTTGCGGCTGTTCGGATCATGACCGTATTCGGCGGGAAAGCCGCCGCCGACATCGAGCCCGGCAATGTCGAAGCCGACGCGGTTGCGCACCCAGTCGGCGGAGGCCAACGCCCGCTCGTAGGTGTCGGGATCCTCGATCTGGCTGCCGACGTGAAAGCACAGCCCGACCTTGTAGCCGGTTCGGTTCAGCCGTTCGGCCAGTTCGACCGCATTGGCCGGTCCGGCGCCGAACTTCTTCGACAGTTCGTAGGCCGCCGAGCCTTTCGTCTGGATGCGCACGAACACGGTGATGGCGCCCGGATCGATGTCGAGAGCCCGCACCACCCTGGTCAGCTTGGTGATCTCGTCCTCATGGTCGAGCGAAATGACGCGAATGGCGTATTTTTCCAGCGCCAGCCTGATGTCCGACTGCGCCTTCACCGGGTGCATGTAGAGCATCTCGGCGTCCGGCGAGACGGCGCGCACGGCGGCGAATTCGCCGGGCGAGGCCACATCAAAGGCGCTGACGCCGGCCTCGACCAGCGCGTTGAGCACGATCTGCTCGCCATTGGTCTTGACCGCATAGGCGGTCTTGCCGGGAAACATGCCCATGAACTGTTTGGCGTCCGCCTTCAGCACCTGCGGGCGGAAGCAATAGATCGGATCGTCCGGGCGAAGCGCCAGCGCTGCCTCGCGGGCATTTTCGAATCGCTGCATGGACGAATCCCTTGACTGAGGCTGCGCACAATTAATCCAAGCTAGCGGCTAATGAAAACAATTCTATGTCTCGCCGCCCTGGCTTCGCGGCGCTACGCCGTTCTGTGCGCCGGTTATGAGCGAGCTAGGCCATCACTCAGGTTTCGGGTGGCCCTTGCCGCCGGACCGGTAGAGCGTGAACAGATGCCTGAAGAGAGCAAGGCATCTCGTCTGGGAGGACGACCAATGGCGATAGCTGCCACCACCACGATGCGCGGGCCGATGGTGCTCAAGGACTGGGCCCAGCTTCTGCTGCTCGGCGCCATCTGGGGCGGTTCGTTCTTCTTTGCCCGCATTGCGGTGTCGGAACTCCCTCCGCTGGTGCTGGTGCTGTTTCGCGTCGCCATCGCGGCGACCGCGTTGCAGCTCTACCTTGCGGTTCGCGGTCCGTCCTTTCGCCTCGCCTTGCCGCATGCCGGACTGTTTTTCCTGCTGGCGCTCGCCAACAATGTCCTCCCTTTCTCGCTGATCTTTGCCGGCCAGACCGAGCTCGGCGCCGGTGTCGCCTCGGTGCTTAATTCGACCACGCCGTTCTGGACGCTGATCCTCGCCAACGCCCTGACCAGCGACGAAAAACTGTCGTGGAACAAGCTTGCCGGCATCGCCCTCGGTATCGCGGGGACGGCGGTGATGATTGGTCCTGGCCTTGTCGCCGGGCTCGGCGGGCCGGTCTGGGCGAAATTCGCGCTCATCGGTGCCTCGGTCTCCTATGCGGTTGCGCTGATGATCGCCCGCCGCTTCAAGGGTGTGCCGTCACCGGTCATTGCCGCCGGACAATTGACCTGCTCGACCATCATCATGATCCCGGTCGTTCTGTTCACCTATGACGCTGCCACTCTGTTTTCGGCCTCGCCGCCGGTATGGGCGGCGGTGCTGGCGCTGGCGCTGCTGTCGACCGCCTTCGCCTACATCCTCTATTTCAACCTCGTCGCCTCGGCCGGCGCCACCAACGCCTCGCTGGTCACGCTCATCGTGCCGGCCAGTGCCATCCTGCTCGGCTTGCTGTTCCTGGGCGAGCGGCTCGAACTGTTCGAATTGGCGGGCATGGCGCTGATTGCGCTCGGCCTCGTCACCATCGACGGTCGCTTGTTCGGGCGGCGTTAGAGCATGTTCCCCGACTCTCAGCTCGAAATCGATTCCGATTTCCGCCGCGGTAGCGCTGCCATGCTCGTTGCTGCCCCGGCTTCGCCACAAATTATTCACAGGTCCAACGCCGGCTTTTGACCAAGAGTTTCAATACCTAACGGCAAACGGCAGGTCGCAAATTCCACAATCTCGTCGCATTGCAGCAAAGTTTCTGCTTGCCTGTGGCACAAATGACCCTAGACTCTCGCCATAGCTCTTAAGAGGAGGCTATGACATGGGACTGACGAGGCCGATCAACGCATTGATGATTTGTGCTGCGTTTGCATTCATCGGCGCCCTCATTATGGGCGTCCTTCCATAAGGCCGCTGAGCGGGGGAAGACCAGCACCGAATATTACAAACCATTGAAAAGGCCGGGCATTTTGCCCGGCCTTTGCATTCCCCCGATCTTTGACATTTCAAAAAGGAGCTTGCCGCCTTACGCCGCGGCGGATCCCGCAGCCTCGACTTCGTGCGACCTGATGCCGATCATGTGGCAGATGGCGAAGACCAGATCGGCCCGGTTCATCGTGTAGAAGTGGAAATCGCCGACGCCGCGCTCGACAAGGTCCAGCACCTGCTCGGCGGCCACGGCAGATGCCACCAGCGCATGCGTTTGCGGATCGTTCTGCAGCCCATCGAAACGCTCGGCCAGCCATGCCGGCACCAAGGCGCCGCACCGCGCCGAGAAGTTGGCGACCTGGGTGAAATTGTGCACCGGCAATATGCCCGGCACGATCGGTATGTAGATGCCGGCCCGCCGTGCCCGCTCGACATAGCGCTCATAGAGATCGTTGTCGAAGAAGAACTGGGTGATCGCCCGCGTCGCCCCATTGTCGGCCTTGCGCTTCAGCATGTCGAAATCGGTGGCGAAATCCGGACTCTCCGGATGTTTTTCCGGATAGGCCGAGACCGATATGTCGAAATCGCCGGCGCCCTTCAGCGCATCGACCAGTTCGGCGCCATTGGCATAGCCTTCCGGATGCGGCCGGTAAGCCGCGCCGACGCCCTCGGCCGGATCGCCGCGCAGGGCGACGAAACGCTTGACGCCCATATCGGCGAACTCCCGGATCACCGCATCGACCTCGTGGCGCGCCGCGTCGACGCAGGTCATGTGCGCCGCCGGCGTCAGCGACGTTTCGTTGAGGATGCGCTTGACGGTGCGGGCCGTGCGCTCGCGGGTCGAACCACCGGCGCCATAGGTGACCGAGACGAATTTCGGCTTGAGCGGCTCCAGCCGGGTGACCGTGTCCCACAGCCTTGCTTCCATCTCGTCGTTTTTCGGCGGAAAGAACTCGAACGACACCCTGACCTTGTCGCCGATGTCGGGACGGCGGGAGAAGCGGAACTGGTTCATCAGGCGGTTTCCCCTATCGGATACGCATTGGCCGGTTGTCTGTCGTTGGAAGGCTCGGCAATCAGCATGCGCCGATCGCGGCCGAGCCAGAGTTTGACGGTGAGCTTGGCCTCGTTGCCACCGCGCGGTTCGAATTCCTGGCTGTCCTCGAGCTCGAGGCCGGCCTCGGAAAACCAGTCGGCGATTTGCCGGTCGGAAAAGCCGAGGCGCATATGCGCGTGCTCCTCGCGCAAGAACTCCAGCGTGTGCGGCGCGAAATCGACGATCACCAGCCTGCCAGCCGGGCGCAACAGACGCGCCGCCTCTCGGATGGCGCGGGCAGGATCGTCGAGATAGTGCAGCACCTGATGGATGGTAACGAGATCGAAGGCGTCGCGTTCGACCGGCGGCGCGAAAATGTCGCCCTGCCGCACCTGCGCATTCGAAATGCCGGCCTTGTCGAGATTGGCGCGCGCCACCGTCAGCATTTCGCGCGACATGTCGATGCCGATACCGCGCCGATAGAGCGGCGAAAAGATCTCGAGCAGCCGTCCGGTGCCGGTGCCGAGATCGAGCATCGACTGGAACGGCCGCTTGCCGACGAGCTTGATGAGGGCTGCTTCGACGGCGCGGTCCGGCACATGCAGCGAGCGGATATGGTCCCAGCTTGCGGCGTTGACCGAGAAATATTCGGCAGCCCGGTCCTGCCGCTTGCGCTTGACCGCGGCCAGCCGTTCGAGATCACGCTCGACCTGCGGATCGGCGCCGCGGATGCCGGAGACCAGCCTGAGCACAAAATCGCGCGACGTGTCGGAATCCGAAAGCCGGAAGAAAGCCCACGAGCCCTCCTGGTAGCGGCCGATCAGCCCTGCCTCCAGCAGCAATTTCAAATGCCGCGAGACGCGCGGCTGCGACTGGCCGAGGATTTCGGTGAGATCTGAAACGGTCAGATCGCCGCGCGACAGCAGCGCCAATATACGCAGCCGGCTGGATTCGGCAGCCGCCTTCAATGTATCTACCATCGTGTCGAGAGCGACATGCATGCGAGCATTCTCTTTGAAAAGATATAAACATATGTTTATGTCGGTTTTGATAGGCTTGCAAGCGCTATGTCGCTTCCGGACAAGAAAATGACGCATGCGCAGCGGATCGCGCAAAGCCGGATGCATCGAGGCGAGGCCCATGTTCGAAACGCGCAGCGGCGAAAAGCTCCTGGAAACCGACCCGGCAACGATGCCGCCGGATGGCCATGTCGTCTTCATCGGCCGCATCGCTTCGCCTTGGATCACGCGGGAGACTTGCCCCAAAAACATGAAGGCCGCGCGGGAGACGGGACAGCCGGCGCACTTGGTCATCGACCCGCTTTATCGTGAGGGCCTGCTTGGGCTGGAACGCGCCAGCCACGTGATCGTCCTGTCCTGGCTGCACCATGCGCCGCGGCAACTGATTATCCAGAAACCCCGCCATGCCATGGAGCCGAAAGGCGTCTTTTCGCTGCGCTCCCCTGCCCGGCCGAACCCAATTGGGCTGCATGTCGCCAGGCTGGTTGCCGTCGATATCGATACCGGCCGCATCGATCTCGATGCCATCGACGTGCTCGACGGCACGCCGGTCATCGACATCAAGCCCTACTTCGCCTCGACCGATGCCTTCGCCGAGGCGACCATGGCCGGGCGGGACGAGTCGTCCAGATCGGACGGGCAGTGAGCGCCCCGACCGGCCGCCGCCGCGCCATCGCCAAGGCACTGACAGCGCTCCTGCCGCTGGCGCCCTATGCCGACATGGAAAAGATCCGTGCCGATGCCGGCGCCGTGCACATGAAGACCTTGCCACCGAGCATTGCGGTCTGGCTGGCGACGATAGCGCATATTCGCCACGCCCACACCGACTACGAAAAGCTGCTGGCCGAAGGCTATGACCGCGATTCCGCGCGCTTCTTCGTCATCGAGCAAACCAACATCGTGCTAACCCGCTGGCGTGCCACCCGTCTGCTCGATGATGAGGACGAGGAATAGAGCGATGGCAGATACACGCGTCGAGTTCTACGGCGCCCCCCTCTGTCCTGCCGACGTCAGTCCGGCAACATCGGAACTTTCAAAGCCAGAAACAAAAAAACCGCCTCGGAGGGCGGATCGTTGGAGCCAATTAGCACCATACCGAAATTAGTAGCATAGCTGCCGGCACAAAGCAAGAACAAAATACGCCGCGCGCGGCTTTGATTGGCTTTGCCGCCTTGCCTGGAAAACAATCAGGCCCGGTAAATCCACTGCTCCGGCACGCGCACCGAAATCTCCTCGCCGGCAGTGATCGTGCCGGGCTTCTCGACCCAGGCGACGAGCCCGCGCAACCGCTTCGCCGCTTTCGGGAACAGCAGCGCGCCGGCCTCGACGTCGGCCATCCCGGCATGCTCGGCGACCGACCTGCCCGCGATCCGGCAAGGCCCGTTCTGCGCGTCGACCTTGACGGTTGCGCCGCCTTTGAAGAACAGCAGCGTGCCGGATGGCAGCATCGAGAGGTGCGGCAGGCCTTCGATCACGAGATTGGCGCCGATCCATTCCGGCTTGATCTCGGCGATGCCCATCCGTTCAGCGACGATTGCCAGTTCGTCCGCTGCCACGGACGACAATTGCCGCTCGTTGCGCATCTCGGTGCCGCGCGGATACCAGGGCTCGCGCCCGCCGGAGCGCCGCGTCGTGCCGACGTGGAAATCGCCATCGATGCCATCGAAGCCGAGCTGCAACGTATCCACTGCCCGTGTCTCGAAATGATCGAACGGTGCGAGGTAAAGCGCTGCCACCCTGGCGGCGAGTTTTCGCGCGGGCACGATCTCGACCGGAGTTTCGGCTTCGGGAAAAAGATCCAGCATGGGTTCGTGCCTCGCGTGATACGCGCAATTAGCCGCGGTCAGCTCATCAGGTCCAGTCGAAAGCGCTGATGCTCCGATCAAGCGGACTGATGCGATTTGCCAGGCGCGCTCCGATGCCGGTGCCGTCCGCGCCGAAACAGTCAGAGCATGCGCAACAGCGCGCCGCCGATCGAGTAGCCGGCGCCGAACGCGCAGAGCAGGCCGTAGTCGCCGGCCTTCATGTCGGCATGGTTCTCCGACAGGGCGATGATGGCGCCGGCGGCGGCGGTGTTGCCGAGGCGCTCCAGCACCATCGGCGCGCGGTCATGGTCGACCTCATGACCGAAGGATAGTTTCAGGATCATGGCGTTCATCCGCGCATTGGCCTGATGCAGCCAGAAACGCCGGATCGCTTGTGGCGTCAGCCCGTGCTCGGCCAGGAACTCGACGATGAATTTGTGGCCGGCAACGGTGACTTCCTTGAACACCTTGTTGCCGATCTGCTTGATCAGATTGCCTTCCAGATCGATCATGTACGGATCGTCCTGGGTGGCGCGGGTATAATAACCGAGATTGGTGCGGATGCTGTTCGACATCTGCGTCCAGGTACGCGTATCCAGCACCTCGAATCGGCCCGGCCGCTTCTCGCCCTGGGCGAGCCCTTCGACGACCATCGACACGGAAGCGTCGCCAAAGATGAAATGCGTCTGCCGGTCGCGAAAATTGAGATGGCCGGTGATGATCTCCGGCGTCGACACCAGCACGCGTTTATGCGCCCCTGCCCGCACCAGATTGACGGCGATGTGCAACGCGGCCGCCGCCGAAGAGCAGCCAAGCCCCATGTCGAAGCCGGCGCCCTTCGTGCCCAGTGCCTGCTGCATTTCGATGGCAATCGCCGGATAGGGCCGCTGATGGTGCGAGGCCGAGCAGATCACCAGGTCGATATCCCCAGGTTTCAGCCCGGCATGATCCAGCGCCTTGCTGGCCGAGGCGATGCCGAACTCGGCCTCCAGCGACAGCGCATCGTCGGGCCGCGCCGGGAAGCGCGGCGCCATGCGGGTCGGGTCGAGGATGCCCTCCCGTTCGATGACATGGCGGGTCTGGACGCCCGAGGCATGGACGATGAAGGCACTGTCCGATTTCTGCAGCAGCGGCTCGCCGGACACCTCGCGGCGGACGTTCTCCATGTCCACCCAGCTGTTGAAGCTGGCGACGAGTTCCTCATTGGTGATCGAAGCCTCGGGGATTTCAACGCCGATGCCGCTGATGATGACGCGATGCATTTTCAGTTCGTCCCGTGCGCAGGCGTTGCGGCTTCATGTCGGCGCCGCAAAAAGCTCGGCGCAACCTCTTTTGCACCTAGCCAGTTTATGCCGGCTTAAATCAAGTCCCTGGAAAGGGTCTAAAAGTTCCTAAGCAGCGCGCCGCGCCACGATGAAGAGACGGGGAAAGCGCAGCAACACCTTGCCGCTTGCCGTTTTCGGATAGGCTTCGCTGATCCCGGCCGTGTAGCGCTTCAGGAAAAGCTGCCGCTCGTCTTCGTCGAGCGGATCGAGGAACGGCTTCAGCCCCGTCGACTTCACCCATTCGACGATCGCCTCGGCATCGGCCAGCGGATGGTTGTAAATCGTGTGCCAGATATCGAGCCGATCCGAGAACGGCGACAGAAGGTCGTAATAGAACGAGACCGGCGGCAGCGGCGCGCGAGCCGCGCGCTCGAGCTTTTCGGTGAACGGCATCTCGGCCGCGGTCTCGCGCATCAGCCGGTGCGAGGGCTCAGCCATGTTGTCCGGCATCTGCACGGCAAGCGCGCCGCCGGGAGCCAAAAATCCCATCAGCCGCTGGAAGACTGCCGGATGCTCCGGCAGCCACTGGAACACCGCGTTAGCGAAGATCACGTCGACGGGTTCGGTCGGCTGCCACGCCGCCGCATCCGCCAGCGCAAAGCTGACGCCGGGCAGGCGCGCCTTGGCCTTCTCGATCATGTCGGGCGAGGTATCGAAGCCGCTGATTTGCGCCTGCGGCCAGCGCTCGACCAGCAATTCGGTCGAATTGCCCGGTCCGCAGCCAATATCGACCACCAGGCGCGGTTCTGGCACCGGCACCTGTGCAACGAGATCGCGCGCCGGCCGCGTGCGCTCATCCTCGAATTTCAGGTAGAGGGCGGCGGACCAGTCGGGTCTCACCTTCGCGACTGGAGTCATCGATAGACCTCGCGACGGTCGCCGATTTGAACCACCCAAATTGCGACGGCGCTATCGTCGATCCTTGTCAGAATTCGGAATGAGCCCACACGATATTTCCAGAGACCTGCCAGCGGTCCTGTTAGCGCTTCGCCAAGTTCGCGTGGATTATCGCGCGGGGCGAGCCTGTTTTCCAGGAAGTCCACAATCCGACACTGATCGGACCTTTGCAATCTGGAGATATCCTTCAGTGCACGCTTCTCGACACGAATTGTCCACACGATCAGCCGTCACTGCGGTCGCTTGCATCGTCCAATCCCAGTCGTTCCTTAGCTTCGGCCAGAGAAAGCCATTCACCTTCACCATCGTTAAGGCGCTCGAGGGCGATTAGTCCGTCCTCCAAATCTTGAATTTGCTCGGCAATGGCCTCAACGACTACGTCGTGTTTTGTCCGGCCAGTTTTCCTTGCGACGATCTCGAGGCGTTTTTCCAGCGCGGTAGGAAGCTCCACATTAAGCATGTCTGTCTCCTTCCTGTAATTCTACGAGCAGCCTGGGACGCTTGCAACCAATCCGTTCCCTACCTGGTCAGCCGCTTATACGTCATGCGGTGCGGGTTGACGGCTTCCGGCCCGAGTCTACGGATCTTGTCCTGCTCGTAATCCTCGAAATTGCCTTCGAACCATTCGACATGGCTGTCGCCCTCGAAGGCCAGGATGTGCGTCGCCAGACGATCGAGGAACATGCGATCGTGCGAGATGATAACGGCGCAGCCGGCGAAGTTTTCTAGCGCGTCTTCGAGTGCGGCCAGCGTTTCGGTATCGAGATCGTTGGTCGGTTCGTCGAGCAGCAGCACATTGCCGCCGGTCTTCAGCATCTTGGCCAGATGCACGCGGTTGCGCTGGCCGCCGGACAGGTTGCCGACCTTCTGCTGCTGATCGCCGCCGCGAAAGTTGAACGACGCGCAATAGGCGCGGGTGTTGGCCTCGAACTTGCCGAGCTTGACCACTTCGGCGCCGCCCGAGATCTCTTCCCATACGGTCTTGGTCGGGTCGAGTGCGTCGCGGCTCTGGTCGACATAACCGAGCTTGACCGTCTCGCCGACGCGAATGGTGCCGGCGTCCGGCTTTTCCTGGCCGGTGATCATGCGGAACAGCGTCGTCTTGCCGGCGCCGTTCGGGCCGATGACGCCGACAATGCCGCCCGGCGGCAGCTTGAATTCGAGGTCGTCGATCAAAAGCGTGTCGCCAAAGCCCTTCGACAGGCCCTCGACCTCGATCACCACATTGCCGAGCCGCTCGCCATGCGGAATGACGATCTGCGTGTCGCTCGGACGCCGCTTGTCGGCTGCATCCAGCAGATCCTGGAAGGCCTGGATACGGGCCTTCGACTTGGTCTGCCGGGCTTTCGGGCTGGACTGGATCCACTCGCGCTCGCGGCCGATCGCCCGCTGGCGCGCATCGTCCTCGCGGCCTTCCTGCTTGAGCCGCTTGGCCTTGGCTTCGAGGTATTTGGTGTAGTTGCCTTCGTAGGGGATACCGCGGCCGCGATCGAGCTCGAGGATCCAGCCCGTGACATTGTCGAGGAAGTAGCGATCGTGGGTGATGATCATCACCGCGCCCGGATAGGCGCGCAGATGCTTTTCCAGCCACGCTGTCGTCTCGGCGTCGAGATGGTTGGTCGGCTCGTCGAGCAGCAGCAAATCGGGCTGGCGCAGCAGCAACTGGCAGAGCGCGACACGGCGGCGCTCGCCGCCCGACAGCTTGGTGACATCGGCCTCCTTGGGCGGACAGCCGAGCGCTTCCATCGCCATCTCGACCTGCTGTTCGAGATCCCAGAGGTTGAGCCGGTCCATCTCGTCCTGCAGCTTGGCCGACTCGTCCGCCGTCTCGTCGGAATAGTTCATCATCAATTCGTTGTAGCGCTCGATGATGGCGGTCTTGGCCGCGACGCCTTCCATGACGTTTTCGAACACGTTCTTGTTCGGATCGAGTGCCGGCTCCTGCGCCAGGTAACCGACGGTAGCACCCTCGGCCAGCCACGCCTCGCCGCTCCACTCCTTATCGATGCCGGCCATGATCTTGAGGATCGTCGACTTGCCGGCGCCGTTGGGGCCGAGGATGCCGATCTTGGCGTCCGGGTAGAAGGACAGATGGATGTTCTCGAGCACCTTCTTGGTGCCGTAGGCCTTGTTGAGGCCGGCCATGTGATAGATGAACTGGCGTGCCACGCGCGCTTTCCCTGAAAAGTCGACTGATGTCGGATTGAATGGAAGTTGGGGGCTATGTAAGCGATGCGGCCCCGAACGGCAAACAGTTTTGGCCCCAAGCGGATTTGGTCGCACCCACAAACGCTTAGCCGCTTCATTTCGTGCCGGCGCCCAGGCGAAAGCCCCGGTTAACCATTCCGCGTCAAACAATATTGGATGGGAAATCGCTGGCAGCCGCGATTTCGGGGAGAGAGATCGGGCCGTGTTGAACAGTTTCCTGCTTTTTGCCGAAGCGGTTCTCTATTTCGGCATCATGGTCACGCTTTTCCGGTTCAGGGACCGCATCGGCCTCGGCGTCTTTGTTTGCGCCCTTGGCGTCATGCATTTCCTGGAAACCTATCTCGCCAGCGTCTTCTACGTCGCGCTGCCGTTCGGCATGGTATCGCCGGGCTCGGCTGTGCTGTTTTCCGGCAAGCTGGTCATGCTGCTCCTGCTCTACATCAAGGAGGACGCGGCAACCGTCCGGCAGCCGATCTACGGCCTGCTGCTCGGCAATGCCCTGATGATCGGGCTCGTGCTGATCCTGCGCCTGCACGACATCGCACCGCTGCCCGACGGCAAGCTTCCCGACATCGGCTTCATCGACGAGATGGGCTGGCTGATGGTGTGGGGCACGACGCTGCTGTTCGTCGACGCCATCCTGATCATCCTGCTCTATGAAAAGCTCGGCAAATATCTGCGCAAGGCGCTTTTCACCCGCATCCTGGTCTCCGTCGCCTGCGTGCTCACCTTCGACCAGGCAGGTTTTTTCACGGCGCTGCATTTCGTCACCGGTGCGCCAGTCGCCGTGTTTTTCGGCGGCTGGTTCGCCAAGATGGCAGCGGCCTTTGTCTACAGCACCATGCTGGTCGCCTATATCAGGTGGTTCGAGGCGCGGCAGGTGCCGGCGCCGCGCGGGCTTTCCGACATTTTCGACACGCTGACCTATCGCGAGCGCTATGAGGCGCTGGTCGAGCATGTCGGTCGCGACGGCCTCACCGGCCTGCTGCACAGGGGGCGCTTCGACAGCGACGGCGAGGCCGCCGTGGCAACCAGCCTGCGGACCGCCAGGCCGCTCAGCCTGCTGATCATCGATGTCGACCACTTCAAATCGATCAACGACCGCTTCGGCCATGCCGAGGGCGACAGGGTGCTGAAAGCCTTGGCAATTTTGCTTGGCGAACTTGTCGGGACCGACGATCAATTGTTCAGAATCGGCGGCGAGGAATTCGCCATCCTCGGCTGGCGTCCGCAGCCGCTCGCCAGGCTGCTGGGCGAAACCGTCAGGCAAGCGGTCAAGACTTCCGCGAGCACCAGCCGGTTCGACATTACCGTCAGCGCCGGCATCTCGACGGTCAGCGAGACGACCCGTTGCCTTGCCGATCTCTTCGCGCTGGCCGACCAGCGTCTCTACAAGGCCAAATCCACGGGACGCGATCGCGTTGTCGGCGAACCGGGCGGCAACGAAGCGGACGCCCGCAACACATGGACCAGGCCGGAGCGCAGCGCCGGCGCGTAACGCTACCCTGGCCTGCGATTGGCTCAATCAGGATTGTTTGCGCCGCTGCCATGCGCCGATCGCAACCGAAACCGCCATCAGCGCGATCGCCAGCCACTTCAACGCGGTAATAATCGGGCCGGCTTCGATGTCGTAGGCAATGAACAGAAGAATGCCCGGTACCAGCAGGCCGCAGAGCACGAGCGTGATCCGGTTGATCTGCCATGACACTTTTGCCGCAAGCGCCTGATCGCCGGGCACGGCGACAATCGCGGCATGTAGCGACTTCGGCGCCACCAGCGCTGTCGAAAGACGCAGCGAGATAGGCAGGCCGATGCCGATGATCAGGAAGGCGCATGCCGCCAGGAGCAGCGAAAACTTGAGCGCACTGGTTTCGGCCGGTAGCGGGAACAGCAGCGCCGCCAGCGGCAGGAAGACACAGAATATCCCCAGCGCGGCGATGGCGATGAAGATCGCCGCGTTGACCAGCGTGAACAATTGGTACGTGCCGCCGCCGACGGGTTTGGCGAGCGTGGTCATGCGCGCCCACTCTACGTCGGTGTAGGAAAAGCCCGGCCACTCCATATGGCCGTCGCGGATCGCCGTCATGCCCTTGGCCCAGAACGCCAGCCGCGCCAGCGCGCCGCCCGTCATGCCGCTCATCGCCACCCCCCTGCGAATTATACCCCCCGGGATCATACCATCCCCGGTGCAAAGCGACAGTCGCGTACGGCCTGTTTACTGGAACCCGACGGCATCGACTGCGCCCTTCGGGCAGCCGGCCTTGGCCGTCGGCGCCGAGGCAAGCAGCAGCGCACCGAGCGAGGCGTTCGACGCAATCGGGCCGGTCAGGCCGAGCGTCAGTTCGCCGATCAGCCGCCTGCCGTTCGAGGGATCGACCACGCAGGAAACGCGGACCCGGTCGCCCGCGCCTTTGCCGAAGGTAACGTCGAAGGTGCCGCGGATCTGATCGGATGTCAGTTGCTTGCCGATGTTCTTGATGAAGAGATCGCGCACCGGCGAAGCGTTCACCGCGCGCATCAGGTTCAGAGCGTCAGAGAAATACTCCTGCTGGCTCGTGCCGTAGCAGGTGCCGTGCTTGATCCATTCATGCCGTTCGAGGGCGGATGCGGTGCCCGGCATCACCTGGTCGAGTTCCGCTCGCGTTTTCGGGTCAAGGGTGACCGGCGGCAAATCCCGCCAGTGCGCTGGATCGTCGTTCGCCTTGTCGCCTGCGGCGACCTGGCAATAGAAATTTCCGTTCGGCTGCGGCCACAATCCATGCAAGGTGAAGTGGGTCGCATCGAAACCGGCGGCGGTCTGCGCCCGGCATTCGGTCTTGTTGGATTTGGTCTCGCAGAAAGCCGGCTGCCAGCTCAGCGCGAAGATATATTCCGGCTTTCCGGACGCCGATGGCTTGTTCGGCTCGGCAGGCGCCGGTGCAGCAGGCATCGTCGACGCGCTGCCGCCCGAAACGTGACCGCAGCTGATCTTGACCCAGCGGCGCTCCGGATCGGCGCCCGGCACGCGAATGAGATAGTGCGTGGGCGCGTCCTTGTTGCCGGCCAGCAGATCGTAGCTCTGGCCAGCCGCAGTCGATATGTTGCCGGGGTTCTTGCCGCTCTTGATCGCCTGCGTTGCCGGACAGGTGGCATCGGCGACGAAAGAGCCGGTCATCTTCACATCGGCCCGCGCCGCGCTTGCGCCAGCAAACGCAAGAAACACCGCCCCCCAGATCGCCCAAATCCGCATTCCGGCACTCCTCATGATTCACGCCGCAAGCTAGAAACTTGCGACATGTCAGAATTACGATTTCTTTCGCCGGCCGTAAAACCAATCGCCAGCGCATTGAGACGGCTCCCGCGTGGTCGATCAGGATCCGCCCGCTTCCACCCGTTCCGTCAGGGTGCGCAGCAGATCAAGCGAGGCTTTCAGCGCGTCGGCGTCCATACCCTCCGAAACGCGGTTCGCCCAAACATGCTGGCGTGTGCCGATATTCTTGACCGCTGCCCGGCCGGCATCGGTTATCGACAACAGCTTGGCGCGGCGATGCGCCGGGTTGTCGGCGTAGGCGGCAAGCCCCTCGGCAGCCAGTATGTCGGCCAGCCGCTGTACGCTCTGACGGGCGAGGCCCATGTCGCGAGCGATGTCGGCCACCGATTTCGGCTCCTTCAAAACCGCACCCAAAACCTGCCAGCGCGCTGCCGTCAGCCCGGTTGGAGCGGCCAGCCGGTCGGCCGCATCCAGAAAACTGCCGTTCATCCTGAACACGGCAAGCACCAGATCGGTGAGCACATTTGCGGCTTCGGTCCTGGTCGTCATTTCTGGCCGGCCTCGATGGTCGCGACGAAATTGTTGACGGCTTCGGCTACGACCTCGGGCTTGTCAAGCATCACCCAATGGCCGCTGCCCGCCACGATCTGGCGCGGAATGTCCGTGCGCAACCGGTAAAGCGCGGCTGGAGTGTCACTGGCCTCGGTAGCCAATACGAACATAGGCCCGCGATACGCATCGAGTGCCGGCTCCGGGTTCCATTCGGCCAGTGCCTTGCCGACACCTGCCCTCGCCGCCGGATCGACCACTGCCGCATCGGCCAGAACACGCTGGCGAACAGCTTCGTTAGGGCCGGCAATCGACGTGTAATAGGCGTTCAGGACATCACGGCCTTGCGGACCGGCCAGATCGCGGACAAAGCCGTCACGAATCGCCTGCGGCAGCGCACGAGGATTGGTCGCCGGGTCGACGAGCAAGACACCGGCGACCCGGTCGGCATGGCTGGCGGCATAAGCGAGCGCCACGCCACCGCCGCCGCTGTGCGCGACAATGAGAAACCGCTTCAGGCCAAACGCGTCGGCCACGGCACCGACATCCATTGCACGACCGTCATAGCCATAGTCACCGTCCTGCGCCGGCGCGGAGGCGCCATGACCGCGAAAATCGAAGGCTACCGCCTCGCGGCCTTCGACGGAGAGCTGCATCACGCGGTCCCAGTGGGAAGCGCGGCTGCAATCTCCATGCAGGAACATGATCGGCAGGCCATTGCCAGCGTTGATCCTATAAGTGGCAAGCTGGCCTTGCGGGCCTGGAACAGTGGACGTCATCATGGTCATCTCCCTGGTTTCCTGACTGAACGCAGCAATCCCTGACAACAGGGTGGCCGTCGTGAAGGCGAAGCCCGCCAGCAAGATTGCACGCCGCGAAATGGCCCCGGTGGTTTTCACAGTCATACCCGCAATCTGCCGCTGACAATTTGACAGTATGCTGTCATGTAATCACATTGACAGCATGCTGTCAATTACGTCGAATGGGCACCTCCGTCCCTTGACGTCGATCGCTGCGTCGCCCAACAGTCGCCGACGGGAGCGAGACATGCCATTTGACAAGCAGAGGATGCTGGCATCGCCGACCGGCGCCGAGCTCAACCTTTATGTGAAACACGCCACCGGCCAACCGCACGCCATTGTCCAGATCAATCACGGGCTGGCCGAGCACGCGGCGCGCTATGCCCGCTTCGCCGATTTCCTCGGCGAGCGCGGCTACCAGATCTACGCCCACGACCACCGTGGCCACGGCGCCACCAAGGCGCCCGATGCGCCACCGGGCAGGTTCGCCGATGCGGATGGCGGTGCCAAGGTCATCGCCGATGTCGCCGCCGTCCATGATCTCATCGCCAGGGAACGGCCTGGCCTGCCGGTCATCGTCTTCGGTCACTCCTTGGGCGCGTCGGTCGCGCTGAACTTTGTCCTCCGCCACTCGCCACGCATCCATGCTGCCGCGATCTGGAACGGCAATTTCTCGGCCGGATTGCTCGGCCAAATCGCGCTGGGCATGCTTGCCTGGGAAAGGTTCCGGCTTGGCTCAGACGTCCCGTCGCGCATGCTGCCCCGGCTGACGTTCCGGGCCTGGGGCAAGGCAGTGCCCGATCGCCGGACGCCATTCGACTGGCTGTCGCGCGATGCCGCCGAAGTCGAGAAATACATCGCCGACCCGCTCTGCGGCTGGGACGCATCGGTGTCGATGTGGCAGGACATCGTCAAGATGACGCTGCATTGCGGCAGCGACCGCAATTTTTCCGGCGTGCGGCGCGACCTGTTCGTCAATCTGGTCGGAGGCGAGCAAGATCCGGCCTCGGACAGCGGCAAGGCGGTCAGCCATCTTGCCGGCCGGATGCACATGATGGGTTTTTCGAATCTCGTTTCAAAGGTTTACGCCAAAACCCGCCACGAAAGCCTGAACGAGATCAACCGAGACATCATCATGGACGATTTTGCCGCCTGGGCCGACCGCGTGCTGAGGGCACAGTGATACTGGCCCATTGCAAGGGCCGTGACAGCGGCGCGCGGGATTGATAGAGGCTGCGCTTTCGACCAACCATGGTGATTCATGACTGAGCCGCCGCTCAAAGGCATCCGCGTCATCGAACTCGCACGCATCCTTGCCGGGCCATGGGCCGGACAGCTGCTTGCCGACCTCGGCGCCGACGTGATCAAGATCGAGAGCCCGGACGGCGGCGACGACACCCGCAAATGGGGACCGCCGTTCGTCATCGGCCATGACGGCGAAAACCTTTCGGCCGCTTATTACCATTCCTGCAACCGCGGCAAGCGCTCCATCGCCGTCGATTTCTCGGCACCCGAGGGCGCCGAGACGGTGCGCCGGCTGGTCGCGACATCGGATGTGCTGATCGAAAACTTCAAAGTCGGCGGACTGAAGAAATACGGCCTCGATTATGACAGCCTGAGGAAAATCAACCCGCGGCTGATCTATTGCTCGATCACCGGTTTTGGCCAGTCGGGACCGTACGCGCCGCGTGCCGGCTATGATTTCATCATCCAGGGGATGGCCGGCATGATGTCGATCACCGGCGAAGCCGGCCGCGAGCCGCAAAAGGCGGGCGTCGCTATATCGGATGTTTTCACCGGGCTTTATTCGGTCATTGCCATCCAGGCGGCGCTTCGCCATGCCGAGAAGACCGGCGAAGGCCAGCATATCGACATGGCGCTCTACGACACCCAGATCTCGACGCTCGGCAACCAGAACCTCAACTATCTCGTCTCCGGACAGTCGCCGGTGCAGATGGGCAATGCGCATATGAACATCGCGCCCTACGAAGTGGTGCCGGTGAAAAATGGCCACATCATCCTGGCGGTCGGCAATGACGGCCAGTTCGCAAAGTTCTGCGCTGCCGTCGGCCTCGACGAGCTGGCGTCGAACCCTGACTTCGCCACCAATCCCGCCCGCGTCGCCAACCGGGCAAAGCTGCGCGAGCACATGATAGAGGCGCTGAAGGCCTTCGATCGCGATCCGCTTCTGGCCAGGCTCGAAGCCGCCGGCGTGCCGGCCAGCCCGATCAACAACATAGGCCAGATGTTTGCCGACCCGCAGACTATCGCGCGCGGCATGCGGCTCGACCTCGATGACGGCCATGGCAATCTCTTGCCCTCGGTGCGGGCGCCGATGGTCATGTCCGGCACGCCGCTGGTCTATGAACGTCCGTCACCGCGTCTCGGCGAACACACCGAAGAAATCCTTGCCGAACTGGAGAGGTCAGGAAAATGAAGACCGGCGGACAACTCATCGTCGATGCGCTCGAAGCCAACGGAACGGACCGTATCTATTGCGTGCCCGGCGAATCCTATCTGGCCGTGCTGGACGCGCTGCATGATTCACCGATCCGCACCATCGTCTGCCGCCAGGAGGGTGGTGCCGCGATGATGGCCGACTGCCACGGCCGCCTGACCGGCAGGCCTGGCATCTGCTTCGTCACCCGCGGCCCAGGCGCCACCAACGCGTCGGCCGGCATCCACATCGCGATGCAGGATTCGGTCCCCCTCATCCTGTTCATCGGCCAGGTCGCCAGCCACGCCAAGGGGCGCGAGGCCTTCCAGGAGGTCGACTACGTCAGGTTCTTCGGCGATATCGCCAAATGGGTGGTCGAGATCGACGACGCCGCACGCATCCCTGAATTCGTCACGCGGGCCTTTTCGGTGGCGACCTCCGGCCGGCCCGGCCCGGTCGTCATCTCGCTGCCCGAGGACATGCTGACCAGCCTCGCCGAGGCACCGCAAGCCCGGCATTACACCCCTGTCGAGACGCGGCCCGGCGAAGTCGAGCTCGACGCGCTGGAAGTGTTGCTCAACAAGGCAAAGCGGCCCTTCGTCATCCTTGGCGGCACGCGCTGGGATGCGCAGGCTGTTGCCCAGATGCGGACGATAGCCGAAGCCTGGTCGCTGCCGGTCGGCTGCTCCTTCCGCCGCCAGATGCTGTTCGACCATCTCCACCCGAACTATGCCGGCGATGTCGGCATCGGCATCAACCCCAAGGTAGCAACCGCCATCAAGCAGGCCGACCTTGTGCTGCTCATCGGCGGCCGTATGGGCGAGATGCCGTCATCCGACTACACGCTGCTGAAGAGCCCCTACCCCGACCAGACACTGGTCCATGTCCATGCCGACGCCGGCGAGCTCGGCCGCGTCTATCGGCCGGCGCTGGCGATCAATGCCTCGCCTGCCGCTTTCGTCGAAGCCTTTGCCCGACGCAAGCCGGCCGCGGGGCCGGTGTGGGCGGCGGAGGCAGCGAAGCTGCATTCGGCCTATCTCGACTGGTCGACGCCTCCGGAGAGCGGCCCCGGCGCCGTCCAGATGGGGCCGATCATGAATTATCTCGAAACGATGCTGCCGGACGACACCATCCTCACCAACGGTGCCGGCAACTACGCCACCTGGGTGCATCGCTACCATCGCTTCCGGCGTTTCGGCACGCAGGCAGCGCCCACATCCGGCTCGATGGGCTACGGCACGCCGGCGGCGGTCGCCGCCAAGCAGCTTTTCCCCGACCGCGACGTGATCGCCTTCGCCGGCGACGGCTGTTTCCTGATGAACGGCCAGGAATTCGCCACCGCCGTGCAATACGCACTGGCGATCATCGTCATCGTCGTCAACAACGGCATCTACGGCACGATCCGCATGCACCAGGAGCGCGAATATCCCGGCCGTGTCGTCGCCACGGATTTGAAGAATCCCGACTTCGCGGCGCTCGCGCGTGCCTATGGTGGTCATGGCGAAACAGTCGAGAAGACCGCCGACTTCGCGCCGGCCTTCGAACGCGCCCGCGCGAGCGGCAAACCGTCGATCGTCGAGATCAGGCTCGATCCCGAGGCAATCACGCCGATGCGGACCATGACCCAGATACGGGACAGGGCCTGATCGCCAACGGGATGGGTCGAATCCCTTTCCAAACTTCAACAGGTTGATGCAGCGCTATGATCGCTGCGCTACATCGTCGACGGCGCCTTTTCGATCTGCCCGCGGATCTCGCCATCCGCGTGGGCCGCGGTGTGGATGTTGACGTAGTATTTGCCCGCCTCCAGGTCGGTCGCCTGGGCATCGGTCAACGTCGCCGAGCCCTTGATCGGGCTCCTCAGCTTGCCTTCGAACGGTATCACCGGGTCGGCGTTTTCGCCCTTTGCCGCCGGGCCGTGAATGTGTGCGGCCTTCGCCGGCCCGCTGAGGCCGGAATATCTCACTGTCCAGCTGAGTTTCTTGGTTGTGGTGTTGAACCTGAGCGTGGCGGTGCCCTTGCCCTTCGTTGTGACGGGCGGGCTCTGCTGAGCACCATCGAGCGTCGCAGTCATCTTTATGGTTTCGGCCAGGGCCGGTGAAGCAGAGAAGATGGCTGCAGAAATGGCCAGCGCCGAAAGCATCGGCGTGAAGGACTGGATGCGCATGGAAACCTCCGTTGTGACACCCTTGAGGCGGATGCACCGGCACAACGATTTTGCGAGCGGATGTTTCCGCCGGTAACGTTCATTTTACATCCCACTAAAAAGGGGCGGTCGCCCGCCCCTTTTCCGCTACAAGCCAGTTTGACAGCCCTATTTGATGGCCTTGTCGGTGATCGCCGTCGTGTAGGCGCCGGTAGGCTCCTTGCTGATGATCTTCTGGTCGAGCAGCGCCTTGGCGGTGCGCTCGTAGGTCGCCGGATCGAGCTTGCCATCGGCATTGTCGATCAGCTTGGCGACCTCGCCCATCATGCGTTTCTGGTGATTCTCGTCCTGGCCGCCATTGTCCATGACGATGCCGGCCGCTTCGTCGGAATTGTCGACGGCGTATTTCCAACCCTTCATCGAAGCGCGCACGAAACGCACCATCTTGTCCTCGAAGGCCGGATCCTTGAGCTTGTCCTCCAGGGCATAGAGCCCGTCTTCGAGCAGATCGTTGCCCATGGCGGAATAGTTGAAGACGGTCAGCTCTTCCGGCTTGTAGCCGGCGTCGATGAGCTGCCAGTACTCGTTATAGGTCATCACCGAAATGCAATCCGCCTGCTTCTGGATCAGCGGCTGCACGTCAAAGCTCTGCTTGAGCACGGTGACGCCGTCCGGCCCGCCATCGGTCTTGAGGCCAAGCTTGTTCATCCAGGCATAGAACGGATACTCGTTGCCGAAGAACCAGACGCCGAGCGTGTGGCCCTTGAAGTCGGCTTCTGTCTTGACCGGCCCGTCCTTCGGGCAGACCAGCTCCATACCGGCTTTCTTGAACGGCTGGGCGATGTTGACCAGCGGCACGCCCTTTTCGCGGGCAGCCAGCGCGCCGCCCATCCAGTCGACGATGACGTCGGCACCGCCGCCGGCGATGACCTGCTCCGGCGCAATATCGGGACCGCCGGGCTTGATCTCGACGTCGAGGCCTTCGGCCTCATAGAAGCCCTTGTCCTTGGCGACATAATAGCCGGCAAACTGTGCCTGGGTGACCCATTTCAGCTGCAGTGTCACCTTGTCTGCGGCCATCGCCTGGAACGCGGCAAGCGACATCGCGCCGGCCAGCATCGAAACAACAAGTCTTTTCATGTTTTACCCTCTGAAGTTAGCGCCCTAAACCCACCGCCCTATCCACCACGGACAGAGGGATGCCAAAACGTGATTGCTCTTTCGAAAAGAGCGACCACGCCATAAAAGACCGAACCCGCAAGTGCTGCAACTGCGATTTCGGCCCACACCATGTCGATGTTCATCCGGCCGACTTCCGTCGAAATGCGGAACCCCATGCCGACCACCGGGGTGCCGAAGAACTCGGCGACGATGGCGCCGATCAGCGCCAGCGTCGAATTGATCTTCAACGCATTGAAGATGAAGGGCGCGGCCGCCGGCAGCCGCAGCTTGAACAGCGTCTGCCAATAGCTCGAGGCATAGGTGCGCATCAGGTCGCGCTCCATATGGCCGGAGGCGGCAAGCCCGGCGACGGTGTTCACCAGCATCGGGAAGAAGGTCATGATGATGACCACCGCTGCCTTCGACTGCCAGTCGAAGCCGAACCACATGACCATGATCGGCGCGACGCCGATGATCGGCAGCGCCGACACCATGTTGCCGATCGGCAAAAGCCCGCGCCGCAGGAACGGCACGCGGTCGGCGGCGATGGCAACGAGGAAGCCGGCGCTGCTCCCCACTACATAGCCGAAGATGACCGCCTTGAAGATGGTCTGCCTGACATCGGCCCCCAGCACCGGCAGCGAGCCGACGATGCGGGCACCGATGGCGCTTGGCGGCGGCAACAGGATAAAGGGAATGCCGGCACCGCGCGTCACCGCTTCCCAGATGATCAGGATCCAGGCGCCGAAGATGGCCGGAATGATCAGGCGCAGGGCGGTTGACGCCCAGCGCGATATCGGGCGAAACGACGACAACACGGTTACGCAGCGCCAGGCCAAAAACCACGCGGCGGCGAGCAGCAGATAGAACGATGCGCGAGCGCTGCCCTCATTGCCGGTTATGCCGGCGAGCAGCATCCACGCCGCGCCATGCGCGCCAAGGAACAGCAACACCACCCCGATCATCGGTGGAAAGTTGTCGGCCTCGATTGCCACGAGCAGCAGAATGAAAATCGAAACCGTAGTCGCCATGCCGTAACCGGGCGTAGCACTGACGAGCGGCAAAACAAGCAGCGCGCCGACAAACAGGACAAGCGCGGCATAACCCTGCCAGGATCGAGGCGTGATTGAGGAAAGGCTCAGGAGCGAGCTCATGCCGGCCTCCCGCCCATGGCGCGGTCGACAAGGCGCCCGGCAATGCCGACCAGCATAACCAGCAGCGCCGCGACCACCGACCCGGCAACCAGCGCCGACCAGATGTCGATGGTCTGGCTGTAGTAGGCGCCGGCGAGCAGTTTGGCGCCGATGCCGGCGACGGCGCCGGTCGGCAGCTCGCCGACGATGGCGCCGACCAGGCTGGCGGCCACCGCCACCTTCATCGAGGTGAACAGGAACGGCACCGAGGCCGGCACCCGCAATTTCCAGAAGGTCTGCGAAGGACTGGCATTATAGGTGTGCATCAGGTCGAGATGGGTAAGCTCGGGCGAGCGAAGCCCCTTCACCATGCCGACCGCCACCGGGAAGAACGACAGATAGGTCGAGATCAGCGCCTTCGGGATCAGCCCGGTGATGCCGACAGCGGCCAGCACAACGATGATCATCGGTGCCACCGCCAGGATCGGAATGGTCTGCGAGGCAATGATCCACGGCATCAGGCTGCGGTCGAGCGTCGCCACATGCACGATGCCGACGGCGATGACGATGCCGAGCGCCGTGCCGAAGGCAAAGCCGAGCAGCGTCGACGACAGCGTCACCCAGGCATTGTAGACAAGGCTGCGGTTCGAGGTGATGCTGCGCAGAAAGGTGTTTTCGAAGAAATTCACTGCCACCTGATGCGGCGCCGGCAGCGTCGGCTTCGGCTGCGCCAGCGTCTTACCTATGAATTCCACAATACCCGGTGTCTGATTGGCGCGGCGGTCGAGATCGCGCTGGAACGGCGTGTTAAGGACGACAGCCATGACGTACCAGACGACGACAACGCCCAGGAGGATCGAGGTCACCGGAACGATCTTGTCGCGAAACGAGTCCATTCTAGCAGGCCTCGCCGGGTAAGCGCCCTCCTCTCCCCAACGGGGAGAGGGTGGCTGGAGCGAAGCGGAGGCCGGGCACTTTCGCCCCGGCATTCGTTTCTTTCGAAGGGCGGAGCAGCCGCGAAGCGGCGTGCGTAAAGGGCGCCCCCAACCACCCCTTCGTCATCCCAGGGCGCAGCGAGGAGCGAAGCGACGCGGCGCAGACCCTAGGATCCATTCCGTTACCTTCCCGTTCCGAAGCGGTGCTGAAAATAGCTCCCTCTCTGGAAGGAACGGCGCTTGCGCTGGCTTGCCCGGCGCTTATTCTCGACCGCTTGCGCGTTTCGGCCGACGTCACGGCATGGATCCTAGGGTCTGCGCACGCCGCTTCGCGGCGGCTCCGCCCTAGGATGACGAATGCACGGTTAGCGCCTCCCTCGCGAGGGCGATGCACCTCCGAACGCGCAAGCCCGTTCCGCGCCGCCTCAATCATCATAGCTGTGCCCCGCCCTCAGCCCGTCCCGCACCCGCGCGGCGATGGCCAGGAACTCCGGCGTCTCGCGGATATCGAGCGGCCGCTTTTTCGGCAGCGTCGATTCTATGACGTCGCTGACACGCCCCGGGCGCGGCGACATGACGACGATGCGCGTCGACAGATACACTGCCTCGGGGATCGAATGCGTGACGAAGCAGATGGTCTTGTTGGTTCGTTCCCAAAGCTCCAGCAACTGTTCGTTGAGGTGATCGCGCACGATCTCGTCGAGCGCGCCGAACGGCTCGTCCATCAACAAAAGGTCGGCGTCGAAGGCGAGCGCCCGCGCGATCGAGGCGCGCTGCTGCATGCCGCCCGAGAGCTGCCAGGGGTATTTCTTCTCGAAGCCGCTGAGGTTGACGAGGTCGAGGGTTCGCTTGATGCGCGCCGCCTGCTCCGCCCTGGACAGGCCCATGATCTCCAGCGGCAGCGCCACGTTGCGCTCGATCGTGCGCCACGGATAAAGTGCGGCCGCCTGAAAGACATAGCCATAGGCGCGGCTCTGGCGCGCCTGCTCGGGCGTCATGCCGTTGACGGAGATGGCTCCCGATGTCGGCTTCTCCAGATCGGCGATCACGCGCAGCAAGGTTGTCTTGCCGCAGCCGGAGGGCCCGATGAAGGACACGAATTCGCCCTTGCCGATGGTCAGGTCGACATTAGACAGCGCCTGCACCGGACCATCGTTGGTCTGGAAGGTCAGGCCAAGCTTGCTTGCCGAAACAACGGCTGGCGATACTCCCGTCATCGGCCGTAGCCTGTCGCTTCCGGCCACTGCGGCGCCGGCCGGAATCCCATTGATTTTACCCCCATGTTGCTTTCCACTCGCCCAGTCCTACTCGCCCCAAATCGACGCGCCCTTGTCCCATCAGATAGACGCCCGGAGTTACCCCGATGTCGCCCAAACCGACGTGCCATCTTATCCGCCCTGAAAGCTCTTATGAAGGCAAACAGGGCCTGAGTTATTTCGCCGGCATCGCCGCCGAAACAGTCGGCTCGTCCGGCATCTGCATGCATCTGCTGACCATGCCGCCAGGTGCCCGCGCCAAGGCGCATTTGCACGAAAACCATGAAACCGCGATCTATGTGCTCTCCGGCGAAGTCCATACCTGGTATGGCGACCGGCTTGAACAGCATATCGTGGTCAAGGCCGGCGATCTTTTCTACATTCCGGCCGGCGTGCCGCATCTGCCGGCCAATCTGAGCGACAGCCCCGCCTCGGCGGTCATTGCCCGCACCGATCCCAACGAACAGGAAAGCGTCGTCCTGCTGCCGGCACTGGACGGGTTGGTCGCCTGAAGCCGGCATCGAGGCGGCGGCCATCATCGGCACCGTCACGAACATGATTTCAGCGGCCCTATCTCCTCAAGGCCGGGGATGGTCACGAAGAAACCGTCCTCTCGTTTGTTGACGACCTTGACGACATCCGTGGTCGTCCCCTCCTCGCCCTCGGCGAAACAGGTGGAGTTCAACAACTGGGTGCCAGGCATCGTCGTTAATCGCTGCGCGAACTCGCAGCCGCTGCCATAGGTTTCGACGCCGTCGGCGGTCAGCACGACATAATCGTCGCTGTCCTGATAACCGAGCCGTACGCCGGCGCAACCGACCTCATTGCCATAGGAACCGGCAAGGACGTCAGCCGCCGCCGGCCCGGCGGCAAGGATCACCGCGGCCAGTGAGATAATCGCACCGTGGCTCGCCAAGCTCAAACGCCCGTCGCCGGGATGCCTGTACGTTCCACCTTGCGCGGCGCGGAAATCTCCTTCCAGGTCGACAGTGCCCGGTTGACCGCCGCGTTGGGCTCGCGAGCGACGAACTCGCCATGGCCGGGCTTTGCCTTGACTTCGTTTTCCTCGATCGACAGTTCGCCGCGCGAGAAGACGAAGCGCGGCAGGCCGGTCACCTCGAAACCTTCGAACACGTTGTAATCGATCACCGACTGCTGCTTCTTGGCCGTGATCTTCTTCTTGCGCTTCGGGTCCCAGACGAGGATGTCGGCGTCCGCGCCTTCGACGATGGCGCCCTTCTTCGGGTACATGTTGAGTATCTTGGCGATGTTGGTCGAGGTCACCGCGACGAACTCGTTCATCGTCAGCCGGCCGGTGTTGACGCCGGTCGTCCACAGCACCGGCAAACGATCCTCGAGCCCGCCGGTGCCATTCGGAATCTTGGTGAAGTCGCCGACGCCGTTGCGCTTCTGTTTGGTGGTGAAGGCACAATGGTCGGTCGCCACCACTTGCAGCGACCCGGCCTGCAGGCCGGCCCACAGCGAATCCTGGTGCCATTTGTTGCGGAAGGGCGGGCTCATGACACGGCGCGCCGCATGGTCCCAGTCCTTGTTGAAATACTCGCTCTCGTCCAGCGTAAGATGCTGGATCAGCGGCTCGCCGAACACCCGCATGCCTTTCTGCCGCGCGCGGCGGATGGCCTCGTGCGCCTGCTCGCAGGAGACATGCACGACATACAGCGGCACGCCAGCCATGTCGGCGATCATGATGGCGCGGTTGGTCGCCTCGCCTTCCACTTCCGGCGGGCGCGAATAGGCGTGCCCCTCCGGGCCGTTGTTGCCCGCCGCCAGCAG
The DNA here is from genome assembly GCF_040322515.1 of Mesorhizobium sp. M0136. NCBI lineage: Bacteria > Pseudomonadati > Pseudomonadota > Alphaproteobacteria > Hyphomicrobiales > Phyllobacteriaceae > Mesorhizobium > Mesorhizobium sp. M0136. The sequence continues at coordinate 166,882 of NZ_JAMYTP010000002.1, forward strand.
CTTCTGCGACAGGGCGGCCACCACGTCGCCATTCTCGGCATGGACCAGCGGCAGCGCGCCAAGATCGGCGCAGCGCTGGAACGACGAATAGAGCTCGTCGTCGTCGACCATCAGCGCGCCCTTGTAGGCCATGAAATGCTTGAACGAGGTAATGCCCCTGTCGACGACGGTGGCCATTTCGTCGAACACCTGCTTGCCCCACCAGGTGATCGCCATGTGGAAGGAATAATCGCAGGACGCCTTCGAGGTCTTGTTGTCCCACATCTGCAGGGCCTCGAGCAGCGATTGCTGCGGCGATGGCAGGCAGAAATCGACGACCATCGTCGTGCCGCCTGCAAGGGCCGCGCGGGTGCCGGATTCGAAGTCATCGGCCGAATAGGTGCCCATGAACGGCATTTCGAGATGGGTATGCGGGTCGATGCCGCCCGGCATCACATAGCAGCCGCTGGCGTCGAACTCATGGTCGCCGTGAAGATCCGGTCCGATGCCGATGATCTTGCCGTGCTTGAACAGCACATCGGCCTTCCACGTCCGGTCGGCGGTGACGATGGTGCCATTCTTGATGACTTTGGTCATTTTCTTGTTCCCTTGTTCTCTCGCGCTTCTTGTGAGCGGCGTTGCGAGGCTATCCCATCATTCGACAATGACCGCCGTGTCCACCACCGCATGGAACAGCACGTCGGCGCCGGCCGCTGCCCATTCCTTGGTGATTTCCTCGGCCTCGTTGTGGCTGAGACCGTCGACACAGGGGCACATCACCATTGCGGTGGGCGCAACACGGTTGATCCAGCAAGCGTCATGGCCGGCGCCCGAGACGATGTTGCGATGCGTATATCCCAGCCGCTCCGCCGCATCCCGCACAGCCTTGACGCAGCCCGCGTCGAAGGTGACCGGGTCGAAATGGCCGACCTGCACGATTTGATATTTGATATCGAGCGCGTCACAGATCGTGTCGATGCCTTCGCGGATGCGCCCGTCCATGGCGTCCAGCACCTCCTTTTCCGGCGAGCGGATGTCGATGGTGAAGACGGTGCGCCCGGCGATGATGTTGCGCGAGTTCGGATAGACCTCCATATGGCCGACCGCGCCGACGGCGTCGGGTTGGTAGTCCATGGCGATCTCGTGCACCAATTCGATCACCCGCGCCATGCCGAGCCCGGCATTGCGCCGCTTCGGCATCGGCGTCGAGCCGGTGTGCGCCTCCTTGCCGGTCAGCGTCACCTGCAGCCATTTCAACCCTTGCCCATGGGTGACGACACCGATGTCGATGCCCTCGTCCTCGAGGATCGGGCCCTGCTCGATATGCAATTCGAAGAAGGCGTGGATCTTGCGGTCACCGACTTTCTCGGTGCCCTTCCAGCCGATCCGTTCGAGTTCCTCGCCGAATTTCTTGCCGTCCTTGTCGACATGTGAATAGACGTCGGCCTGGTCGAGCACGCCGGCGAATACCCCCGACGCCATCATCGCCGGCGCAAAGCGCGCGCCTTCCTCGTTGGTCCAGTTGGTGACGACGATCGGGTGCTTGGTCTTGATGCCGAGATCGTTGAGCGAGCGCACGACCTCCAGGCCGCCGAGCACGCCGAGCACGCCGTCATACTTGCCGCCGGTCGGCTGCGTGTCGAGATGGCTGCCGACATAGACCGGCGGCAGGCTTGGGTCGGTGCCCTCGCGGCGGGCAAACATCGTGCCCATCTCGTCGACGCCCATTTCGAGCCCCGCCTCATCGCACCAGCGCTTGAACAGGTGCCGCCCTTCGCCGTCCTCGTCGGTAACGGTCTGGCGATTGTTGCCGCCGGCGATGCCGGGGCCGATCTTCGCCATCTCCATTATCGAATCCCACAAACGGTCTGAATTGATTCGCAGATTCTCGCCGGGGGCGGCCATATAAAGTCCTCTTCTATTGCGCGGCGTCCCCCTCCCCCTTGAGGGGAGGGTGGCCGCGAAGCGGTCGGGTGGGGTCGCCGAACATACGCGCGACCTTCTCCTTGACCACCTGTGCGACATGCCAAGCGCTGTTTATGACATCGGGCTCATCGACGCGAAAGATATCGAACCCAAGCGATCGCAGATAGGCATCACGGACGGCGTCGTGCCGTTTGCCCTTCTCCTGTTCGTGCAAGTCGCCATCCACTTCCACCACCAGCTTTACAGCGAGGCAAGCGAAGTCGACGATATACGGTCCGATGGGGCACTGGCGCCGGAACTTGATGCCGGCCGATTTCAGCTCGCGCAGTTCATACCAAAGCAGGGATTCGCCCTTGGTCGCGTGAACTCGCAGCGCCCGTGCCTTTTGGCGCATTTCGAAGCTCACACGGGTACGGGGCATCAAAAACGATCTCGCAGCAAAAGATCAGGTCGGCGCACTGCCGCACCGACCCCACCCGGCCGCTTCGCGGCCACCCTCCCCTCGAGGGGGAGGGAAAGCTGCACCTGGTTCAATCCACCGCCCTCAGCACTTCGCGCACGTGGTCGATCAATTCGTTGATCTGGCCTTTGGTGATGATCAGCGGCGGTGACAGCGCGATGATGTCGCCGGTGGTTCGGATCAATGCACCGCGCTCGAACGCCTTCACAAAAGCCGAGAAGGCCCGCTTCGTCGGCTGGCCGGCGATCGGCGCCAGTTCGATCGCACCGATCAGGCCGATATTGCGGATGTCGATGACATTCGGCTCGCCCTTCAGCGAATGCAGCGCGTCCTCCCAGTACGGCGCCAGTTCCTCGCCGCGCGTCAGCAGCCCCTCTTCCTTGTAGGTGTCGAGCGTGCCCAGCGCCGCGGCGCAGGCGATCGGATTGCCCGAATAGGTGTAGCCGTGGAAGAACTCGATCATGTGCTCGGGCCCGGTCATGAAGGCGTCGTGGATTTCCTTCTTCACGAACACCGCGCCCATCGGGATGACGCCGTTGGAGACGCCTTTGGCGGTGGTCATGATATCGGGCGTGACGCCGAAATAGTCGGCGGCAAACGGCGTGCCGAGACGGCCGAAACCGGTGATGACCTCATCGAAAATCAGCAAGATGCCGTGCTTGGTGCAGATCTCGCGAAGCTTCTGCAAATAGCCCTTCGGCGGCAGGATGACGCCGGTGGAACCGGCAACCGGCTCGACGATGACAGCGGCGATTGTCGAGGCGTCGTGCAGGGCAACGATACGCTCCAATTCGTTCGCCAGTTCGGCGCCATGCTCGGGCACGCCCTTGGTGAAGGAGTTCTTTTCCGGCAGATGGGTGTGTGGCATGTGATCGACGCCGCCGAGCAGCGTGCCGAACATCTTGCGGTTTGTAACGATGCCGCCAACCGAAATGCCGCCGAAATTGACGCCGTGATAGCCGCGTTCGCGGCCGATCAGGCGGGTGCGCGAGCCCTCGCCTTTTGCGCGGTGATAGGCGATGGCCATCTTCAGCGCGGTCTCGACCGATTCCGATCCGGAATTGGTGAAGAACACATGGTCCATGCCGTTCGGCGCGATATCGACCAGCCGGTTTGCAAGCTCGAACACGATCGGGTGACCCATCTGGAACGCCGGCGCATAATCGAGCTCTGCCGCCTGGCTCTGGATCGCCTCGGTGATTTTCGGACGGCAGTGGCCGGCATTGACGCACCACAGGCCGGCGGTGCCGTCGAGAACCTTGCGCCCGTCGCTGGTCGTGTAATGCATGTCCTTGGCGGACACGAACATGCGCGGCGCCTGCTTGAACTGCCGGTTTGCCGTGAACGGCATCCAGAATGCGCTGAGATCGTTCGGCGTGACTTTCAGCCGGTTGGACATGACCAAGACTTCCCCTTGTAACCCGTTTCGGTGCGGCTAACGCCTGGTCTTTCCAACACTTGGTCTTTGCTGCGTTTTCGTGCTACGCAAATTTTTGACCGGTTGGACAAACGTTAGCACCGCCTTATCAGCGGTCAAGGGATTACTAGCGGAAATGCGGCTTTCGAAGTGCGCTCCACAGGGCGGAGAAAAACTGGTCCAGAGAATTGGTCCAGACACTCCTCGCGGCGAAGGTTTTTCGAGGTGACGGGGGCGGTCGAAAGCTCCGCTCCTCGCCGCACCCGCATCCAACTGGAAAAGCGCGAGCTCATCCTAGAGGCAGCGCTCGAAGTCTTCTCCACCAACGGTTTTCGCGGCTCGACCATCGACCAGATCGCCGAAGCCGCCGGCATGTCGAAGCCGAACCTGCTCTATTATTTCCGCCGCAAGGAGGACATCCACGAGACGCTGATGCAGCGGCTTCTCGACACCTGGCTGGCACCGCTGCGCGAACTCGACGATATTGGCGATCCCTTGACCGAACTGCGCAGCTATATCAGGCGCAAGCTCGAAATGGCGCGCGATTTCCCGCGCGAGAGCCGGCTGTTCGCCAACGAGATCCTGCAGGGCGCGCCGCGCATCATGCCGATGCTGGAGGGCGAGTTGAAGACACTGGTCGACGAAAAGGCCAACGTCATCACGGGCTGGATGCGCGCCGGCAAGATTGCCCGCACCGACCCCTGGCACCTGATCTTCTCGATTTGGGCGACGACGCAGCATTATGCCGATTTCGACGTCCAGGTTCGCGCCGTGCTCGGCCCCGACCGCGGCGGCGACGGCCGCTTCGAGGATGCCGCAAGGTTCCTGGAACAGCTGTTCATCGACGGGCTGAAGCCGAAGGGCTGAGGCTTCAGCGAAGCGATGGGCATCACGCCCTGCGCCGCTCGGCCGGAAGCGTCTCCAGCAGTTGTTCGAGCTTGGCGATCGAGTTCTGCTCGGCGAGCGGTGTGTAGACGATCAGCTTCATGTCCGAGCCGTCGTCGATCGACAGGCTCATATGCTCGAAAGCCATGGCGCCCGCTATCGGGTGCCGGACATGCTTCACACCCGATAGGTTACGGGCCACATCGCGTAGCGGCCACCAGGCGCGAAACTCCGGGCTCGAGCGCGTCATCAGCGCGATCAGCCGCTCGAAATCCGGATCGCCGACATATCTGGCGCTTTCTGCCCGGAATGACGCCAGCACGGCACGCGCCAGTTCCTCCCAGTCGACGAGCAGGCGCCGGTGCTGCGGGCTGGTGAACACCATATGGACAATGTTGCGGGCATCGCCCTCCAGCAGACCATAGTCGCCGAACACGGCTGCCGCGGCAGAGTTCCAGGCCAGCACGTCCCAGCGCCGCCCAAGGACATAGGCCGGCTGCAGGACCAGGCTCTGCAGCATGTGCAGTAACGGGCTATCGACTTTTTCCGGCGTATCGACGCGACGCTCCGGCTGCGGTCGGCCGGCAAGGATGAACAGATGCCGTTGCTCGGCCGTGTCCAGGCGCAGCGCCCGGCTGAGCGCCGTCAGCACCTCTGCCGATGGCCGAACGTCGCGGCCCTGCTCCAGCCAGGTGTACCAGGTCGTGCCGACGCCGGCGATCATCGCCACTTCCTCACGCCGCAGCCCGGGCGTGCGCCTGCGCAACCCTGTCGAGATGCCGGTGGCCGAAGGCGTAAGCCTTTCGCGCCGCGAGCGCAGGAAGGCGCCAAGCTCGCGGCGGCGGCTGTCTTCGGCGGAATGCGTGGTGGAATCCATCGGCGCTATTATAGCAGTACCGATACCAGGATAAAGTTTGAACTGTTTGGCAAGTGGCTGGTGCCCCATCTTTCCGCTCAAAGCTACGAGATGGAGGCTCCGAACATGGAACTGAAAGACAAGACAATCCTCATCACAGGGTCTACCGACGGCGTCGGCCGCGTCGTCGCGCAAAGGCTCGGCGCCGGCGGCGCGCGCATCCTGATGCATGGCCGCGACGCGACAAGGGGTAAGGCGATCGTGGCCGAAATCGAAGCCGCCGGCGGCAAGGCCGAGCTGCTGGTCGCCGACCTCTCCTCCCTGGCGGAAGTCCGCCGCCTCGCCGAGGCCGTGCGCGCAAGGACCAAGCGGCTCGATGTCCTCATCAACAATGCCGGCGTCGGCACCGCCGGCCCCAACGCGAAACGCCAGGTCAGCGCCGACGGCTATGAGTTGCGCTTTGCCGTCAACTATCTCGCCGGCTTCCTGCTCACCACGGAGCTGCTGCCGCTGCTCAAGTCCAGCGTGCCGGCGCGCATCGTCAACGTCGCCTCGGCCGGCCAGCAGGCGATCGACTTCGACGACGTCATGCTGACCCGCTCCTATGACGGCGTCCGTGCTTACTGCCAGAGCAAGCTGGCGCAGATCATGTTCACCATCGATCTGGCGGAGCAGCTCAACGGCACCGGTGTCACGGTCAACAGCCTGCATCCGGCAAGCTACATGAACACAACGATGGTGCGGCAGGCGGGCATCACACCCTGGAGCTCCGTCGAAACCGGCGCCGAGGCCATCATCAACCTCGCCACATCGCCGGCGCTTGAGGGGCGAAGCGGCCTCTATTTCGACGGCCAAAGAGAATCCCGCGCCGATGCGCAAGCCTATGACGCTAAGGCGAGGCAGCAGTTGCGCGAATTGAGCCTCGGCCTTGTCGGGCTCGCACCCGCTTCCGCAACATCGAAGAAAGAAAATTCATGATCGAGAAAACCAATCACACCGTGGTGGTCGGCGGCTCCTCCGGCATCGGCCTCGCCACCGCGAAAAAGCTGCTCGGCCCGGGCATGAAGGTGACGATCACCGGGCGCAACCAGGAAAGGCTCGACAACGCATGGCAAAGCCTGGGCGGCGCGGTCGAAAAAGCTGCCTTCGACGCCGCGAAGCCGGACGAGGTTCGCCGGTTCTTCAGCGATCTCGGCCCTTTCGATCACCTGGTGCTGGCCGCTAGCGGCGGCAAGGGGCTCGGCCCGTTCGAAACACTTGACCTGACCGACATCGGCGGTGGCGTCGACGAGAAGGTCCGGCCACAGCTCTCCTGCCTGCAGGCCGCCTTGCCGACGCTGAACAAGAGCGGCTCGGTGACTTTCATCTCGGCGGTGTCGGCGCAATTGTCGGCGCCCGGCGTCGCCGGCATCGCCGCCGTCAACGGCATGCTGCTGACCGTGGTGCCGATCCTGGCGATGGAGCTGAAGCCGTTACGCGTCAATGTCGTGGCACCGGGTGTCATCGACACGCCATGGTGGGATTTTTTGCCCGACGATCAGCGGCAGGCTGTGTTTGCCGAATATGCCGGCAAGACGCCGGTCGGCCGCATCGGCCGCGCCGAGGACGTCGCCGAGGCGATTGCGTTCCTGGTTTCGAACAGCTTCGTCACCGGCCAGGTCCTGACCTGCGACGGAGGTTTGCGTATGCGGCGTAAAGCGGCTGCCCCAGGCGACGGTCGTTGTCAAAGCGGCTGCGCGATCAGCGCCAGAAATCCTCCGGTCAACGCCACGTTGCCGACAAAGCCATTGATGCGGGACGCGCGCTCCGGGCCCTGATGATCCCAGAAATTATGGAACATCGGCGTAGCGACAATAAGGAACAGGATCAGGCATGCCGCCGCCAGAGGGGTCCAGATGCCTGCGATCACCAGCGCTCCGGCGATGATCTGCAGGACGATCCCCAGCCACAGCACCAGCCGCGCCTGCGGCACGCCACGCGTCGTCATCAATTGGCTCACCAACGCCGCGTTCTGAATGTTGCGTAGGCCGGCAAAGACAAAAGCGCCGCCAAGCAGCAGGCGGGCGGCGAATAGGATTTCATTATTAAAGTTTGAAAACATGCTGTCGGTCCTTGGAAAAGAGGCGCGCGCCGCAAGGCCGCGCGCCTGTCCTCAAGCGGCCTTGACCGCCGGCATCGGATGGATTGCATGGAACGGAACGCAAAGCCGGTTCCAGGTATTGATCATGCCGAGCGCAACCGACAGCTTGACCAGTTCCTCTTCCGAGAAATGCTCGAGCGTCCTTGCATAGAGTTCGTCCGAAATATCGTTGTCGGCGATCTTCGTCACCGCCTCGGTCCAGGCGAAGGCAGCGCGTTCGCGCTCGGAAAACAGCGGCGATTCCTTCCAGGCGGAGACCAGATAGAGCCGCTGCTCGCTTTCGCCGTCGCGGCGCGCTTCGCGGCTGTGCATCTCGACGCAATACGAGCAGCCGTTGATCTGCGACGCCCTGAGCTTGATCAGATGCAACAGGCCTTTTTCGAGCCCGCATTCGTCGACTGCCTTGTTGAGCGCCGACACCGCCTTCATGATCTCCGGCGCCGCGCCGAAAAATTGCAGCCTCTGTTTCATCGTCTGTAGCCTTTCATGCTTGCTTGGTTGAACTTGATTTCTGCGGCCGCTGATGGCGTTCGACGAAGGCGCAGTTCGCGGCGATCGAACGGGGATCGGCGTCCGCCGTGTATTCTGCAACGATGTCGGACAGCCGGGCGTCGGCGAGCGCGGCGCGATAGGCACGCTCGGCCTTCAGCATGGCTACGTTGATGCCGCAAGGTTTGACATAGACCGAGGCATCGAGCTTCGCTGGGCCGCGCTGGCGGATTTCGGCGCAGCGGAAGGCCGGTTCGCGCCCCTCGACGGCCAGCACGATATCGAGCAGCGTTATGCGTTCCGCCGGCCGCGCCAGCCGGTAGCCGCCGTACGGCCCCGGCACCGATTCCAGAATGCCCGACGTTGTCAGCATGTTGAGATGCTTAAGCAGATAGCTCGGCGACAGCCCGAACGCTTCGGCCATGGCAGCACCCGGCATAGTCGCCGCGCCTTCCATGCCGGCTAGCATGGCGGCGCAATGAATAGCCGCCTCGACCCCTTCGCCCAGCTTCATTTCGCTCTCCTATTCATGGATACATGTTATCCTGGATAACAAGCATCCGCAATACCTATTTGAAAAAAGCGGCGCCCGCAGGTGCCGCTTTCCCACAACGCGCTGTTCGCTACTCCGCCGCCACCTTGGCCATCGGATTGTTCGGATGCGTCGTCCAGTTGGCATAGATCGGCGACACCGGCCTGCCGGTGCGCTGGTCGATCACGCCGGCCGCCAGCGGCTCCATGGTGATGCAATTCTCGACCGGACAGACATTGACACAGAGATTGCAGCCGACACATTCGGCCTCGATCACCTCGAAATGCCTGACGCCGTCGACCATGCTGGTGATCGCCTGGTGCGAGGTGTCCTCGCAGGCGATGTGGCAGCGGCCGCATTTGATGCAGGCGTCCTGGTCGATATGCGCCTTGGCGACGTAGTTGAGGTTGAGATACTGCCAGTCGGTGACGTTGGGGGTGGCGCGGCCGACGAAGTCGTCCAGCGAGGCATGGCCCTTCTCGTCCATCCAGTTTTCCAGGCCGGCGATCATCTCCTGCACGATCTTGAAGCCATAGGTCATCGCCGCCGTGCACACCTGCACATTGCCGGCGCCGAGCGCCATGAATTCGGCGGCGTCACGCCAGGTGGTGATGCCGCCGATGCCGGAGATCGGCAGGCCCTTCGTTTCCGGATCGCGCGCGATCTCGGCCACCATGTTCATGGCGATCGGCTTCACCGCCGGGCCGCAATAGCCGCCATGCGAACCCTTGCCGTCGATCGTCGGCTCCGGCGCGAAACTATCGAGATTGACGCCGGTGATCGAGTTGATGGTGTTGATCAGCGACACCGCGTCGGTGCCGCCGGCAAGGGCAGCGCGTGCCGGCTTGCGTATGTCGGTGATGTTGGGCGTCAGCTTGGTGATGACAGGCATGCGGGTGTTGGCCTTGCACCAGCGCACCACCATTTCGATGTATTCCGGCACCTGGCCTACCGCCGCACCCATGCCGCGTTCCGACATGCCATGCGGGCAGCCGAAATTGAGTTCGATGCCGTCGGCGCCGGTCTCCTCGACCACCGGCAGGATCGCCTTCCAGGCATGCTCCTCGCACGGCACCATCAGCGAGACGACTATTGCCCGGTCGGGCCAGTCCATCTTGACCTGCTTGATTTCGCGCAGATTGACCTGCAGGTCGCGGTCGGTGATCAGCTCGATGTTGTTGAGGCCGAGCAGACGACGGTCGGCGCCCCAGATCGCGCCATAGCGTGGCCCGTTGACGTTGACCACCGGTGGGCCCTCTTCCCCGAGCGTCTTCCACACCACGCCTCCCCAGCCCGCCTTGAAGGCGCGGATGACGTTGTAAGCCTTGTCGGTCGGCGGCGCCGAGGCTAGCCAGAACGGGTTCGGCGACTTGATGCCGACGAAATTGTTGCGGATGTCTGCCATGCTCATGCCCTCCCGTTCGAGGTCAGTGCCCGATGAATGCTCTCCGCCGCATCGCGGCCTTGCGCGACGGCTGAAACAGTCAGGTCGTCGCCGCCGAAAATGCAGTCGCCGCCAGCCCAGACATTGGCCAGCGAGGTGCGCCCTTCCGCGTCGACCTTGATGCGGCCGGCTTCCAGGGCAAGCAAGGCTCCGCTGCCATTGAGCGCAGCCGGGACAAAGCTCTGGCCGATCGCCTTGAACACCTGGTCGGCGGTCAGCGTCAGCCGCTCGCCGGTGCCGACGAGCCGGTCGCCGTCCATCGCGGTGTATTCGAGCTCGATCGCCGACACCTTGCCGGCGTCGGCAATGACCCGCTTCGGCTGCAACCAGTGCCGGATGATGACGCCGTTGGCGGCAGCCAGATCCTGCTCGAATTCGGAGGCATTCATGTGCTCCGGGCCGCGCCGATAGCAGATCGTCACCTCTTCGGCACCGAGCAGCTTCGATTGCACCGCCGCGTCGATCGCCGTCATGCCGCCGCCGATGACAACAACACGCCGTCCGACCGGCAGGCTGGCCAGATCACTGGCCTGACGCAGCTCGGCAATGAACTCGACGGCATTGGTGACGCCTTGCGCCTCCTCGCCGTCCGCTCGCAAGGCATTGACGCCGGCAAGCCCCATGCCGAGGAACACCGCATCGTAATTCCTGATCAGGTCCGACAGCTGGTAATCGCGGCCGAGCGCCTTGCCGTTCTGGATGTCGATGCCGCCGATCGACGTGACATAGTCGACTTCGGCCTGAGCGAAATTGTCGACGCTCTTATAGGCCGCGATACCGTACTCATTGAGGCCGCCGGGCTTCGGGCGGGCTTCCAGGATGGTCACGTCGTGGCCGTGGCGGGCAAGCCGATGCGCGGCCGCAAGCCCGGCCGGTCCGGCGCCGACCACGGCGACCGTCTTGCCGGTCGGTTCGGAGCGCTTGTAGAACTGCTTGTTTTCGGCCATCGCGACATCGGTGGCGTAGCGCTGGAGGCGACCAATCTGCACCGGCTTGCCTTCGGCCACCTCGCGCACGCAGACCTCTTCGCACAACGTCTCGGTCGGGCAGACGCGGGCGCACATGCCGCCCAAAATATTCTGGTCGAAGATCGTCTTGGCCGAGCCGATCGGATTGCCGGTCGCGATCTGGCGGATGAACAGCGGGATGTCGATCGAGGTCGGGCACGCATTCATGCACGGCGCGTCGTAGCAGAAATAGCAGCGGTCGGATTCGACCAGCGCCTCGTGATGATCGAGCGGCGGATGCAGATCGGAAAAATTGTCGGCATATTGTTCCGGCGAAAGTCGCCCGCCGGCAATGCCTTGCTTGAACTGGCCTTCTGGCATCGTCAGTTCCCCATGTTCTTGTTTTGGGGAAGGCTAGCACGTTTTATTTTTTTATCAATTGGTCAATTTTCGGCGCAAGCCGCTGGAACGGTTCAACGAACATGATAGTCAAACTCATATTTTGAGCTGCCTGATGGCTCTGTCAAAGGCCGAAATGCCGCTTCGTCGGCGCTAGGCGCTTGCATAAGCTTGAGCACTTGATGCCATCCCCCGCGAAAGCGGAAGAAACGCATAACAACCATGCGGATGCACGTCTCGCCGGCTAAGCCGCCACGAGCGATATAGGCCGCCGGCGTTCCAGCCGGGTGGTATAGACCGAAGATCCTCCGCTGTAGGAAATCCAAACACAAAGCGCGCAGGCCACGGGCTGTGCGCCATAACTTTTTTTGACCGCTGCCGGATTTTCGTCGCGAAGATCGTCCTAGAATGGATCGCGCATGATCGATGTACAAACCGCAAGGAGCACGACAATGCCACAGTCCCCGATGCCCTTCTTCTGGTACGAGCTGATGACCACCGATCTCGACGCCGCCGAGGCGTTTTACACCTCAGTGGTGGGCTGGAGGGGGCAGCCTTTCGAAGGGGCCCCGGGCATGCCGCGCTATATCGTCATGAATGTCGGCGAGCGCGGCGTCGGCGGGCTGATGACGCTGCCCGAGGACGCGCGCAAGATGGGCATGCCGCCGGCCTGGATCGGTTACATCCTCACCAGGGACGTCAATGCCGCAACGGCGTCCCTCAAGAAGGCTGGTGGCGCGGTTCACCGCGAGCCCGATGACATTCCTGGTGTCGGCCGCTTCGCCGTCGTTGCCGACCCGCAAGGCGCGATATTCAACTTCCTGCAGCCCAGCGGCCCCGACCAGCCGCCGCTGCCATCGTCGACACCCGGCAACATCGGCTGGCATGAGCTCTACACGTCAGACTGGAAGGCGGCATTCGATTTCTATTCCAGCCAGTTCGGCTGGGAGAAGGGCGACGCCATGGATATGGGTCCGATGGGCGTGTACCAGCTTTTCGCCTTCGGCGGCGAGCCCGTTGGCGGCATAATGAACAAGCCCGAGCAGATCCCGGCGCCGGTCTGGCAGTTCTATTTCAACGTGCCCGGCATCGACGCGGCAGCCAAGCGTGTCACCGACGATGGCGGCAAGATCCTCATGGGCCCGATGGAGGTTCCCGGCGGCAGCTGGATCGTGCAGTGCACGGACCCGCAAGGCGCCCATTTCGCGCTAATGGCACCGACGCGGTAACAGGCCGCGCCAATTGCGGGGCCGCCTTGGTGCGGCCCCAAGGCTGCAGCACTTCTCACGACTCACTCACCGACAGTTGATGGCAGGCCGGACTATGTGAATGGTCCGGCCTTTGGCGATGACCTATGGCCGGGCGAGGTGAAAATGGAGTCGTAGATGAAGCTTTTCGAAGGCCTGGCCGGATATCAACCGTTCGCTCTTGCCGCCTTGCGCATCATGACGGCGCTGCAGTTCATCGAGCACGGCACTCAGAAACTTTTCAATTTCCCTGTCGGCGACCATGCCGGCACCCTGAGCGGGCTGTCGCTGACTGCGGCCATCCTGGAATTCGCCGGCGGCATCCTGCTGGTATTGGGGCTTTTCACCAGGCCGGTGGCATTCCTTCTCAGCGGCGAGATGGCGATCGCCTATTTCATGGCGCACATGCCGCGCGACTTCTTCCCGGTCAACAACGGCGGCGATGCGGCAATATCGTTCTGCTTCATCTTCCTCTATCTGGTGTTCGCCGGCGCCGGCGCCCTGGCGCTGGACAACCGCCGGGCTTCGTAATTCACCGTCTCCCGGCCGTGGGCCCGCTGCCTCCGGCTCCCCGGCGTTCGGAACCTTTCGCCGTGCCACCGGCACGGCGAATTCGCTGTGCGAGCCGGTTCCTCACCCTCTCATCCGTTCGAAATTCGCGTCGAACAGCGGGGTCGGCTGCATGCTCGCGGCGTGGCGTTTGCCCAGAAGCTCAATCTCGAAACCGTAGGCCTCGTCGGCGATCTCTTTCGGCACATAACCGATGGCGACAGATTTTTTGGAATGATGTGCGTAGCCGCCGGACGTGACCCAGCCGCGCACGGCGCCGCCATACCAGATTGGCTCGTCGCCGATGACGTCGGCATCGGCAGCATCGACGACAAAGGCCCGTAGCCGCAGTCTGCCGCCTTGCTTGCGCTCGGCCAGCGCCGCCTGCTTGCCGATGAAATCGGCCTGCTTGCCGTAGGCGACGAAGCGGTCGAGGCCGGCCTCCAGCGGCCCATAGATCGGCCGGTATTCGCGCGCCCATGAGCCGTAATTCTTCTCGAGCCGCAGCGCATTGAGGGCGCGCGAGCCGAACAGGCCGATGCCGAATTCCTCGCCCGCCGCCATCAGCGCCTGATAGGCGGCACGCTGATATTCCGGCGCCACCCAGATTTCGTAGCCGAGGTCGCCGGTGTAGCTGACGCGCCCGACCAGGCACGGCGCCATGCCGATATCCATCCTGGTGATGGCCATGAATGGAAAGGCCGTATTCGACACGTCAGATCGTGTGACCTTTTCAAGAAGCTTCCGCGCGCTCGGCCCGGCGATCGACAGGCCGGTGAGTTTTGCTCCTAGCGCCTCGATGCTGACAGAGCCGTCCTTCGGCAGATGCGCTTCGAACCAGCGCATGTGGTACTGCTCGGCGACGCCGGAGCCGGCCAGGAACCAATCCTTACTTGCAGAATTTGGACCGCCGAGATTGGCCAGCGTGAAATCACCGATCAGCCTGCCGTCTTCCTTCAGCATTGGCGCCAGCGTCATGCGTCCGGGCCTTGGCAGCTTGCAGGCCAGCAAGCGGTCGAGCCAGGCCGCAGCGCCCTCGCCGGTTACTTTGTATTTGGCGAATGACGAGATTTCCGACAGACCAACGCGTTGCCGAACCGTCTCCACCTCTTTCGCGACATGCTCGAAATCACTCGAGCGGCGCCAGGAGAATTCGTCTTTGACGCCTTCGGGCGCGTACCACAGCGGCACCTCCAGCCCGAAGGCGACGCCCCATTGCGAGCCCTTCGCCGACAACAGATCGTAGACCGGTGTCGTCTTGAGGGGCCGGCCGGCCGGTAATTCCTCGTTTGGGAAGCGGATCGAAAACCGCCGCGAATAGTTTTCGCGCACCTTGGCGTTGGTGTAGGCCATTGTGGCCCAGTCGCCGTAGCGCGAAACGTCCATCGCCCAGATATCCGCGCCGGGATCGCCTTCGATCATCCAGTTCGACAGCGCCAGCCCGACGCCGCCGCCCTGCGAGAACCCCGCCATGACACCACAGGCCACCCAGAACCCCGGCAGGCCGCGCACCGGTCCGACCAGCGGATTGCCGTCCGGCGCGAAGGTGAAGGGTCCGTTGATGATCTGCTTGATGCCGGTGTTCTGGAACGCCGGGAAATGCCGGAAGCCGATCTCCAGCGACGGTGCGATGCGGTCGATGTCGGGTTCGAGCAGTTCGTGGCCGAAATTCCATGGCGTCTGGAACTCGGACCATGGCTTGTTGGCCTTTTCGTAAGTGCCCATGAGCATGCCGCCGCGCTCCTGGCGCAGATACAGCTCGCCGTCGAAATCGACTGCATGGATGATCTCCGTGCCGGTCTTCTGGTTCCAGGCGGCGACTTCCGGCATGTCCTCGGTGATCAGGTACATGTGCTCCATCGCCAGCACCGGCAGCTCCAGCCCGACCATGCGGCCGACCTCGCGCGCCCACAGGCCGCCCGCGTTGACCACATGCTCGGTCACCACCTCGCCCTTGTTGGTAATGACGCGCCACAGCCCGTCGGTGCGCTGCACGATGTCCTCGACCTTGGTAAAGCGCTCCACCTCGGCACCGAGCTTGCGCGCGGCCTTGGCATAGGCGTGGGTCACGCCCGACGGATCGAGATGACCGTCCTCCTTGTTGCGCACCGCGCCGACGAACTGCTTGGGGTCGAGCAACGGCATCAGCTCGGCAGCCTCATCAGGCGATATCTCCTCGAGCTCGATGCCGAGATAGCGGCCCTTGGCGACGACGCCACGCAACCAGTCGAGCCGTGCCTCGGTGGCGGCCAGCAGCACGCCGCCCGTCAGATGCACGCCGGTCGCCTGCCCCGACAGTTCCTCGATCTCCTTGTAGAGCGAGATCGTGTATTTCTGCAGTTTGGCGACGTTGGGATCGCCATTGATCGTGTGCATTCCGCCGGCCGCGTGCCAGGTCGAGCCGGAGGTCAGCTCGTCGCGCTCCAATAGAACGACATCGGTCCAGCCATGGCGGGCGAGATGGAACAGTATGGAGCACCCGACAACGCCACCGCCGATAACCACGACCTTTGCATGTGATTTCATGGGATTCTCGTCATTTCAAAGAGTTGGACGGGTTTTATGATTCTGAAGGAGAAGAAAAAGAATCCGAGAAGGGTGGCGCTTAGGGCTCGCCCGCCCCGATCGCTTCCTTGCGCTTGACCAGGTACGCCTCCAGCGCCTCGCGCCTGGAGATTTCCATCACCGGCTCGACATAGTCCTCCAGCGCCTTCTTCCACAGCCTTGTCGCTCGCGCCGTGGCGTCTAGCCCACCAGCTTCCTGCCAAGCCTCGAAATTCTGCCAGTTGGACAGCATAGGCTGGTAGAAGGCCGTGGCGTAGCGTTCCAACGTGTGCGGCTCGCCGAAGAAGTGGCCGCCGGTCGGCACCGCACCCAGAGCTTCGACGGCGAGCTCGGCCTCGTTGACTTCGATTGGGCGCAAAAACTCCATCATGTGCTGGATCATCTCGACGTCGATGATGAACTTTTCGAACGACGCAGTCAGCCCGCCCTCCTGCCAGCCGGCGGCATGGTAGACGAGGTTGCCATGGCCGAGCACCGCGCCCCACAGCGCCATTAGCGTCTCATAAGCGCCTTGCGCGTCGGCGGCATTGGAAGCCGAGCCCGGTGTCGTGCGGTAAGGCAGCTTGTAACGCCGCGCCAATTGTCCGGATGCGATGTTCGCCTTGGTGTTTTCAGGCGTACCGAAGGCCGGTGCACCCGACTTCATGTCGACATTGGAGGTGAAGGCGCCATACATCACCGGCGCGCCGGGGCGGACGAGCTGCGTCAGCACCACCCCGAACAGCGCCTCGGCATTCTGCTGGGCGAGCGCCCCGGCAAGCGTCACCGGGCTCATCGCTCCCATCAGCGTGAACGGCGTCACCGCCACCGACTGGCCGAACTCGGCCATGGTCATCAGTCCCTCGGCCATCATCTCGTCGAAGCGACGCGGCGAGTTGACCGAAATGATCGTGGTGACGCCGGGATCGTCGCGCATCTCGTCAACCGTCAGTCCGCGCGCGATTGCCATCATTTCGATGCCGTCGAGCGCCCTGCCGCGGCCGATGGCCGAGACGTGAAAGCTTTTGTCGGTCAGTGTCAGATTGGCGAAATAGGTGTCGAGGTGACGGGAATTCGCCGGCAGCTCCACCGGCGCGCAGACCTGGTTGCCGAGCATGTGGATGCAGTTGAAATGCTGCGCCAACCGGACGAGATCGGAATAATCGCGCAAATTGCCGGCACGTCTGCCGCGCTCCATGTCGTGCACATTCGGCGGCCCGGCGACGAGCGTGAAGTTGATGGTATTGCCGCCGAGGTGGACGGCATGGGCGGGATTGCGCGGCGTAAGCGTATAGCTGGACTGTGTCGTCTTCAGCGCTTTGTCGATCAAGCCGCGATCGATGCGGACGTTCATCGAGGCATGATCGACCTTGGCCCCGGCCTTCTCGAATAGCCACAGTGCCTGCTGGCTCATCACCTCGATGCCGAAATTCTCCAAAATATGCATAGAGGCTTCATGGATCGCCTCGATCTGGTCGGCCGAGAGCATCGCCATCGGCGGATAAGGGTTTGTCACCCGCCTGAGCGGCAGTTGTGGGATGGCGGTCGGTCCCCTGTTGCTGGTTCGCTCGGCGCCGCGCTTGCGTCTTGGTTCGCTCATGCGGCGCATCAAAGCGCCGGCATGAGCATCGGGCTGTCAAGAATCCGCCACCTGCGGGCGTGATTTTAGCCAAGGCGCCATTGTGAGAATTTCACGTCGGTAAAAGCGACAGCAAACGTCGGAATATTTATACCTGCTCAGTGTCGGCCAAAGCGGCCGATGAGCCGTTAAGGAAGACAGCAAGATTCCTTTTATGTTTTCGGCCTAATGCTCTTCCGATGCGTAGGTCGAGTTTTAGTAAAATTGTAGCGATTGCCGTGCCGCTGGCGCTTTCGGCCTGCGCGACGCCGCCGAACCACATCAACGATGTGTGCGCCGTTTTCGACCAGAATGACGGCTGGTTCGACAATTGGCAGGCGGCGGCACAACGCACCGAGCAGAAGTACGGTGTGCCGGTTCCCGTGCTGATGGCGACGGTGCGCAAGGAGTCCGGCTTCAAGAGCAATGCCAGGCCGCCGCGCACCAAGCTGCTGGGCTTCATTCCCTGGAAACATATCTCCAGCGCCACCGGCTTCTCGCAGGCACTCGACGGGACCTGGGCGCAATACCAGAACGAGACCGGCAGCTGGGCGGCGCGCCGCACCAGGTTTGCCGATGCCGTGGATTTTGTCGGCTGGTATCATTCCAAGACCGCCGACACGCTCGGCGTCGCCCGCAACGACACATACAATCTGTATCTCGCCTACTATCTCGGCTGGAATGCCTACAAGCGCGGCAGTCGCGGCGACGCCGACGTGCAGCGCTATGCGCACGCCACGGAGCAGATGGCGCAGGACTACGCCGCTCAGCTACGGCAATGCGCGCCCTAGCCTACTAACGGCTCTCAGCCGCCCTTGGGTTTGCGTGGCTTGCGAGTGGCGTCGTCCGCCTGGCGGCCGTCGCCGACTGTCGGCGGCATGATTGGTGCCGACGCGCTATCGGCAGAGCTTGAGGTGCCGCCGGTCTCTGAAACCTCGTCGCGAACCTCATGACGGCGGGCTTTGGCGACCGCTTCTCCATTCTCCGCTACCTCGCCCTCGGCATCGGCTTCCGCGCTGCCGGTCTTGCCGTGTGGACGCTTGGGCGGATCACCGGCAAAGCCCGGACCAGTACCGTGCGGCGCATCGTCCGGCACGCCCTCATTCGCGGCGTGCTCCTTGTCGAATTTGATCACCGGCTCCATTTTCGCCAGCACGTCGTCGGCCAGCCAGCACAGGCTCATATGGCCGTCGCCGAGATGCTTGACCGGCGGCACCTTGGTTTCGCAAAGATTGTCCGGCACCAGCTTCTTATAGCCGCAGCGCGTCTGGAACGGACAGCCCGAGGGCGGGTTCATTGCCGACGGAATGTCGCCTTCAAGCACGATGTGCCTTTTCACCACGCTGGTGTCGGCGATCGGGATCGCCGACAGCAGCGCCTCGGTGTAGGGGTGATAGGGCGGCGAAAAGATCTGGTCGGTCGTGCCTTGCTCGACGATATAGCCGAGATACATGACGACGACGCGGTCGGCGATGTAGCGCACCACCGACAGATCGTGGCTGATGAACAGCATCGTCGTCTTGTTCTTGCGCTG
Organism: Mesorhizobium sp. M0136; assembly: GCF_040322515.1. NCBI lineage: Bacteria > Pseudomonadati > Pseudomonadota > Alphaproteobacteria > Hyphomicrobiales > Phyllobacteriaceae > Mesorhizobium > Mesorhizobium sp. M0136. The sequence goes on from NZ_JAMYTP010000002.1 coordinate 185,848, forward strand.
GATATCCATCAGCAGCTCGGTCACCGCCGCTTGCACTGACACATCCAATGCCGAGACCGGCTCGTCGGCCACCACCACCTTGGCGTCGCCTGCAAAAGCCCGCGCCACGCCGATGCGCTGTTTCTGGCCACCTGAAAGCTGGCGCGGCTTGCGCGACTCGAACGCCCTCGGCAGCTTCACCAGGTCGAGCAACTCCAGCATCCGCTTGCGGCGGTCGGCCACCGTGTTGCCGACATTGAACTTTTCCAGCGTACGGATGATCTGCGAACCGACCGAATGGCTGGGATTGAGCGTGTCGAACGGATTTTGGAACACCATCTGGATCGACGACACCGTGTCGACGCTGCGCTTCTCGATCCCGGTCGACTGGATCTCCTTGTTGCCGAGCTTAACGCGGCCGGAGCTTGCCGTTTCGAGGCCGAGCAGCACCTTGGCCAGGGTCGATTTTCCGCAGCCGGATTCGCCGACGATAGCGACGGTCTCGGATTCGCGGGCCATGAAGGAGATCGTCTCGTTGGCCTTGACGACGCGGCCCTCGCTCGAGCCGAACACTTCGCTGCCGCCGACCTTGTAATACTTCCTGAGGTCTTCGATCTGGAGCACCGGCGCACCGGGCACCACGCGCTCGTTGACCTTTTTGGCGCCGGGCGGCAGCGCCTCCCAGTCGATCTCGTTGAAGCGCACGCAGCGCGAGAAATGCCCGTCATGGCCTTCGACCGCGATCATCGGAATTTCGGCGGCGTTGCAGACGCCCTCGACGAAATGGTGGCAGCGCGGGCCGAAATTGCAGCCCTTCGGCCGCTCGTGCGGCAGCGGCAACTGCCCCGGGATCGAGATCAGCGGCCGCGAATTCTTGTCGGCGCCGGGCAGCGGGATCGAGCGGAACAGGCCTTGCGTGTAGGGATGGCGCATCCGGTCGAAGACGTCCTTGATCTTGCCGGTCTCCACCGCTTCGCCCGAATACATCACCGTAATGCAGTCGCAGGTCTCCAGGATCAGCCCGAGATTGTGCGATACGAAGATCATCGAGGTGCCGAACTTCTCGCCCAGCCCCTTGACCAGGTCGACGATGCCGGCTTCCACCGTCACGTCGAGCGCTGTCGTCGGCTCGTCGAGCAGGAGCAGCGCCGGCTTCGACAGCAGCGCCATGGCAATGACGATGCGCTGCTGCTGGCCGCCCGAAAGCTGGTGCGGATAGGAACGCATCATGCGTTCGGGATCCGGCAGCTTCACCGCGCGCACCATTTCCAAGGCGCGTTTATAAGCTTCGTCCTTCGACACCTTGTCGTGGATCAGTGGCACTTCCATCAGCTGCTGGCCGACCTTCATTGCCGGGTTCAGACTGGCCATCGGCTCCTGGTAGATCATCGCGATCTTGTTGCCGCGGATGGCGCGCAGTTCCTCGTCGGACAGTTCTCCCATGTCCTTGCCCTGGAACTTGATCTTTCCGCCGACGATCTTTCCGATGTTGGAGAGGTCGCGCATGATGCCGAGCGACACGGTCGACTTGCCGCAACCGGATTCGCCGACAATGCCCATTGCCTCGCCGGGCATGACCGTGCAGGAAAAATCCATGACCGCCGGGATCTCGCCCTTGCGGGTGAAGAAGGAGATCGACAGGTTCTCGATCTCGATGATCGGCCCATTGGTCGGGCCATTGGTCGGCTTGGCGGGATTTCGCACTGCCTCATTCATGGGTCGCTCCAATCCTTGTTCTTCAGGCACGTCGGGCCGAACCCGGCATCGGTCTTCCCAGCGTCAATCTTTCCCGGCATCAATCTTTCCCGGCATCAATCTTTCATAGACTGTTCGCGCAGCGAATCCGCCAGGAGGTTGAGGCCGAGCACGAACGACATCAACGCGATCGTCGGCGGCAGCGCCGGGTGGATGAAGGAGCGCAGCAGCCGGCTTGCATCCTTGATCGCCGTGCCCCAGTCCGGGCTTTCCGGCGCTAGTCCCAGCCCGAAATAGCCGAGCGTGCCGAGCAGGATCGTAGTGTAGCCGATGCGCAGGCAGGCGTCGACGATCAGCGGCCCGCGCGCATTGGGCAATATCTCCCACAGCATGATGTACCAGGGCGATTCACCGCGCGTTTGAGCCGCCGCAACATAGTCGCGCGTTTTGATGTCCATGACCAGACCGCGCACGATGCGGAACACGCCCGGGCTGGAGGCGAACACCACCGCCACGAAGATGTTGAGCTGGTTGGGATCGATGTGGATGATTTTGAACGGATCGGCATCGAAGACAAGGCCGGCATAGATCCAGCCGCCAAGCACCAACGTCAGGCCAAGCAGGATATAGAGGCGGTCGGGACGGTTCTTGTAGCGCGTCCAGAACAACACACTGAAGAAGATGATCGGAAACAGGAAGAACAGCCCTGCCATCGCGTAGGGGATCGGCGTGTCCATGATGCCCGGCGTCACCAGCAGGTAGAACAGCAAGATCACCGGGAAGGCCAGCACAAGGTTTGCGAGGAAGGACAGCACCGTATCGATCCTGCCGCCATAATAGCCGGCCGGCAGGCCGAGCGTAATACCGACCATCAGCGCAAAACCGGTCGCCGCCGGCGCGATGATCAGCACGATCTGACTGCCATAGACCATGCGGGAGAACACGTCGCGGGCGAGCTTGTCGCCGCCGAAATAGTATACAAGTTTCGACGTCGGCTCGATCGCGCCCGGCAGCGCGTCCTTCATGATCGGCACCTGGGCAAGCGGATCGAAGGGCGAGATGGTCGACGCGAAGATCGCCGTAAACAGCCAGAACAGGCAGATGCCGACGCCGACGATGCCGACGCCGCTGTCGAAAAGCTGGCCGTAAAGGCCTAGTTTCTTCTTGTAGCCGAAGCTCGCTCCCATCACCAGGGCAAGAGCGATCCAGACCGGCCAGAAGCGGGCAAGCACGCCGAGTACGACGTTGAGGGCGCTGAGATATTCGACCTGCATCCGCCCGGTCTCCTATTGAACTCTGATGCGCGGATTGAGGAACGCGTAGCCGACATCGGAGATGAGCTGTGTGATCAAGACGATAAACACCGAGACCAGCGAGCAGCCGAGCAGAAGATCGATGTCGTTGTTGCCGGCAGCCTCGACCAGCGTGTAGCCGAAACCCTGGTAGCGGAACATCACCTCGACGATAACGACACCGGTGAGCAGCCAGGGAAACTGCAGCATGATGACCGTGAACGGTGCGATCAGCGCGTTGCGCAGAGCGTGCTTTATCACCACGCTGCCGAAGGAGAGGCCCTTCAGCCGGGCGGTTCGGATATATTGCTGTGTCATCACCTCCACCATCGAGGCGCGGGTCATGCGGGCGATGTAGCCGATGCCGTAGATCGCCAGCGTCATTACCGGCAAGGTGAAATTGTAGAAGGTGATGCCCTGGCTGGCCGAGGCCGCCGAACCGTTCAGCACGCCGAGCCAGGAGGCGAAGATCACTGTGAAGATGACGCCCGAAACGTATTCGGGCGTCGCCGTCGAGGCGATCGAAGCCACCGACAATGTACGGTCGGTGCGTGAGCCCTCGCGCATGCCGGCGAGAATGCCGATCAAAAGCGAGATCGGCACCATTACGGCCAGCACGCAGAGCATCAGGATGCCGGTGGCGCTGAGCGCCGGAAAGAGTTTCGAAGCGACCGTCGTCTTGAACTTGGTCGAGCATCCGAAATCGCCTTGCAGGATGCCGGAGAATGTCGGCACGACCGGATCGTTGCAGAAGGAGAAACGCTGTGCGGGCTTGCCGGTCGCCGGGTCGGTCACCGGCTGCTTTGGCATGATGCCCAGCCATTGGCCGTAGCGGACAAAGAAATTCTGCCGATAGCCATGGTTGACCAGCCAGGCCTCAAGCTGCTCGGCGGATGTGTGCATTTCGGTCTGGCTGATCGCCAGCTTCTTCAGATTGGGCCCGAGATTGACCAGGAAGAAGACGATCATCGTCAGGCACAGCATCGTCAATGCCATGGTGCCGAGACGCCTGATAACGAAAGAAAGCATGGCGGTCCCCTGCCGGTCGGGTTGGGGGTTGGAACCGGTTTGCAAGCCGCCCTGCCGCCAGCGGCAGAACAAGCCTTCAGACCAGTCCCAGATGCAATACCCTTTTTATTGCAGACCCCGGCCGAAGAGTCCGCAACTTTTTGCTGCGCCGACTTCCGGTCGATGGATCATGCAAAGAGCGACGGAAAGGGGCGAGACGCCCCTTTCCGGATCGTCCGGTCAGGCCTGCTCGAGCCAGACCTTGCCATAGTCGCGCTCGAAGGTCGGGTGCATCTTGTAGTTCTGCACCGCCTTGACCGAATGGCTGTAGAGCTTGCGCCAATAAGGCTGGATGATAATGCCGGAATCCTGCAGGATCTGCTCGATGTCCTTCATCATTTCCTTGCGCTTGGCGGCGTCGGCGACTGCGAGCGCAGCATTGAGCTTGGCATCCCACTCCGGATTCGACCAGGCCGTCTCGTTCCAGGCTTCACCTGTGCGATAGCCGATCGCCAGAACCTGGACGCCGAGCGGCCGCATGTTCCAGTTGGTCATCGACAGCGGATACTTCGTCCAGTCGTTCCAGAAGGTCGAACCCGGCAGCACGGTACGCTTCACCTTGATGCCGGCGTCGCGCATCTGCGCGGCGATCGCATCGCCTGTATTCTTGTGCCAGTCCTCGTCGACCGTGATCAGCTCGTGCTCGAAATCGGCCTGGCCGGCTTCCGCCATCAGCGCCTTCGCCTTTGCCGGGTCGCGAGCAATCTTCGGCAGTTCGTAGTATTCCGGATGGATCGGGGCGACATGGTGGTTTTCGGCAACCGTGCCGGCATTGCCGTAGCCGAGCTGGAGGACGACATTGTTGTCGACCGCGAGCTGCAGGGCGTTGCGAACCTTCTGGTCGCCGTAAGGCTTGTTGGTCACATTGGTGCGGCAGACGATCGTCGAGGCGGTGACAATCTCCGACTTCACCAGGTCCATGCCGTCGAGGATTGACACATAGTCGGCCGACGTCTCGAAGTTGGTGTGCACCTCGCCTGCTTCGAAGGCGCTGACCATGGCCGCCGGATCGGTGCCGTAGTCGATGAACTCGATGCCGTCGAGGAAGACGTCACCATCCCACCATTTGTTATCTTCGCGGCGCTTGTAAACCACTTTCTGGCCGACATCGTAGGAGACCAGCTCGAACGGCCCAGTGCCGATCGGGCAGGACTTGAAGTCGCCGCCTTTTTCATCGAACGTCTTGTGGACGATGAGCCCGGGATAGTCGCACACGTTGGGAATGAGGGCGATATCCGGCTTGCTGAGCGTCAGCTTGATCGTGTGGTCGTCGACCTTGGTCACCGCGCTCTCATCCAGCTTGTCGTCCTTGACCAGCGAACCGAGGCGACCCGGCATGGAATTGCCTTCGGCCTTCTTGTCGGCCCAACGCTTGAGGTTGAAGATGACGTCGTCTGCGGTGAACGGATCGCCGTTGTTCCAGGTGACGCCTTTGCGCACATGCAGCGTGTATTCGGTAGCGTCGTCATTCACGTCCCAGCTCTCCAGCAGATAGGGGCGGAATGTGTATTCGGTGGTATATTTGACCAGCGGCTCGAGCGCCTGGCGCTCGGCATTGGCGATTTCCGACCAGTCGGACTTGCGCGGATCCTTCGGATCCTTGATCCATTGCGCGACCTTCAACACGCCGCCTTTCTTGCCCTGGACCTCTTCCGCCTTGGCCGGCGTCGGGTCTGCAAGGCCAAGCATGCCATAGGCCATCGCCGTCGAGGCTCCGAAGACGCTGGCGAGAGCCAGAAATTCGCGACGATCCATCTTGCCTGCCTTGGCGTCTTCGGCCATGGCCAGGATGTGATCGGGAACGCGGTCGCCGTTACTCTTGTAGATCGTCATGACTAACTCCCATTGTTGGCTTTCTGCCTTTTAACATTCCGCATCCGCGCCATGATGTCAAAGACGGCACGGATTGGGAACATGCCAAGGAATGTGCAACTTTGAAAGCAGGGCGGTTCGCGCGATAGCGACAGTCTTGGCGCAAATTTGCTACTGCGCCAGGGATTTCGCCCGAAATCTCCACGGACAATTAAACCGGGACATTCGCTGCTGCGCCGCTCGTTCTTCGGGCAACCAGTTGTTCTGCGCGAACGCCCGGTTTCAATATTCGCGTTCGTAGAAAACACCGCCTTTGGCTTCGCCGGCGTCGGTTGCCTCGCCACGCAGCTTGACGCCGCGCCCAACGTCGAGATCGACGGTTGCTTTGCCCGAGCCCGGCCTGTCGCCCTTCTGGATCGTCACGTAGGTGCGGTCGTTGAGATACTTGCCCGCCGAGACGGCGGTGCCGCCCTCTTCGTCGGTGATCACGTCGAGATCGTCGACGCCGATCGCGCTGCGCAGGTTCTGCAGCAGGGAGGTCGAGCCGCCGACGCCGGCCAGTTGTCCGGCAGCTTCGGCAAGCTGAGCGATCTGCAGCGGCGACAGGTTCGACATCGAACGGCCGAAGATCAGCTGCGCCAGCACCTCGTCCTCCGGCAGCGCCGGTACCGAGGAGAAGGTGAATTTCGGGTTGGTCGCCTCGCCCGACACCACGATGGTCACGGTGGCGCTGGTCGTCTTCGATTGCGCCGTGAGGTTGAGGTAGGGCACCAGAGAGCCGGAAAAGCCGACCGTGCCTTCGGTGAAGGTCAGCCGTTTGGCAAGGATCGTCAGCCGCCCTCGCCGCAAGGTGAAGGTGCCGACCGCCTGGGGTGACGATGCCGGGCCTGTCAGCCGCAGCGAACCGCCGAGCTCGGCGTCGACGCCCCTGCCCTGGATGAAGATCTGGCTCGGCGCATTGACCGTGACGTCGAGATTGAGGCCGCTGCCGCCGCCACCGCTGCTTGCAGCGGCCGGGCGCAACGCCTTGTCCTGCGCACGCACGGCGGCCGGCGCATTCTTGTGCTTTACGTTGAGCTCGGCCAGCGAGCCGGGCAGCTTTTCGGGTACGGTGATGACGGTCTTGGCCAGGTTGACGGTACCGGAAATCACCGGCGCGGAGGTGAGCGGCCCCTTAACGGTCAGGTCGCCGCCAAGATTGGCGGTGACTACCTTGCCGTCGGTATAGCGGCCGTCGACGAGCTTGATCGACAGATCGGCCGGAAAACCCTTAGCCGGATCGATGCCGACGGTGCCGCTGGCCGAAAGGCTGCCGCGCGTCGACAGCGTGCCGGTCAGTCGATTGATCCTTGCCACGCCGCCACCGACGGCGACATCGGCAGTGATATCGTTGATCGCAAGCCCCGAACGCGCGTCGAGAAGGCGGGCGCCTGACGTGCGGACCGTGCCTGAGATCACCGGCGACGTTGCCGGGCCGCGTACCTGTATATCGACGTCGGCCGTGCCGCTCAAGGACAAGCCTTGCGCGGCGAGTGTCCTGGTGAGGAAGGCGAACGGCACCTTGCCGGAAAAGTTGAGATCAAGGGTGGGCGCGCCTGATGTCGTCATCGTGCCGCCGCCCTTGAGGCCGAGGCCGGCGGCATCGCTCATGTTGGCGTCAAAGGTCAGTCTGTTGCCCGAATAGGTACCTGAGGATGAAACGCCCATGGCGCCGAAGCCTGCACCACGGGTCTGCGACGTCTGAACGCCTGCTGCATCGATCTTGAAGGCAACGGCCGGATTGGCCGGCGCACCCGTCACCTTCACCGTGCCCGAGATGGAACCGGCGGCATCGAGGCCCGGCGAAAAACCGTTGGCTATCGAGATCGGGACGCGGGCCAGCGTCGCGTTGAGGTCGAGCGCCTGCCCAGCTTTGCCCGTGACCGTCGCCGTGCCGCCGCCGAGGTTGAGCACCAGCCTGTCGAAGCTGGGCACTCCATTGGCGATGTTGATGGTCGAGGCCTGGGCGATAGCCGCCTTGATGCCGCGGATGGTCGCCTCGCCGGAGGCAAGTTCGACCGTCGTCGTGCCCTTGACCGCCTTGACCCGCCCACCGGCTTTCAGCGGAATATCCTTGACAGTGGCGCCACCGGAAAAACCGGTCCATTCGCCGTCGCGCTTCAGATCGACGTCGACGCCACGGATAACCGTGCCGCCAGAGGTGACGCTGTCGGCACGAATTTTTCCCGAGATCACTGGTGCCGCCAGATAGTTGGCGATCAGCGCATCGATGGTCACGGCCTTGGCCGAGACATCGCCGCGCGAGATCGAGCCCGTCATCGCCTTGACGGCGACCTGCGGCACGGCGCCCGCCTTGGAGAAGGCGATAGTGCCGCGCACATCGCCATCGGCCTTTTCCAGTGCCAGGGCAGCAAGCGGACCGATATCGGGCAGGTCAAGTGCCACCGTGCCGACCGGGACGAAGGCATCGTCAAGCGCCAGGTCGCCGGAAATACGGTTCTTGCCCAGCGACAGCAAAAGCCCATTGATGGCGCGTTTGCCGTCGGATGTCGCCAGCACGGCGCTGCCCTGCAGCGGTTGACCCGCGACGTTTCCGGTGAGTTGCACATTCGCAGCCGGGTTGGCGGCATCAGCCTTGCCTGTGGCAGTAAGCTTCAGGCCAGTGATCTCGCGCGCCGCGACCGAAAGCCTGTCGCTGTTGACAGTCAGCGACAGATCCGGCGCGGTACTGGCGCCTTGCGCATTCAGCGCGAAAGAGATGGCGCCTTTGGCGTCCTTGGATACCAGCGAGACGTCGCCCAGCGCGCCTTTGACGTCGGCGCTGAGCTTGTTGTCGGCAAGGCTCGCCTGCCCGTCTGCCGTCAGCGAACCGGACGACAGCCTGACGGCGTTGGCGGCGACATTGCCGTTGGCGTCTCGCTTCAGCGCGGCACTGAGTTGGGTTCGCTCGGCGAGCACGCCACGTACCGCCGCCGGCAGCGCCGCCGACGCGGCATCCGCCTTGAGATTTAGATCGATGGCGCCGTCGGCCAGCGAGACCCGCCCGTTGAAGCCGCTGTTCAACGCGTCGCTGGTCACGGTGCCGCTATCGATGATGACAGCGTCGGCGGCAAGGCTGCCGGCGAGTTTGGCAGTGACCTTGCCGGCGACCAGCGGTGCGACGGTCGGATTGTCGAGGCCGATTTTTTCGGCGATCACCGAGCCGGAGATCGGCCCGCTCCGGGCTTTCACGTCGAAGCGATCGGAGTGCAGCGCAAGCGTGATGCCCTCGACCTTAGCCAGATTGGTGGCGGCCGATGGCAGCGTCGCGGAGATGTCGAGCTTCGGCTGCGTGCCCTGCCCGGCCGCCTTTAGCGATATCGCCTGCAGCTCGAGCTTGATCGGACTTGCCTTGCTGCCGAACGACAGCGGCAGGCTCGGACCGGTCGAGGCGAGGTCGAGCGAGAAATCGCTGGCGCCGTTCGGATTGACGGTGCCGGCTGCTTTGCCGGAGATTTTCTCGCCCGTGAGCGTCGCATGCTCGATGGCGATGCCGCTGGCCGGCGAGAAGCGGCCTGCCGCATCGAGATCGAGCGGCCCGAGCCCGGCCCGCCGGGTCTGGTTCGTTTCGGCGCCGCTGAGCCGGGCGTTGAAACGGATGTCGGGAGCATCCGACGATCCCATGACCTGCGCTGTGCCGCTGAGCGCGCCCACGGCATCGAGACCCGGTGAAAAATCATTGGCAAGCGCTGCGGGCACCGCCGACAAGGTGGCAGCGAGATCGAGCGTCTGGCCAGCCGTACCCGACACGGCAACCGAACCGCCGCCGACACCGAGCGCCAGGTTCTCAATGCTCACCATGCCATTGGCGATTGTCAGCGCCGACGGCTGTGCGATCGCTGCCTTGATGCCGCGGATGATTGCCTCGCCCGAGGCAAGCTCGATGCTGGTGATGCCGTTCGCGATCCTGACCCGCCCGGCCGCGCTGGCCGGAATGCCGGCGACCGTGGCGCCGCCGCTAAAGCCAGTCCAGTCACCGTCGCGCTTCAGGTCGACATCGATGCCGCTGATCACCGTGGTTCCCGAGGTGATCGTGTCGGCCTTGACCTTGCCGGCGATCGCCGGGGCTTTGAGATAATTGGCGACCAGCGCGTTGACGGCGATTGTCTTGGCCGCCAGTTCGCCGCGCGAAATCGCGGTGCTCGTCGCATCGATCGCGACCGTCGGTGCTCCATTGTCGTTGGCGAAGCGGATCGTGCCACGCACGTCGCCCGCAACCGTCTGGCCGGCGAGCGACGCCAGCGGAGCAATATCCGCGGCATCGAGGGTCAACGTGCCGAGCGGCAGCAGGCCGTCGTCGAGCGTCAGGTCGCCGGAGACCTTGTTGTCGGCCAGCGAGACGGCAAGTCCATTGATGGAGCGCTTGCCGTCGATCGTGACCAGCGATGCCTTGACGTCGAGCGGCTGGTCGTCGACCGAGCCGGTCAGCGAGACATCGGCGGCGGGACTGGCGATATCGGCCTTGCCGCGCGCGCTCAGCTTGATCTGCTTCACCGCATGGCCGGACGCCGTCAGGCTGTCGCTGCTGGCCGAAACCGAGAAGTCCGGCGCGGTGCGCGCACCGCTTGCGGTCAGCGCGAAATCGACTGCGCCGCCGACCTTCGCGCCAACCAGCGGCGACAGCACCGACACGTCGCCGAGCGTTCCTTTGATATCGGCTCGGATATCGGTGCCCTGCGCGCTGGCGGTGCCGCTGGCGTTGAGCGTGCCGGAGGTGAGCTGCAATGCATTGGCGGCAAACGCACCGTCCGGGTCGCGGGTCGCGGTTGCGGAAAACTGCACGCGTTGGCCGAGAACCGAACTGACCTGCGGCGGCAGCGCCGTCGAAGCCGCGTCGGCATTCATCTTGAGCGTCATCGACAGATCGGCCAGCACCACGGTGGCCGTTACGGACGCATTGAGCGCGTCGCTGCGCAGCGTGCCTTGGTCGACGACGACCTGGTCCTTGCTGACGGAGCCGGCGAGACCGGCGCTGACCCTGCCCGTTATCAGCGGCGCCAACGTCGCAACGTCGGTGTTCAGGCCGGCCGCCGTCAGCTTGATGGTGACAGGCCCGCTACGGTTCTGGATGTCGAAACCATCCGAATGCACTTGCCCGATCAGGTCGTCCACCCGCGTGCCGCCCGCCACCACCGAGACCAGCGACGCGCCGATATCGACCATCGGCGCCTTGCCATCGCCGAAAGCGCGGGCCGTGGCGTCCTTGATCGCCACGGTTATCGGCTGCGCCTCGCTGCCGAGACTAAGCACGATCGGCGGCCCCTTTGCGGCGAGCTTAACGGAAAGATCGCTGGCACCGTTCGGATCGACAGTGCCGGCGGCCGTCGCGTGCACGGCATCGCTGTCGATATTGGCGCGCTCCACGTCGACGCCGCCGGCCGCGGTCGCTGTGCCGGCGAGGTCGAAGCTGGTCTTGCCGGCAAGCAGCGGCTTCAGATTTTCGGGCAGGAAGCGCTCGAACTCGCCGTCACCCTTGGCCTCGACATAATGACCCTTGTCCGTGAGCTGATGACGACCGGTAAGCTGGGTGACGATCCGGCGATCGACGACAAAGGTCCCGATGCCATTCCAGTTGGCGAGCGGTCCGGTGCCGGAAACGACAATCTCGACCGGCGGCGCGCCCGGCAGCTTGAGCAGGTTGGCGATGATGCCGCCGGCCGGCTCGGATGCCCTCAAGTCGAGGTCGAGCTTGTTGTCGGCCGGCGCGAATTGGGCTTTGGCGTCGACCGTGCCTTGCTTGCCGTCATGGCGAACGATGTTGAGGTTGGTCTCGATCGCCAACGGCGAGGCATCCGCCTTGAGCGCTCCCTTGGCTGCGAGCTCGGCAACACCGCTGCCGGCCAGAGCCTGCCCGAGTGCGATTTCGGGAAGGTCGAGCTGCTTGACATCGATGGAAACCGGCAGCGTGTTCGCCCCGCTTTGGCGCGGCTGTGTATTGGCCACCGGCAGCCTTGCCAGCTCGATACGCTCGGCCCCAATGCGATCGGCGCTGAAGCTCTTCGACAGAAGTGCCAGCGGCGACCAATCGACGGCCACCTTGCGCGCCACCATCCAGGCGCCTTCGCGATCCTCCAGAACGACATGATCGACCCTCAGCGCGCCCGACCAGATACCGTCGATGCCGACGACAGTGACCTTGCGATCACCGGTCGAGGCCATGGTCGAGATGATGCCGGCAAGGTTTTCGCGGCCGCGCTCGGTTTTGGTCAGCACGACGAGCGCCCCCACCGCCGCTGCCACGCCGATGAGCAGCGTGTAGAAAAGGATACGAAGGATGCGCCTGAATATTGCCATCAGAATGCCTGGCCGATGCCGGCATAAATGCCGAAATGAGGATCGTCGGGGCCGCGGTTGAGCGGCACTGCCGCGTCGATGCGCAGCGGCCCGAACGCCGTCAGATAGCGCAAGCCTACACCCGCGCCGACCTTCATGTCCGAAAAATCGGGAACCTGCCTCGTCGACACCGTGCCGGCATCGACGAACGGCACGACGCCGATCTTGTCGGTGACGGCGATGCGCATCTCGACCGAGGTCTCGAAGAAGGAAAGCCCGCCGATCGGCTCTCCATTGCTGTCCTTCGGGCCGATGCCTTGATAGGCATAGCCGCGCACCGAACCGCCGCCGCCTGAGTAGAAGCGTCGATCTGCCGGAACATCTTGAAGACTGGCGCCGATGATAGAGCCGATGGCGGCACGTTCGGCGAAAACGAATTTCGAGGCCGAATCGAGCGACTGGTAGGCCGACCCCTCGCCCTTCAGCTTGACGAAGGCAGCCCCGCTCAAAATGTCGTAGCTCGGCTCGGCATAGGCCAGCACCCTGAAGCCCCGGGTCGGATTGAGCTTGCTGTCGCGATTGTCGTAGACATATTGCAGTGGAATGCTGGCGATCAGATAGGTGTGTTTGCCGAAAGCGTCGTGGATCCTCGAATAATCCAGCGCGACTTGCGCGGAAACCGTCTGCTTCTTGTCGAGTTCGTAGGATAGGCCGGTACTGCCCTTGACCGAGAAATGGTCATAGGCGTCGGGGTGCTCCAGCACAGCATTGACGCTGGCAATGAATTTCGACGCCGGCCCGACCACGCCCGGCTTTTCGAACATGACGCCGGCATTGTAATTGAGCTGGGTCAAGTCGTTGCTGCCGATGCCGCTGATCTTGCCGTCGATGCGCAGCTTTTCGGCGCGGCCAAACAGATTGCGATGCCCCCAATAGCCTTCGAGGCCCAGCCCTTCGGTGTTTGAGAAGCTGCCGCCAATGCCGAAATAGCGCGGCTTGCGTTCGCTGACCTGGACACCGATCGGGACGTTGCCCTCGGCGTCGAGGGCGTCGGCTTCCTTCACCGTCACGCTGTTGAAGACCTCGAGGCCGAGCAGCCGGTCGCGTGCATCGTCGATCTCATCGGGCGAATACTGGCGGCCACGCTTCAGGCCGGTCATATATTCGGTGAAGTCGCGGTCGACCTTTTCGGTGCCCTCGACAGTGGTGTCGCCATAGCCGGCGACCGGGCCGGCCGCGACGGTGAGCGTCACGTCGAGCGTCGAACCGGCGTGCTCGGCGACGATCTCGCGGCCCGTCACCTTGGCCAGCGGCCTGCCTTCTTGCTTGAGTGCCCGCACGATCGCCGCCTCGGCCTTGAGCACGGCGCCCGAACTGGCGTCACCGCCGGCGATCAGACCGAAATCGGCACTTGCCAGCCCCGCTGCATCGCCTTTCAGTCTGATGTTGCCAAGCGTGAATTTCGGCCCGGCCGCTATGCTTATCACCACCGGAATCGGCTGCGGGCCGGAAAACTCGGCATCGGGCGGCAGATCGTCGAGCGGCTTGCCTTGAATGGTGATGGTGACGACACCCTCGTAGCGCGCGTCCGCGTAGAGCGCGGCGACAAGTTGCTCACGGTCGCTGCGCGCCTTGGCCAAAAGACCCAGCGAACCTGATACCGGGTGTTCCTCGTCGGCTTTCAGCGCCGAGGCGTTTTCGAGCTTCTCGGCGAGATCCTTGTCGGCGTCGGGCGTCTCGATCGTCACGGCATAGCGCAGCGGGTCGACGATCTCGGCATCTTCGTCCTTCGACGATCCCCATAGCTTGATGCCGAAAATCTCGAAGGCTGCCGCATTTCCGGTCTCGACAATAAGTGCCGCCGAGCACAGCAAGGCGAAAAGCAGGGCGCGCGAAAGCGCGCGCCGTGGCGCGGTTCCTCCCGACATCTGCCTTTCATACGCCGGCATTACGCTCCTAGCCTAGCTCGCAAACCTAAAATTGGAATGAAGTTCTGAAGCACTCGTAAAGGGGCCACAATCCAATTGCTGAAATAGACAGGGCTTGGAACTCACACCTTCTGCGTCGCCGCAAGAAAGCGTGATCCCCTGTCCTATGGAGCTACTACCGGTCATCGGCCGGAAAGCAAACCGTTGGCAGGCGGATCCTGCCGCGTCCTGATGTTGACAAGCGCGACTGAAGCTTGAAGATTTCTGGACGTCAGCACTTGTCTGGAGGGGTTTATGGCAATGCGCGCGGCTCGTGGTCTATCGATTCTTTTCCTTCTCTTTCTTGCCTGGAGCGGTGTCGCGCAAGCGGCCGAAGCCCGGCGGGTGGTGACGTCGAACAATTCCGACTATTTTGGTTTCGATCTCAGATCCGACCAGAATGTCAGCCTCGACCAGTGCAAGACCACCTGCCTCGGTGACCCGGCCTGCCGCGCCTTCACCTACAACCTCAAGGCCAAATGGTGCTTCCTTAAATCCGATTACAATTCGTTGAAACCCTTCAGCGGCGCCGTCGCCGGCAAGGTCGTCAACATCGATGGCGATCCCGACATCGGCGCGCCACCCGAACTCGCCTTCTTCCCCAACTGGATGGCAGACCAGGCCCAGCAATACCGCAACAAGCTCACCGGCCCGACCTACACCAAGCCGACCGAGGGGCTGACGGCGCTGAGGGCCGCCGCCGAACAGTCGGCGCTGACGGGCGATCATCGCTCGGCGATGCACAAATACGAGGCGGCGGTTTCGGTGTTGCCTGATGATGGCCAGCTCTGGCTCAAGCTGGCGCGCGAAACGCTTGCCGTTCATCCGACTGCCAACAGTTCGGAGCCGTCGACGCTGCCGGCGAACGCCACTTCCGCCGCCTTCAATGCCTACAAATTGCTGCGCACCACCAGGACGCGCGCCGACGTGCTGGCGCTGCTCGGGGACGGCCTTGATCGCCGCGATCTCTACAGGCCGGCCCTGCAGGCCTACGAGGCGAGCCTCGCTCTCGTCAATTCGCCGGCAGTCAGGGCCGCCTACCAGGATCTCAAGGCCCGCAAGGGCTTCCGCGTCATAGATCATACCGTCGATGCCGACACCAGCGCGCCACGCATCTGCGCGCAGTTCTCCGAGGGGCTGGTCAAGACCGGCGTCGACTACTCGCAGTTTGTTACTGTCGACAACGCCGCTCCCAAGGCCGTCGAAGCCAAGGACAAGCAGATCTGCGTCGAAGGGCTCGAGCACGGCCAACATTATGACGTGACCTTCCGCGCCGGCCTGCCGGCCGCCATTGGCGAGGTCACCGCGGCACCGGTGGTGCTGTCGATCTACGTGCAGGACCGCGCGCCTTCGGCCCGCTTCACCGGCGAGAGTTTCGTGCTGCCCGCCGGCGCACGCCGCGGCATACCGGTCGTCACCGTCAACATGAATGCCGCCGAAATGAAGCTCTTCCGCATCGGCGACCGCTCGCTGGCCCAGCTTCTGTCGGGGTACCAGTTCCTGCGCCAGCTTGACGGCTACGACATTTCGAACATCTCCGAACAGATGGGCGAGCCGGTCTGGCAGGGCCAGCTCGACATCGCCAACGACCTCAACAAGGAAGTCACCACCTCCTTCCCAATCGATGAGGCGTTGCCGAAGCGCAAGCCCGGCGTCTATGTGCTGACCGCACAAGCCGTCGACGATCGCAGCGACGACTATGATTCGCACGCCACGCAATGGTTCGTCGTCTCCGATATCGGCCTGTCGACCTATACCGGACAGGATGGACTGAACGTCTTTGCGCGTTCGCTCGCAACCGCCAAGCCGATTGCCGGCGCCGAGCTGACGCTGCTGGCCAGGAACAATGAAATCCTCGGCACCGCGACCACCGACGCGGAAGGGCGGGCGGTGTTCAATCCCGGCCTGACGCGCGGCGACAGCGGCATGGCGCCGGCCGTGCTGATGGCCAAACAGGGCGACGACGATTTCGTCTTCCTCGATATGGGCCGCGCCGGCTTCGACCTGTCCGACCGTGGCGTCGCCGGACGGCCGGCACCTGGCGCGCTCGACGTCTATGCCTGGACCGAGCGCGGCATCTACCGCGCCGGCGAAGATGTCCATGTCGCGGCGCTTGCCCGCGATAGTGCCGCCAGGGCGGTCGAGAACCTGCCGCTGACCTTCGTCTTCTCGCGGCCCGACGGCGTCGAGGACCGCCGCATCGTCAGCGACGGCGCGTCGGCCGGCGGTTACGCCGTCGACCTGCCGCTGGAACCTAACGCCATGCGCGGCACCTGGACGGTGGCGATCCATACCGATCCCAAGCAGGCGGCGGTCGCCAGCCAGATGTTGCTGGTCGAGGACTTCGTACCGGACCGCATCGAGTTCGACCTGTCCTCCGACAAGCAGGAGATCGCCCAGGGCGAGACCGCCAACATTACCGTCGACGGCCGCTTTCTCTACGGCGCGCCGGCCGCGGGCCTCGCGCTCGAAGGCGAATTGACGCTGTCGACCGCCCGCGACTGGGACCGCTTCAAAGGCTATTCCTTCGGTCTCGCCGACGAACAGTCGGCTGAACCGACAGTGACGCCCTTCACCGGCCTGCCGGTGGTCGGCGAGGACGGCAAGGCGACCTTCCCGGTCTCCGTCGACCAATTGCCATCCACCACCAAGCTGGTCGATGCCAAGATCACGGTCAGGATGCGTGAAACCGGCGGCCGTGCCGTCGAGCGCTCGCTGAATATCGGCATCCGCCCGCAGGGCCACATGATCGGCATCCGCCCGGATTTCGACGGAGACGAGGTGCCGCAAGGCGGCACGGCCAAGTTCAGCCTGATCGCCGTCGACCCAGACGGCAAGCGTGAGGCGCTGAAGGGCGCACAGTGGTCGTTGGTCAAGGTCGAGCGCAGCTACCAGTGGTATCGCTCGAGCAACTCCTGGAACTATGAGCCGGTCACCTTCACCAAGGCGGTGGCCAACGGCCAGGTCGACCTGAGCGCCGATGGCGAGGCTACGGTGTCGCTGCCGGTCGACTGGGGCCGCTACCGGCTCGAGATCGAGACAGCGGATCCGGAAGGCCCGGCCACCAGCTATGAGTTCGACGCCGGCTGGTATGTCAGTTCCACCACCACCGAAACGCCCGACGGCCTCGAGATCGCCCTCGACAAGGATACCTATGCGGCGGGTGAAGTGGCCAAGCTCAAAGTGTCGCCGCACTTTGCCGGCGAGCTGCTCGTCACCATCGGCGCCGACAAGCTCCTGAAGACCGTCACCGCCAGCGTGCCGGCCGGCGGCAGCACTGTCGACATCCCGGTCGGCGACGACTGGGGTGCCGGCGCCTACGTCACGGCAACGCTATTCAGGCCGGGCGATGCGCAAGAGACACGCATGCCGGCGCGCGCCATCGGCGTCAAATGGCTGAAGCTCGATCCCGGCTCGCGGAAGCTTGCCGTCAGCTTGGCGACGCCGGACAAGACCATGCCGCGCCAGCAGCTGTCGATCCCGGTCGCCGTTGCCGGCGTACAGCCCGGCACCAACGCCTATGTCATGGTCGCGGCCGTCGACGTCGGCATCCTCAACCTGACCAACTACAAGGTGCCGGATCCGGAGAACTGGTTCTTCGGGCAGCGAATGCTCGGTCTCGAGGTTCGCGACATCTATGGCCGGCTGATCGACGGCTCGCTGGGCACAACCGGTAAGCTGCGCACCGGCGGCGACGGTGCCAACATGCAATCGCAAGGCAGTCCGCCGACCGAAAAGCTGGTCGCCTTCTTCTCCGGCCCGGTCCAGCTCGACGCCGACGGCAAGGCGCGGATCGACTTCGACATTCCGCAGTTCAACGGCACCGTGCGCGTCATGGCCGTCGCCTGGACCAAGGAAGCGGTCGGCCATTCCCAGTCCGACGTCATCGTGCGTGATCCGGTGGTAATCACCACCGGCCTGCCGCGCTTCCTGGCGCCCGGCGATTCCGCCGTCATGCGGCTCGACGTCGCCGACACCGACGGCCCCGCAGGCGACTACAAGCTGACCGTCAACACGACAGGCGACCTGTCAACCGGCAATGCCGCCTTGCCTGAAAAGCTGACGCTCGCCAAAGGCAAGCGGCAGACACTAACCGTGCCGTTGATTGCACAGACCGCAGGCAACGCCTCGATCACCATCAGGCTTGCGCATGCCGACGGCACCGCCGTCGAGCAGACGCTCTATGTGCCGGTGCGCCCGGCGCAACTGCCGGTGACCACCCGCATGGTCGTCGACCTCAAGGGCAATGGCGGCGCGCTGCGCGTCGACAAGGAACTGCTGGCGGCAAGCCTGCTCGATGGCGCTTCGGTCAGCGTCGGCGTTTCGCAGGCGGCTGCCTTCGACGTGCCGTCGCTGCTGATGACGCTCGGCCGCTATCCCTATGGTTGCGCCGAACAGACCACCAGCCGCGCCATGCCGCTTCTCTACGTCAACGACATGGCTTCCGGCATCGGCATGGCCAGCGACCCCGATCTGCATGGCCGCGTCCAGGACGCCATCTACAAGGTGCTGAGCTACCAGGCATCGGCCGGCAGCTTCGGCCTGTGGGGTCCGGGTTCCGGCGATCTGTGGCTCGACGCCTATGTCACCGATTTCCTGACCCGGGCGCGCGAGCAGAAGTACGACGTGCCGGCCTTGGCGATGAACCAGGCGCTGAGCAATCTGCAGAACGCGATCGGCTACGATCAGGACATCCAGGATCGTGGCAGCGAGATCGCCTACGCCCTCTATGTGCTTGCCCGCAACAAGAAGGCCTCGGTCGGCGATCTGCGTTATTATGCCGACACCCAGCTCGAGGCCTTTACCAGCCCGATGGCCGTCGCCCAGCTGGCGGCGTCTCTCGCGCTCTACGGTGACACGCAGCGCTCGGAGGCAACCTTCCAGGCCGCGCTGCAACTGGCCAAGTCGACACCCGAATATGACTATTACCGATCCGACTATGGCTCGCCGCTGCGTGACGGCGCGGCAATCCTGGCGCTTGCCGCGGAAAGCAAGCCGGTGCCGACCATCGTGCCGGCGCTGATCCAGTTGGTGACCAGGGAACGCGCCGAGGCCAGGTGGACCAGCACACAGGACGAGTCCTGGATGCTGCTGGCGGCCCGGGCGCTGAAGGCCGGCAATGATTCGATCGCGCTGACCGTCAACGGCGCACCGCATGCCGGCGGCTATTCGGACCAGATCGCCGGTGGCGACCTGGCCGACAGTCCGCTGACCATCGTTAATACCGGCAGAAATCCGCTGCGGGCGGTCGTCACCACTGTGGCCTCGCCGATCCAGCCTCTCCCGGCCGGCGGCAACGGCTTTACCATCAGCCGTACCTACTACAAGCTCGACGGCACAGAGGCCAACGTGACGGAGGTCAAACAGAACGAACGCTATGTCGTCGTGCTCAAGGTTTACGAGCAGAACACCTGGCCTTCGCGGCTGCTGATCACCGATCTGTTGCCGGCCGGCTTCGAGATCGACAATCCGGGCCTGGTCTCCAGCGCTCAGTTGACGAACTTCTCCTGGCTGGCGCAGACCGATGCCGCCCATCTCGAATTCCGCGACGACCGTTTCGTCGCGGCGTTCAATCCAAGCGACGGCGACGGCGACCGCAACATAACGCTCGCCTACGTCGTGCGCGCGGTGACGCCGGGCACCTATGCCCACCCGGCGGCAACGATCGAGGACATGTACCGGCCGCAATATTCGGCCCGCACCGCCACCGGCATGATGGAGGTCAAGGCGCCGTAAGGCAAAAAAGGCGGATAGGAATATGGCGATGGCGCTGCCTCTCATTGCCCTGCCGGGCATTTCTCCCCGTATAGAGACGGGGAGAAAGAGCCATGCGCCGAAGTTTTCGCCGAACTTTAACACCGCAGAAAAGGCGCCAAGGGTCGCGACAGCCTCCTTCTCCCCGTCACTAAACGGGGAGAAGGCGCCGGCAGGCGGATGAGGGGCAGCGCCATGCTCTCCAGAAAATTCCTGCGCCGAGCGGCCATCACGGGCATTTCCTTGGCCGCTCTCGCTGCAATCACCGCCGTCGCCCTCTGGCAGCTCGACCGCTCATTTCCGCCGCCGCTGCCGGCTGCTTTGACAGTCTCGACCGAGGTGCAGGACCGAGACGGCCAACTGCTGCGCGCCTTCGCCACGCCGGACGGCTACTGGCGTCTCGCTACCAGCCTGGACCAGGTCGACAAGCAGTTCGTCGACATGCTCGTCACCTATGAGGACAAGCGTTTCTGGGGTCACCAAGGCATCGACGTGCTGGCACTGGCGCGTGCCGCCGGCCAGGTCGCGACCAGCGGCCATATCGTCTCCGGCGGTTCGACGCTCTCGATGCAGCTCGCCCGCCTGATCGAACCACGCGACAGCCGCAGCCTCGGCTCGAAGATCAAGCAGATGCTGCGCGCCCTGCAAATCGAACGGCGGCTTTCCAAGCGCGAGATCCTCGAACGCTATCTGACCCTGGCGCCCTATGGCGGCAATCTCGAAGGTGTGCGCGCCGCTTCGCTCGCCTATTTCGGCAAGGAGCCGAAACGGCTGACGGTCTCGGAGGCCGCCCTGCTCGTCGCCTTGCCGCAATTGCCGGAAAAGCGACGCCCTGATCGCAATCTCGAGATTGCCCACGCTGCCCGCGACAGGGTGCTGACCCGCATGGTCTCGGCAGGCCTGCTCGGCGAACGTGAGGCCGCGCGTGCCGGGCTCGACGATGTGTCGGGGCTGCGGCGCACCTTGCCGGCGCTCGCTGCCCATGCGGCCTATGCAATGCTGCCCAAGGCCATCCCCGGCCAGAAGCTGCAACTGACGATCCGCAAGAGCGTCCAGGAAGGGCTGGAGCAGGTGGCGAAAGATGCAGCCGCCAGGCTCGGCCCTCGCCTCTCGGTGGCCATGGTGCTGGCCGATGCCCGCACCGGCGATATCCTTGGCGAGGTCGGCTCCGCCGATTTCTTCGATGCTACCCGTTCGGGCTGGATCGACATGACCAAAGTCGTCCGCTCGCCTGGCTCGACGCTGAAGCCGTTCATCTACGGCCTCGCCTTCGAACAAGGCCTGGTGGCGCAGGAGATGCTGATCGAGGACAGCCCAGCCGATTTCTCCGGCTACCGGCCGAAGAACTTCGACATGGGCTATCAGGGCGATGTCAGCATCAGGCAGGCGCTGCAATTGTCGCTCAACGTTCCGGCGATCCGCGTGCTCGACGCGGTCGGCCCGGCCCGGCTGATGGCGCGCTTTCGCCAGGCCGATGTGACCCCTGTACTGCCCGTCAACGAGGCGCCTGGCCTGGCAATCGGCCTCGGTGGCGTCGGGATGACACTGCGCGACCTGGTTCAGCTCTATGCCGGCCTTGCCAATGGCGGCAAGGCACACACGCTGCGTGACGGCACCGAGCCGGCGAATGCCGAACGCTCGACCACCACCATCCTCGACGGACAGGCGACCTGGCAGATCACCGACATCCTGTCAGGCGTCAAGCCGCCTCAGGGTGCCGCCCAACGCGGCATCGCTTACAAGACCGGCACCTCCTACGGCTATCGCGACGCCTGGTCGGTCGGCTTTGACGGCCGCTATGTGCTCGGCGTATGGGTCGGCCGCCCCGACGCCGGCGCGGTGCCCGGCCTGTCCGGCTACATCTCGGCGGCGCCCATCCTGTTCGAAGGCTTTGTCCGTTCCGGCCTGGCCGCCGTACCACTGCCAAGCCAGCCGTCCGGCGTCCGGCGTCCCAAACGCGAGGAGCTGCCGGTGACGCTGACGCGCTTCGGCGCCGGCACCGATGGGCTGGTGCAGGCGACGCCGACCGAACCTGCGCCAACCATCATCTTTCCGCCAGACGGCGCCCGCGTCGATCTCGGCACTTCCTCGGCCGATGCCTCGCCGCTGGTTCTCAAGCTGCAGGGCGGCCGCGCACCATTCCGCTGGCTGGCCAACGGCAAGCCGCTGGTCGGCATCGACCGGCGGCGCACCGCGACCTGGCAGCCGGACGGCGCCGGCTATTCGACCCTGACCGTGATCGACGCGGCGGGACGCGCGGCCAGCGTAAAGGTTTTTGTCGAGTGAAAATTTCCCTTGAATAGATTCCGGCAGGTGATTCAAGGGAGTGGGGTTTACGCCTTGCTTTCGGCCGCCGGTATTTCCTCGGCCTTTGCTGACACCCTCCCCGCCGGCTTTGTTCGGCTGGCCGACATCGATCCCAGTATCCGGCAGGATATCCGCTATGCCGGCCTCGAAAATTTCCTGCATCGCAAGGTAAGCGGCTACGATGCGCCGGTATGCGTCCTCACCAGGCAAGCGGCGCAAGCGCTTTCGGCAGTGCAGAAAGCGATTGCTGCCGAAGGGCTGACGCTGGTCGTGTTCGACTGCTACCGCCCTGCGCGGGCTGTCTCCGACATGAGTGAATGGACAAAAACGGGCGGGCCACCGGACCCGCAATGGTATCCAAAGGTCAAGCGCAAGGATCTCATCGCCAAGGGTTATATCGGCGAACTGTCCACCCATTCGCGCGGATCGACGGTCGATGTCGCGATCGCCCGGGTCAACCATAAAGAACAGGCCGGCCGCACGAGCGCTCCGAAACCGGCCTGCGGCGCGACCGATGCCGACACGCTCGATTTCGGCACCGGTTTCGACTGTTTCGATCCGGCGAGCGAAACGGCTCACCGAGCGATAGACGATGAAGCCGCGGCTAACCGCAAAAGACTTTTCGAGGCGATGCGCGCCGGCGGCTTCAAGAATTACCCACGCGAATGGTGGCACTTCACGCTGGAAAACGAGCCGTTTCCAAGAGAGCGCTTCAACTTTCCCGTTACCGGCGAATAAGCTGCCGAAACCTCGTTCAGACGAGACGCAGCCATTGCCGAAGAGCTGGCCGTCTCTAGTTAA
Source organism: Mesorhizobium sp. M0136 (assembly GCF_040322515.1). NCBI lineage: Bacteria > Pseudomonadati > Pseudomonadota > Alphaproteobacteria > Hyphomicrobiales > Phyllobacteriaceae > Mesorhizobium > Mesorhizobium sp. M0136. The sequence continues at coordinate 208,835 of NZ_JAMYTP010000002.1, forward strand.
TCGCGTCGGGAGCGCGATCATGGTCCATGCGGGAAAATAGTTCCTCGCATCGCCGAAACCAGGCGAAAAATTGCTTCAATGAGCCAAAAAAGGCAACATTGATTGCATCTAAATTCTATCAATTCGGTAGATTTGGCGCGAGTTCAACGGAGGCGGAAATGACCAAACCTCATTTCAGGAAACTGCTCGGCGCACTGGTCGCCACATCCGTCCAGTTCGGCACGCTCGGTTTCGCGTTTGCCGACACCACCATTCTCAACGTGTCCTATGATCCGACGCGTGAGCTCTATAAGCAATTCGATGAGGCCTTCATTGCCCACTGGAAGGCAGAGACAGGCGAGACGGTCACCGTCCAGCAGTCACATGGCGGATCCGGCGCGCAGGCTCGCGCCGTGATCGACGGCCTCGACGCCGACGTGGTGACGCTGGCGCTCGAAGGCGATATCAACGCCATCGTTTCGAAAGCGAAGAAGATCAATCCAGACTGGCGGACGAAATTCGAAAACAATTCGGCGCCCTACACCTCGACCATCATCTTTCTCGTCCGCAAGGGAAACCCCAAGGGCATCCATGACTGGGGCGATCTGGTCAAGGACGACGTCCAAGTGATCACGCCGAATCCCAAGACCTCCGGTGGCGCGCGCTGGAACTACCTCGCCGCCTGGGCCTATGCCAGCTCCAAGGATGGCGGCGACGAGGCCAAGACCAAGGAATTCGTCGGCAATCTCTATGCGCATGTCCCGGTTCTCGACACCGGTGCGCGCGGCGCCACCGTGACCTTCGCGCAAAAAGGGCTGGGCGACGTGCTGCTCGCCTGGGAAAACGAGGCCTATCTGGCGCTCGATGAGTTCGGCGCCGACAATTTCGATATCGTCTACCCGCCGACCTCGATCCTGGCCGAGCCGCCGGTCGCCGTGGTCGACGCCAATGTCGACGCCAAAGGCACACGCAAAGTTGCCGAAGCCTATCTGAGCTATCTCTATTCCAAGGAAGGCCAGACGCTCATCGCCAAGAACCATTATCGCCCTTCGAAGCCCGACCTGGTGCCGGCGGAGGACTTGGCCAAGCTGCCTGAGATCAAGCTGATCACCATCGACGACCCGCTTTTTGGCGGCTGGAAGAAGGCACAGCCTTATCATTTCGGCGATGGTGGTATATTCGACCAGATCTACAAGCCGGCCCAGTAGCATTTAGATCAGGACGACATGACCACAGCACCCGCCAAGGCGGGGTGGCGATTCAGGCAGCCGAGCGTCATTCCGGGTTTCGGGTTGACGCTCGGCTTCTCGCTTGCCTACCTCACCCTCATCATCCTCATTCCCCTGTCCGGGCTGATCTGGCGCTCGGCGGCGCTCGGCTGGACCGACTTCTGGGCGATCGTCACCGACCGCCGCACCATCAACGCGCTTGAGATCAGCTTCGGCACCGCCTTCATTGCCGCCGCTGTCAACGTCGTCTTCGGCACGATCGTCGCGTGGGTACTGGTGCGCTACAGCTTTCCCGGCCGCCGCATCGTCGATGCCATGGTCGACCTGCCCTTCGCGCTGCCGACAGCGGTCGCCGGCATTGCGCTGACCACGCTCTACGCACCGAACGGCTGGATCGGAAGCCTTCTGACACCGCTCGGCATCAAGATCGCCTACACGCCGCTTGGCATCGTAATTGCGCTGATCTTCATCGGCCTGCCCTTTGTCGTACGAACCGTGCAGCCGATCATGGAGGAGATCGACAAGGAGGTAGAGGAAGTGGCCGCCACGCTCGGCGCCAATCGCTTCCAGATCATCAGCCGCGTTCTGCTTCCCGGACTGGCGCCGGCCATCGTCACCGGCTTCGCGCTGGCCTTCGCGCGCGGCGTCGGCGAGTACGGTTCCGTCATCTTCATCGCCGGCAATCTGCCCTATAAATCCGAAATCGCACCGCTTCTGATCGTCATCCGGCTGGAGGAATATAATTACGCGGCGGCGACCGCGATCGCGGCGATCATGCTGGCGCTGTCCTTCGTCATGCTGCTGGTCATCAACCTGGTGCAGACCTGGAGCCGCAAGCGCTATGGCTGACCCGGAGATCAAATCCTACGCGCCGCACCATGAAAGCCAGTCGCCGGCGGTGACCGAAAGCCGCACGGCGAGAACCGTGCTGATGGCCGTAACGTTTGCGTTCCTTGCCATCTTCCTGCTCTTGCCGCTGATCATCGTCTTCAAGGAAGCTTTCGCCAAGGGCATCGAGGCCTACACACAGGCGCTAGGCGAACCGGATACGCGCTCGGCGATCCGCCTGACGCTTCTGGTCGCGGCGATCTCGGTGCCGCTCAACATCGTCTTCGGCATTTCCGCCGCCTGGGCCATCGCCAAGTTCGAATTCAAGGGCAAGGCGTTCCTGACCACGCTGATCGACCTGCCCTTTTCCGTCTCGCCGGTCATTTCGGGGCTTGTCTACGTGCTCTTGTTCGGCGCGCAAGGCCTGCTCGGCGCCTGGCTCAAGGCGCATGGCATCGTCATCCTGTTTGCGGTGCCGGGCATCGTGCTGGCCACGATCTTCGTCACCTTCCCCTTCGTCGCCCGCGAGTTGATCCCGCTGATGCAGGAGCAGGGCAATGGCGACGAGGAGGCGGCCCTGTCGCTCGGGGCCAATGGCTGGCAGGCGTTCTGGTACGTGACGTTGCCCAACGTCAAATGGGGATTGCTCTACGGCGTGCTGTTGTGCAATGCCCGCGCCATGGGTGAGTTCGGCGCGGTCTCGGTCGTTTCGGGCCACATACGCGGGCTGACCAACACCATGCCGCTGCATGTCGAAATCCTTTATAACGAGTACAATGCCGCCGCCGCCTTTGCCGTCGCTTCGCTGCTTGCCGGCCTGGCGCTCGTCACGCTGGTCTTGAAAACACTTCTCGAGATGCGCTACGGCGCCGAGATCGCCGCGACGCGCGGACACTGACAAAATGCATGTCGCCCAAAAGTGGGAACCGGTTTTGGGATAACGACATGCATCAACTACAAAAGGGATTTGCATGGAAGTTCGCGTTGCCAACGTGCGCAAGGAGTTTGAGCGGTTTCCGGCCCTCCGCGACGTTTCGCTCGACATCAAGTCGGGAGAACTGATCGCTCTGCTGGGACCGTCCGGTTCCGGCAAGACGACGCTGCTCAGGCTGATTGCCGGATTGGAGCGGCCGACCCGCGGAAAGATCTTCTTCGGCGAAGAGGATGCCTCGCAAAAGTCGATCCAGGAGCGCAATGTCGGCTTCGTCTTCCAGCACTACGCGCTGTTTCGCCATATGACGGTCGCCGACAATATCGGCTTCGGACTCAAGGTCCGGCACGGGCCGTCGCGCCCGTCGGCGAAGGAAATCCGCCGCCGCGCCTCGGAACTCCTCAACCTCGTTCAGCTCTCCGGTCTGGAAAAACGCTATCCGGCACAGCTTTCGGGCGGCCAGCGCCAGCGCGTGGCGCTGGCCCGCGCCATGGCGATCGAACCGGCGGTGCTTTTGCTCGACGAGCCGTTCGGCGCGCTCGATGCCCAGGTGCGCCGCGAACTGCGCCGCTGGCTGCGCGACATCCACGACGCCACCGGCCACACGACCGTCTTCGTCACCCATGACCAGGAAGAGGCGCTGGAGCTTGCCGACCGCGTCGTGGTGATGAGCCAGGGCCGCATCGAGCAGGTCGGCACCGCCGACGAGATCTACGACACGCCGAACTCGCCCTTCGTCTACGGCTTCATCGGCGAATCGAGCTCGATTCCGGTCAAGGTCGAGGACGGCCAGGTCTGGATCGCCGACCGGCCGATCGGGCTTTCCGCGCCGCACGCACCGCAAGGCGAAGCGACGCTGTTCTTCCGCCCGCACGACGTCGATCTGGTGGAAGAATGCAACGGCTGCATCGCCGGCACGGTCGCCGCCAGCCGCCGCGTCGCCGGCACCCGAAGGGTAGAACTCGAAATCGGCGGCGAGCGCCAGCGGGTCGAGATCGAATTGCCCGTCGACCATCCTGCGGCGCAGAAAAGTCGCGTGGCTTTTCGGCCGCGGCGCTGGAAGCTTTTTCCGGCTGCTTGATCATCTATCAGGCGCTACACCAGCCAGTTCTCGACCTTCAGGCCTTTGATCCGGTTGAACTCCCCGGTGTTGGCCGTCACCAGGGTAGTTCCCAGCGCACGGGCGTGAGCAGCAATAAAAAGGTCGTTTTGGCCGATGGTCTGGCCCCTGCCTTCCAGTTCTGCGCGAATCGCGCCGTACTCGGCATCCACTGGCACATCGAGCGGCAAGACGGGAATCTCAGCCAGCAATTCCTCGACCTTCTTGTGCAACTTGGCCGATCTGTTCCTGACGCAGCCATATCGCAGTTCCGACGCGACCACGATGCTGGTACACACGGCGGCGTCTCCCACGCGCAGGACAGCGCTTGCGGCTTTCCCGGCCGGATCTCGGATCATGTCGCTGACAATGTTCGTGTCCAGCATGAACCGCATCAAAAAACTTCCTCGGATTTGACAGGCATATCCTCGACATCGGGAAAGTCTTCCTCGACACCGGGCGGTGGCTCTTTCGCCCATTGCGCGAGCAGTGCGGTGAGGCCAGGCTTGCGGACCGGCTCGATGATCAGGCGGTCGCCTTCACGGCTGATCAAGACCTTTTCGCCGGGAAGTTCGAACTCGACAGGGATGCGCACCGCCTGGCTGCGATTGTTACGAAACAGCTTTGCCTCTTTCGGCGGGGTTGTTGAATGGCGGTGTTGAGGCATGACAACAGCTCCTTGTATATACTATTTGTATATGCCAGACAGCGCGGCGATGCAATCGCATTGCACAGCGTTGGCCAGCCGGGAACCATCGTACACGCCGACGACATCGGCACCGCTGCCAAGCTGTCCTGAGACTCTGCTTGAAAGAAAAAACTAGAAATCGCCCACAGCGGGACTACTTTTTCTCGCGATAACGTCGAGGGGCCGCTCTGCGTGCCTCGTCGCGCACGAGGCCTTGCCGCTATGGTCCGGCAATAAGCGTACCGCATTGGAGCCCTATTTTCATGAAGCGATTTTTGCTTGGCGTCGCCACATTGGCCGGCCTGGTCCTCGCATCCTCCCAAGCCTGGTCGGCCGACAGATTGCTGAACGCCTCTTACGATGTCGGCCGCGAACTGTTTGCGCAGGTCAACAAAGCGTTCGTCGCCGGGCACCCCGGCGTCACCATCGATCAGTCGCATGCCGGAACTTCGGCGCAGGCGCGCGCCATCGCCGAAGGTCTCGGCGCCGACGTGGTCACGTTCAACCAGGTCATCGACATCGACTTCCTGGTCAAGAAGGGCCTCATCTCCGCCGACTGGCAGAAGGACTTTCCGGACAACGCCTCGCCTTTCTATTCGCTGCCCTCCTTCCTGGTGCGCGCCGGCAATCCGAAGCACATCAAGGATTGGAACGACCTCGTGCGTGACGACGTCCAGGTGATCTTCCCTAATCCGAAAACATCGGGCAATGCGCGCTACACCTATCTCGCGGCCACCGCCTACGCCAAGGAAGCCTTCAAGGGCGACGATGCCAAGGTGAAGGAGTTCGTCACCAAGCTGTTCAACAATGTGCCGGTCTTCGACAGCGGCGGACGCGCCGCGACCACCACCTTCGTGCAGCGCGAGATCGGCGATGTGCTGATCACCTTCGAGTCGGAAACGCGCGGCGTCCGCAAGGAGTATGGCGAGGACAAATTCGAGCAGGTGACGCCTTCGGTCAGTCTGTTGGCCGAATTTCCGGTGGCGATCGTCGATACGGTCGCAGACGAGCATGGCACGCGCGATCTCGCCAAGACTTATCTCGACTTCCTCTATACGCCGGAGGGCCAGGACATCGCCGCCCGCAACGGCCTGCGGGCCCGCGACCCGGCGGTCGCCGCCAAATACAAGGCTGAGTTTCCCGACGTCCGGCTGCTGACGGTGGAGGAGGTCTTCGGCGGCTGGGCCAAGGTCCAGGCCGAGCATTTTGCAGCGGGCGGCCTGCTCGACCAGACTTACGGCAGCCGCTGAGGTCGCCAACTCATTGAAAGCCGGCGCTTGCCGGCTTTTCCTTCACTTTGCCCGCCGAAATTGCAGCTTCCGCACGTTCCGGACCGCCCGCCCGCCAAAACGTTACGAAGAATCAACGCGTTTGCGCGCAATATGTCGTCGGGCGGCCTGTCTGCGCGAACGGCATCGCACGGCCAAACCGTCATTATTTGCACACAAACAGCCGCCAGATGCGGGTGGTTGGGGCTTTATGGGTTGGTTCGGGCATGCTTACCAAAAAAGGCAAATACGGCCTCAAGGCCCTCGTGCATCTGTCGGGCCTGCCAGTCGGCCAGCTCGCATTCGTCAATGACATCGCGGTCGCCAACAACATCCCGAAGAAATTCCTCGATGCCATCCTGGGCGAGTTGCGCAACGCCGGCTTCGTCCAGAGCCGCAAGGGCAAGGAAGGCGGTTACCGCCTCGCCCGGCCGGCTTCCGAGATCAAGATCGGCCATGTCGTGCGCGTCCTCGACGGGCCGCTGGCGCCGATCCCCTGCGCCAGCCGCACGCAATACCAGCGTTGCGAGGATTGCGACGAGGCGACCTGCCAGGTCCGGCACATGATGCTGGAGGTGCGTCAGGCGATCGCCGAGGTGCTCGACAACCGCAGCCTCGCCGCCATGCGCGACGCCGACAATGACGATTTCCCGGTCGAACTGACGTCGCAAATCTAGCGCGCGAGCAGGCTCAAGGCGGTCGCGACGGTGTCGGCGACCGGACGCGTGCCATCCAAGGTCATTGCCGCCTCGTCCGCCGCTGGCGCCTCAAGCGTGGCGAACTGGCTGTCGACCAGGCTTGCCGGCATGAAATGACCCTTGCGACTGCCTACGCGCTGTTTCGCCGTTGCCGGGTCGATCTCAAGGTAAACGAAAACGATATCCACGCAAAAGCCGCGCAGGCGATCACGATAACTGCGCTTCAGCGCCGAGCAGGCGGCGACCACACCTCGCCCGCTTGCGACCGACGCTGCCATACGCTGGCCGATCGCGTCGAGCCAGCCCTCGCGCAGCGCGTCGGTAAGCGGCTGCCCGCTCGCCATGCGCGCGACGTTTTCGGGCGGATGCAGCCTGTCGCCTTCGATAAAGAGCGCGCCCAATGCCGCTGCAAGCGCTTCGCCGATGACCGACTTGCCGCAGCCGGCAACGCCCATCACCACGACGGCAGGCAACGTTCGAACAGTGCTCGCCGGTCTATATGCCACGTCTTTCCCGGTCATGCAGGTCAGCGGCTTGCCGGCGCGCGGCCATAGAGCAGCAGCATGGCGACGATGACGACGCCATAGATGATCTGCCGTCCCGCCTCCGGCATCTGCATGACGGAAAGAATGGATTGCAAAAGCGTGATCAGGATCACGCCGGCGACGGTGCCGAGATAGGAACCGCGCCCACCGAGGATCGAGGTGCCGCCGAGCACCACCGCTGCTATCGACGGCAGAAGATAGGCGTCGCCCATCGACTGTGCCGCCTTGGAGGCATAGCCGGCCAAAAGCACGCCGCCGAAGGCGGAGAGCCCGCCCGAAACCGCAAAGGCGATCATCACCACGCGCCTCGTGTCGATGCCGGAAAGATAGGCGGCACGCTCGCGGTTGCCGATGCCATAGACGGTGCGGCCGAAGCCGGTGCGGGTCAGCACGAACACCATTGCGGCGCCGATCAGTGCCCAGATGAGCACGGCGTTGGGCACGCCAGGAACGGCAAAGCCGGTCGCCAGATAGCGCATCGCACCGGTCGCCGAATCCTGCGGCGAGAAACCGCCCGTGTAGACCACCATCAGCCCCTGCGCGACGGCGTTGGTGGCAAGCGTGATGATCATCGAGGGAATGCGCAGATAGGCGACGCCGATGCCGTTGACGATGCCGATCAGAACACCGCAGAAGATGCCGAACGGAATGGCAAGCGCCACACCGACCGGCCCATAAGCGGCCGCGGCGCAGGCCATCATCGCGCCGGCCGCCACCGACCAGGGTACCGACAGGTCGATCTGGCCGAGCAGGATGACCAGCATCATGCCGGTGGCGATGACGCCGAGAAACGACGCCACCTTGAGCTGCTGCAAAAGGTATTCAGGCGACAGGAAGCTGCGCGAATAGAGGCTGCCGAGGAACAACAGCAGCACGATACAGGCGAACGCCGTCAGCACCGCAGGGTCGGCGCGGCGGAGGAATTTCGGCATGCGGCCGGCGAGACCACTCACAGTCGTTTCGCTCACAGGAACCACTCCAGCCGGTTGCGGACCCGAAACAGGGCGAAGGCGCCGAGGCTGACCGCGATCAGCAGGATGACGCCCTGGAACAGGGGCTGCCAGAGCGGATCGAAATCGAAGACGAACAGCAGGTCGCCGATGGTGCGGAAGGCAAGAGCGCCGAAGATCGCGCCGATGGCGCTGCCCTTGCCGCCGAACAGCGACACGCCGCCAAGCACGACCGCGGCAATCGAAAACAGCGTATAGGCATTGCCGCTGGCATAGGCCGCATCGCCGGTATAGGTGAAGAACGTCAGGAACAGCCCGCCGATCGCGGCCAGCAGCCCGGCAAGCGTATAGGCGGCGAACTTTCCACGCCGGATCGGCACGCCGGACATGTAGGCCGCCATCTCCGAGGAGCCGGCCGCATAAGCGGCGCGGCCGAGCACCGACCGGCTGAACGGCACCCAGACAACGAGCACGACCGCCAGCAGCGTCACCAGGCTCGCCGGCACAATACCAAATAGGCGCCCGGTCAGCGCATCGGCGAGCCCTTCATTGACCGAGCCGCCCGGAAACGGCCGAAGCAGCAGGGCGATGCCGAAATAGACCGCACCGGTGGCAATGGTGGCGACGATCGGCTGCAGGCGTCCATAGATGACGATGGCGCCGTTGATTGCCCCGCACAGCAGCCCGGTGCCGAGCACGGCGATGACGCCGAAGGCGGTCTCGAGACCGGTGCCGACGACCAGCCACGAGGCCAGGCAATTGGTCAGGGTGAAGATCATGCCGACGGAGAGGTCGATGCCGGCGGTGATCACCACCAGCGTCTGCGCCATCGCAACGAAGGCGAGCAGCACGCCCTTGTTCGACGCCGTCTGCACGACATTGGCGGTGAAGCCCGCCGGATGGTTCGAGGTGTAAATGATGAACATGACAACGAAGATGCCGAACGCCAGCAGCGTTCCGCGCTGTTCGGCGAGCCAATAGCGCCAATCCTTCACGCGTCCGCTCCTTGCCTTGGCATCTCTTCGTGAATGTTGAGCGCGCTGGCAATCAGCGCCCTCTCGGTGATTTCGGCGCCGACCAGTTCGCGCTTGACCGCGCCGTCATAGAGCACCAGCACTCGGTCGCAGCAGCCGATCAGCTCGTCATAGTCGGTCGAATAGAACAGGATCGCCGCACCTTGGTCGGCAAGCTTGCGCATCAACTGGTACAGCTCCTGCTTGGTGCCGACATCGATGCCGCGCGTCGGGTCGTTGAGCAGAATGATGCGCGGCTGCCGCATCAGCCATTTGGCGATGACGACCTTCTGCTGGTTGCCGCCGGATAGCGCGCCGACCGGAATGTCGAGGCCGGCCGTCTTGATCGCCAGGAGACCGACCATGTCGTCGATCAGCCGCTGCTCGGCGGGGCGATCGATGATGCCGGCCCTGGACAGCCGGTCGAGGGCGGCGAAGGAGAGATTTTCGCGCACCGTCATCGGCAGCATCAACCCTTCCGTCTTGCGATCCTCCGGGATCAGCGCCATGCCGATCCGGTCGTCACGCGCCGCGGCCGGACTGGCGATCGCCACCGGCCTGCCGTCGATCAGGATCTGGCCCGACAGGCCACGCAGCACACCGAAGAAGGCGAGCAGCAATTCGCGCTGGCCCTGGCCGTCGAGGCCGCCGAGCCCGACCACCTCGCCCGCCCCGACCGATAGCGAGACATCGTGCAGCCGATCCGTCCAGGACAGGCTGCGCGCCTCTAGAACCGGCGTGGCTGCGGCAGCCGCCCGCGCGGGTTTGGGCGGAAAGATGTGGCTGTATTCGCGCCCGATCATCAGTTCGACGACCTCGTTGTCGCTCTTGGTGCCGGCCGCGTAGCTGGCGACATTGCGGCCATTGCGGAACACCGTGCACTGGTCGGCCAGCTCGGCGATCTCGTTCATACGGTGCGAGATGTAGAGCAGCGCCAGCCCTTCCGAACGCAGCCGCTTCAACACGGCGAAAACCCTGGCGACGTCGGCCGCGGTCAGCGCCGAGGTCGCCTCGTCGAGGATCAGGATGCGCGGCTTGCGCGCCAGTGCCTTGGCGATCTCGACCATCTGCCTTCTTGAAAGAGGAAGATCCTTGACCAGCGCCAGCGGATGGATATCGGACGCGCCGGCGCGAGCCAGGGCATCTTCGGCGACGCGGCGCTGCGCCTTGCGGTCGATCATGCCGAAACGCTTCGGCGGATCGGAAATGACGATGTTGTCGGCGACGCTGAGTTCGGGGACGAGTGACAGTTCCTGGAAGATGCAGACGATGCCGGCCTGGTTGGCGGCGGCAGGCGAAGCGAAGCTCACTTCGTTTCCGTCCAGCATCATGCGGCCCTCGTCGGCCGCGACGACCCCCGCCATGACCTTGATCAGCGTCGATTTGCCGGCGCCGTTCTCGCCGAGGATGGCGTGGATGCTGCCTGGAGTGACCGACAGTTCGGCCTTCTCCAGCGCGCGCACGCCACCATAGCGCTTGGATATGCCTTCCATGCGGAAGAGCGGAACCGCACCGTCCATCGGCCCTCCCCAGGCGCTTGGCAATCAGGATGTCGAGCGCCGACGCCGCGGGATCTCCCGCGGCGTCGGGCTGTCGGAGCTTACTGGTTTTCCTTGCTCTGGCCCATGATTTCCTGCGCCGTGAAATTGATGCCGCAGGTCGGGAAGGAATTGCCGACGAAGAAATTGTCGGACTGGTCGGGGAAGTAGTCCTGGCCTTCCTTGAAGTTCGGATCCTCGACGATAGCCAGCGGCAGCTTGATCGCTTGCGGCACGACCTGGCCTTCAAGTGCTGCAATCGCCGTCTTGATGGCAACCGCCACCTGAGCCGGGCCGGTGCCGGCCGACGAGCATTTCAGGCCATCAGCGGCGAACTTGGCGCAGAATTTGCGGAAGCCGTTCTCCGTCTCGCCGCCGAACGGCACGAACGGATGCTTGGCATCGATCATCGCCTGCACGATGCCGGTATCGCCGCCCTGTCCGGTAATGCCGTCGAAGGGGCCGTTGGTGGCAATGGCATCGGCGGTAGCCTTTTGCGCAACGCCGTCATCCCACTTGCCGACGACCTCGGTGACATCCCATTTCTTGCCGGAGGCGTCGAGAACCTCGTGGATGCCGTTATGGCGGTCGGTATCGACGGATGTGCCGGCTACGCCACGCACTTCCAGCACCTTGCCGCCGTTCGGCACGTGCTTGACCAGCCAATTGCCCCACAATTCGCCAAGGCCCTTCTGGTCCACATTGACGTTGATGGCATCCTTGGTGTCGAGGATGTTGTCGAAAGCGACCAGCACCACGCCGGCTTCCTTGGCCCGCTTGATGACAGGGCCGAATGCGGTCGGGTTTTGGGCGTTGACGACGATCGCATCATAGCCGGAATCGATGAAATTATTGATTGCCGAAATCTGGGCCGGCACGTCTTCGCCGGTCGAGACCACCTTGAATTCCTTGAGCTTGGCCGCGACCTCCGGCTGCGCTGCATAGGCTTTTGCCGTCTGCACCATCTGGATGCGCCACGTGTTGGCGATATAGCCGTTGGCCAGAGCGATGCGGTACGGGCCGTCTTTTTTGGGGAACTTGAAGAACTGCGTATCGGCCGACCAGGGCGCGAAGCAGCCAGGCTCGGCCGATGGCCCCTTGACGATTTCAGGCTCGGCGATCGCCGACGAGCTCAGCATGACAAAAGCAGTGGCGGCAACGATACCGCCAACGAGTGACTTGATCATCGATATTCCTCCCATTTGCAGTTTTGTTTGTTCTTACGCCGATGAAATTGCGCTTTTCCGGTCCGGCACCTCCCGCCGTATCCGCTGTGCGTTCAGGTGGCCGAATGCCGACCCGATCCCCTCCTTTGTTGCCCGGCTAGTCCCGCAAAAACTATCATATTATACATAATAAACAAGCATGAGCTGTCGCTTATGTATAATAAACAGCTTCCGCTCTTCTGAGCGATGTACTACCCAGGGATAACTGGTAGCGCTACCATGACGTAGTGTAAAGCGCCATTGCGTTGAAGCTCGCTTCAGCGCGCCGTGCTTTCACGTCGCTTGAGCTCGAAGCCGAGATCGACAACGCGCGACTCCGGCCTGTTGCCCTCGATCGCCGCAAGCGCCATGGCGACAGCCCGCCGGCCGATCTCGTAACGATAGGTCCGAACGCTGGTGACCGACGGAAACGCCACTTCCATCATGTCGAGATCGTTGAAGCCGACGATGCCGATCGTCTTCGGCACGGCGATCGAAGCGCGATGGCATTCGAACAGCACCCCGAGGGCTATGTCGTCATTGTTGCAGAACACGCCGTCGAGGCTCGGCACCTTGGCCAGCGCGTCGCGGAACAATTCGCGGCCGAGGGTAACGCTGGAGGGCACCGGCGTGGTGGTGGTAAGCCGCGCATCGAACAGGCCGGCCGCCTCCATCGCCGCGCGATAACCGGCCAAGCGCCGCTGCGAACGCGGATCCATGCGCGCCCCGATGAAGCCAATCCGCCGATAGCCTGCCTCGATCAGATGTTCGGCTGCCGCCTTGCCGCCCTCGAAATGTGAGAAACCGACCATCATGTCTACCGGATCGGGCCCGGTCTCCATCACCTGCACCACCGGACAGCCTGCCGTTTCCAGCAATTTTCGCGATGCCGGCGTCTGGTCGATGCCGGCCACGATCAGCGCCGCCGGGCGTTGCGGGCCAAACACCTGCAGCAGCCGCTCTTCCTCGAGGCCGGAATAGTGAGTGTTGCCAAGCTGGATCCGGAAAGGGCCGTCCGACAGGCTGTCGTAGATGCCGCGCACCACTTCGGCAAAGACGTTGTTGGTAAGCGACGGCACCAGAACGCCAAAGACCTCGGCGCGCGCCGAAGCCAGCGCCCGCGCATTCGGGTCGGGCACATAGCCGAGCTCATTCACGGCGGACTCGATCTGGCGGCGCAGATCTTCCGAGACACGCCCCGGCTCACGCAAGGCGCGCGATACGGTAATGGCGCCGACCCCGGCCTTGCGCGCGACGTCGGCGATGGTCGGGCGGCCGCCGCCGCGGCGCGAGCGCGGCTTGATCACCGCATTGGTTCCGAGGCCGGGCAACCGCCCAGATGCGACCGTGAGACGATGTTCAGCGTCTTTGCCACTGCTGCCTGCCAACCTGGCCCGTTGCCACACCTGTCTGGCGTCGCGCAGCCTTCGCCTATTGTCAAGCGACGGACGGAGAGGCTGTACCCGTACCGCCGTGCTTCAGGCCGTCACAGCAGCGCTGCGCCGGGCCTTCCACAGCAGCAGCACCATGGCCAAAATGTTCAGCAGGTTCCAGGCGATGCCGTTGAGGAACGCGGCGGCATAGGAACCGGTCAAATCATAGATCCAGCCCGACATCCAGCCGCCGATCGCCATGCCGAAAATGGTCGCCATCATGACGATGCCGACGCGCTGGCCAGCCTCTTTGGCTGGCATATATTCGCGCACGATGATCGCATAACAGGGCACGATGCCGCCCTGCGACAGGCCGAAGACCAGCGAGACGACATAGAGCGAGGCAAGCCCGTCGAAAGGGATATAGAACAACAGCGACAGGCATTGCAGCACCGAGCCGATCAGCAGGGTTTTCACGCCACCGATGCGATCGGCAAGGAAGCCCGAGCCTAGCCGGCTGACGACGCCCGCCGCCAGCATGATCGACAGCATATCGGCGCCATGCGCCACGCCGTAGCCGAGATCCATGCAGTAGGCGACGATATGGACTTGCGGCATCGACATCGCCACGCAGCAGCCGAGCCCGGCGACGATGAGCAGCGCCTGCAAGGCCGCCGGCGACAGGGAGATCGGCTGCACCACGCGGCTGCCCGGCGATCCCGGAGCCGCCTGGGGCGGGGCGCCGCGCCGGAGCAGTAGGATCAGCGGCACCATGGTGACCAGGCAGACGACACCGATCGCGGCATAGGTGAAGCGCCAGCCTTGCGCCTGCATGACATAGGGCATCGCTGTCGGCCAGATCGCTCCGGCGAGATAGTTGCCGGACGCGGCAGCCGTCACCGCAACGCCGCGGCGCCGGTTGAACCAGTGCGAGATGTCGGCAATCAGCGGCCCGAAGATTGCCGACGAGCCGACGCCGATCAACAGGCCCTGGACGAGGGTGAACTGCAGGATCGAACTGGTCAGCGACGCCAGCAGGAAACCGGCGCCAAGTGTAATCGCGGCAATCAGCGCCGGCACCCAATACCCCATGCGGTCGATGGCGCGGCCGACCAGCACATTGCCGGCGGCAAAGCCTACCATCGTCGCCGTATAGGGCATCGAGGCAGCGGCGCGATCGACACCGAATTCTGCCTGCACGGCGGGCAGCACCACGACCACCGCCCACATGCCGACCCCGCCGATCGTTGCCAGCAGCATCGAGATGCCGAGACGTATCCAGGCATAGGCACTGTCGATGCCGGAACTTCCTGCCTGGCTTGAGACGATTGGGGGCAAGAGCGTTTCCTGTCCGCAGTTCTTGAATCGGCGGTTCAGACCACTATCGGCGCATTCGCGTCGCCGAGCAGCGCCACGATGGGCAAATCCGTGGCTCCAGGGATTTCGGGCCGAAGTGGAACAGCGGCCCACCATGGGGCGTTTTCCCGGCAACGACCTAGTTGAAGGAGTTTGCCATGACCGCGCAACGGAAATGGTCCGCCGACGTCACCGAGCATAGCGACGCGCTGGACCTCGAGGAACACATCTTCGAATCGCACGATCCAAGGAAGATCGCCGCCTCGCTGAAGCGGTCGGCCGAGCGCAGCGACCGACGCAAGGCAGGGCCGTTTCAATCGGCCATGTCGATGCTGAATTTTTACATCAACCGCGCCGGCAAGAACCTGCCGGCGGCGCAGAAGAAGGTGCTGGAGGACGCTAAAGATGAACTGCGCGTCCTTTTTGGCCGCCCAAAGGAAGACTAGAATCGCTCACATCGATTGGTTCTGCCAAATTCCGCTGAACTGGACCTAGTGACGGGTCCTCTTTGCCGCCAGTCTGCAGGCTCGGCTTGTATTCCCAAGCCCGCAAAGGTCTGGCGCCATGACGGTCAAGATCGGCATCAATCCCATCACCTGGAGCAATGACGACGTTCCGGCGCTTGGCGGGAATACGCCCCTGGAGACCTGCCTGTCGGAAACGGCGCAGGCCGGCTACCGCGGCACCGAGCTCGGCGGCAAATTTCCGCGCCAGGCCGAAGTGCTTGGGCCGCTCCTGTGTTCCTATGGCCTGGAACTCGTCTCCGGCTGGTATGATGGCCGCATTCTCGACCGCACGGTCGACGAGGAATTCGCGGCGATCACTCCGCATCTGAAGCTGCTGCGCGATCTCGGCGCCAGGATCGTCGTCTATGCCGACACCTCGCGTGGTCGCCATGACGGTATTTTCGCACCGATCTCCGAGCGTCCGCGCCTCGCCGACAGCGACTGGCCGTCCTATGGCGAGAAACTTACCGCCCTCGCCGACCGCATGGCCGCATTCGGGGTCGGCATGGCCTTCCACCACCACATGGGCACCATTGTCGAGACGGACGATGAAGTCGACAGGCTGATGGCGGCGACGGGCCGATGCGTTGGCCTGTTGTTCGATACCGGCCACTGCCTGTTTTCGGGCGGCGACCCGCAATCGCTGCTGCAACGGCATCTCGACCGTATCGCGCATTTCCATTGCAAGGATGTTCGCAGGGCGGTGCTGGAACGGGCACGCCGCGAGGACATGAGCTTCATGGCGGCGGTAATGGACGGCATTTTTACCGTGCCCGGCGACGGCTCGGTCGATTTCCTGTCGTTGCTTAAACCCCTCGCCGCGCGCGGCTATGAAGGTTGGATCGTTGTCGAAGCCGAGCAGGATCCGGCCAAGGCGCATCCGCTGACCTATGCCAGCAAAGGCTATGTCTCGCTGCTCGCCACCGCCCGCGAAGCCGGCTTCGAAGTGGCGACGCGGCAGGCAGACTGACCGGACCGCATTGCGAGCCGGAGGAACATAATGGGCGCGCGCCTCGATGGGCTTAGCGACGCGAAAGCGCCCGGCGATCCGCGCCGCCTTGCTCCCTGTGCGGCGCGGATCGCAGAAATCCCCGCTCTGGATTTCAAACCCCGACTTTCAAGCTTGAGGCCGGCCGGAGCCCGTGTCTTGATGCAACCGAGGAGGAGCGACATGGCTTTCGAAGCTGCGCTTGGCATGGAACGGCTTTGCACCATCCGGGAGATTGCCGAGAAGGCGGAACTTGGCACCGCCACCGTGCATCGCGCGCTGAAGAACAGCCGCGAGGTCCGCCCCGAAACCAGGCGACCGGTGCTTGATACCGTCTGTCGGCTCAACGAGGAAAAGATCGCCCGCGCTGCCCGGTTCGTCGGGGGATAGTGCCGTGGCCGACCACATGCGCCTTTCCCTCGACATCATGTCGGTCGACCGCGCTTCGGAAGAACCGATGCATCGTCAGATCTACGGCGCCTTGCGACGCTTCATCCTTGACGGCCAGATCCCGCAGAACACGCTGCTGCCGTCGACCCGCTCGCTGGCCGAAGATCTGAAGGTCGGGCGCAACACGGTCATCGCCGCCTATGACCAGCTCCTTGCCGAAGGTTTTATCGAGGCACGTGCCGGATCGGGCACTTGGGTGGCGCCGATCCAGCAGAACCGTCCCTTGGCGTCCCTGCGCGCCGGACTGGCAGCGCCGCAAAAGCTGTCGCGGCGTGGCCAGACCATCGTCAACGGCCCGCAACCGCCGCGCAATGCCGGCGTCATCAATTTCCATCCCGGCGTGCCTGAAACGGCATCGTTTCCGTTTACCATCTGGTCAAGCCTTCTGGTGCGCAATGCACGCAGCCGCGACGAGAGCCTGCTGGGTTATCTGTCCTTTGCCGGCCACCCCGGCCTGCGTCAGGCCATTGCCTCGACCATCGGCCTGTCGCGCGGCATCAGCTGCACCGCCGACCAGGTGATCATCGTCACCGGTGCGCAAGCAGCGCTCGATCTCGTCTCGCGCGTGCTAATGGACGAAAGCGACCATGTCTGGATGGAGGAGCCCGGCTATCTCGGCGCCAAGAGCGCCTTTCTCGCCAGCGGCGCCAAATTAGCACCATTGAAGGTCGACCGGCGCGGCTGGCATCTTGCCGATCCGGAGCTGCCGCCGCCGCGGCTGATCTATGTGACGCCATCCTGCCAATGGCCGTTCGGCACCATCATGCGCATCGAGGAGCGCCTGCAACTGCTCGACATCGCCGAGCGCAACCGCGCCTGGATCGTCGAGGATGACTATGACGGCGAATACCGGTTCCGCGGCCGGCCGGTACCGGCGCTGCGCGGGCTCGACCACGCCGACCGCGTCGTTTACATCGGCAGCTTCGGCAAGACGCTGATCCCGGCGCTGCGCATCGGCTATCTGATCGTGCCGCGCGAACTGTCGGTGCCGTTCGATCGGGCAGTGAGCATCACCGGCCAGTTCGCGCCGCTGATCCTGCAGGCAACGGTCAACGACTTCATCACGCAGGGCTATTTCGCCACACACCTCAAGCGCATGCGCCGGCTCTATGCCCGCCGGCAGGCGAACTTCGTCAAGCTGTGCCAGGAGCATCTGGCGGAATGGCTGACCGTCATGGAAAACGATTCCGGCATGCAGCTGCTGGCGAGCTTCGTCAGGCCCTACAAGGACAGTGACGTGGTCGCTGCAGCCCTCAAGGAGGGGCTCGACGTCCAGGGCATCTCGATCAACTACCATTCCACTGAACCCGAGCACGGCCTGCTGCTCGGCTATGCGGCGATGGACGAGCGCCAGATCCTGCGCGCCGTGCTGGCGCTGCGCGCCGCATTCCTAAGGTTGGACAGAAGCTAGGCCAAGCGCGTCATCTCGTTCACCGCGGTTGCAACAGTCGCCCGAGGCGATTAGAAATGCGGCATCGGTCCTGGTCCTTCGCCGCGTTCACGCAAGGAGCCACTCACAAGGCCGAATCTCCCCGAAAACCAGAAGCATGCCAACCGCCGAAATTGGCGGAGCAACGCATTCGTCTGACCGTGAGGACTGCCATGAGAACCGCATCCTGTGCCTGCGGGCAACTGAGGATCTCCTGTGAGGGAGACCCGCAACTGGTTGCACAGTGCCACTGCCTCGACTGCCAGAAGCGAACCGGCAGCACGTACGGCGTCGCAGCCTTCTTTGCGCGCGACAAGGTAGAAGCCGAAGGCGACGCCAGCACCTACAGGCGATCGGCTCGGAGCGGCCATCACGTCACTTTCCATTTCTGCCCGGGCTGCGGCTCGAGCGTCTTCTGGGAGCCCGAGCGAAAGCCTGAATGGATCGCCGTCGCGGTCGGCTGCTTCGCCGATCCCGCCTTTCCGGCTCCGGCGCATGTTGGGTGGGAAGAACGGCGCCATCCCTGGGTTTCCGGTTAGCGACGCCAACCCGCCAGGGTAGCGCTTTATCTTACTGGTTGATCTCGGGTTCAACGAGCTTCGCCAGATTTCGCAGCGACTCCTGCCAGCCGAGATAGCAGGCCTCGACCGGGATGGCGTCTGGAATACCTGCCTGCGTGATATTCACTTCGGTGCCGACCGACACCTTCTTCAATGTCACGGTCACCTCGATCTCGCCGGCCAGGTTGGGGTCGTCGAACCGGTCGGTGTAACGCAGTTGCTCGTTGGGCACGAGCTCGACATATTCGCCGCCGAACGAGTGGCTGTCGCCGGTGGTGAAGTTGCGGAAGGACATTTTGAACGTACCGCCGACTTTCGCCTCGAAGTGATGAACCGTGCAGGTGAAGCCGTTCGGCGGAAGCCATTTCGCAAGTGCATCCGCTTCGAGGAACGCGCGGTAGACTTTCTCCGGGCTTGTTGTCAGAACGCGGTGCAGCCGTACGGTGCCGGGCATATCGTTAATCCTCCGTGTTGGTGATCGATGCCCCCTAGGACGAACGGAGCCCGGCCTATCCGACACGGGCCCGCGGATTTTTTGGCGGCCGGTTATGCCGGCCGGAAACCGCGCCCGGCCACCGGACAAGGAATTCGACCGCAGGGTAGCAAACCGCGCCGGATCTGGTCTAGTTCACACTGTCGAACTTCTGCAGATCAACCGGTGCCGCCTTGCGCAATTCGATATCATCGAGCGAAGCATTCTCCAGCGACACCCGCGCCGCCGCGTCGATGTTGTGGATCATGTCCTGAATGTCGCTATCGCTGTGCGCTGGGTTCATGGCGACCATCACGGTGCGGTTGAGGATGTCGAGCGAGCGCTTGCCGAGGTCGTCGGGATAATCCAGCCGCAGGCCCTGGTTCTCGGGCAGCGCGTAGGGATTGAGCGCGGGGTGATGCGCCCCTTCATGCATCAGCACCTGGTCCCACTGGGTGAAATTGTGACGGCCGGTCTTGCCGGCAACGACGCTCGGAATGGTCCTCGAAAAAGTCTGCGCCGCCTGCTCGCTCGGCAGCAGGTACATCACCTGTGCGGCGCAATCGTCGTCCGCGCTGTTCATCGGCGACGGCGTCAGCCCAAGACTGCTAAGATGGCGGGTACCGGCCAGCACCGTCTTCTTCTCGGCCCGCATCGCCTCGATGATGCCGTCCAGCCGGTCGAGCTGGACGTTGAGCATCGCCCCCATCAGTTCGGAAGCACGCGCGCCGATGCCGGCGAAGGGTTTGATGCTGTCGCTTCTGCCCTGCCAGTAGAAATGGCAAGGGTCGATGGCGCAGCGCGCCCGCTCCGCCACTTTCGGATCGCTGGTGGCGATGCCGCCGCCCTCGCCCGAGGTCATGTTCTTGAAGTAGTTGAAGGAATAGGCGCCGGCATGGCCGATCGAGCCGAGCCTGCGGCCCTCATAGCCGCCGCCGATGCCTTGGCAGACATCCTCCAGCACCAGCAGACCGCGCTTGGCAGCAATGTCCATGATCGCATTCATGTTGCAGGCCGCGCCCCACATATGCACCGGGATGACCGCCCTGGTGCGCGGCCCGATGGCGTCCCGCAAGGCGATGGGATCGATGGTCAGGCTCTCGTCGATGTCGACGATGACGGGAATGGCCCCGACCGAAAGCACCGCGGTCGCGGTCGCCATATAGGTGTGCGCCGGCACCAGCACTTCGTCCCCCGGGCCGATGCCGAGGCCGATCAGGCCGGCGGCGAGCCCATAGGTGCCGCTGGCGGCCAGCGCGAAATGCTCGACGCCAAGATGCTGCGCATAGCGGGCCTCGAAGCGGTCGCATTCGCTGTCCTTGCCGTAACGAAACAGCGCGCCAGAGCGGATCACCCTGGCAATGGCTTCGATTTCCTCTTCGCCGGCGGTGTACATGACAGGCCTCCAAGTCATTTGGTAATGTGGGTCGCTCGATGGTGTGGACAGCTGTAGGCTTGTCGGCACAGTTTGAAAGAACCACTCCGCCGCTATTCGACCAAGCCATCTGCGCCCGGAAAGACGGTTCCTACGAGTGGTTTTGAACCGTGATTGGGGAAATCGGTAGCTAAGTGTCTCAGCCGGCAGGCAAATCGTATCCATCCGAATTCGCCAAAGTGGCCCTGTCGGAAAGCCGGGTTTCGGCGTTCCATTCCGGCCAGTTGGGCAAACGGTTGGTTCCATGAAATACGGGACACACTTTGGAAGACCCTCGAAACCGGTATGCCGGCGGGAAGGCGGCCATTCGTGAACGCCGCCGGCTCCAGCAAACGGATCGTGCTCCACGAGGACGATGTCGGCATGTGCCACGGTGCCAACAGCGCCTTCCTCGAATTGAGCGGGCTGGGTGTCTGCAGTTCCGGCGCGGTGATGGTGCCGTGCCCCTGGTTCCTCGAGATGGCCGAAGGCGCCGCCGCCAACCCCAGCCTTGACCTTGGCGTCCACCTGACGCTGAACAGCGAGAAGCAGCATTACAAATGGCGGCCCTTGACCGCGCCGTCGCGAGCGGCCGGCCTGACCGACGAGTTCGGCTTCTTCTGGCCCGATGTGGCGACCACGCGCCGCAAGGCGGTGCCGCAGGCGGTCGAGGCCGAGCTTCGCGCCCAGATCGACACCGCCTATCGCGCCGGCATCGACGTTACCCATCTCGACGCGCATATGGGCGCGGCATTGTCGCCGGAATTTTGCGAAATCTACATCAAGCTCGGGCTGGAATATCAGCTGCCCGTGCTGCTGACCAAGACGCTCTCCGCCTATTCCCCCAACGACAATCTGGTCGGCGTTACCGAGGAGGCGTTCCAGCGCGGCGTGGCGCTGGCCCGCGCCGGCGGCTTTGCCATTTTCGACGCCGCGATCCAGACAACCTGGGGCCGGCCGCGTTCCAGGCCGATCGAGCCCGCTTACAAAGCGCTCATCGAGGGCGTGCGCGAGGGCCTGACGTTCTTTTGCCTGCATTGCAACGCGCCCGGTGAACTCGAGCTGATCGAGCCGCGCTCCGCCTATATCCGCACCGAAGAGTACGAGCTGTTCCGCGACCAGGGCTTTCGCGACTGGCTCGCCGCCCAGCCGATCGACGTCATCGGCATGAAGCCGCTGCGCGAGGAGCTTCGCGCCACGCTCTCGGCCGGGCGATCATCGACAACGGCCCGCGGCAGCAATGCGGGCGAACAGCGATTGGCGTCGGCAAAGGCCCGCAAAGCGGCCACCCGATCCGCGACGTGGGCCGATCGTCGCGGCCGGAAAACGGCGCCAGAGGGATTGGAACTGCAACGATAAATGGGAGAATAAGATGAAAACTCTTCTGAAAGCGGCATTGGGCGCCTTCCTCTCGGCGGGCCTGATGACAGGCATTGCGTATGCCGCGGGCCTCAAGGATCCGAAGGACGTCCGCATCACCTTCGTGGTGCACGGGTCGGCGTCCGATCCCTATTGGTCGGTGGTCAAGCGCGGCGTCGATGACGCGGCCGCCCTCACCGGCGCCAAGGTCGAATACTACGCGCCGCAGGTCTTCGACGTGGTCGAGCAGGCCCGGCTTCTGGACGCCGCCATTGCCACCAAGCCGGACGGCATCGCCGTCTCCATCGCCGACGCCAATGCACTCGGCAAATCGGTCAAATCCGGGCTTGCCGCCAATATTCCCATGGTGGTTCTGGATTCCGGCGAAAAGGAAGGCGCCGAGCTCGGCACGACGCTCTATGTCGGCACCGTTTCCGAATATGATTCCGGCAAGAAGGCCGGCGAGCGGCTGGCCAAGGAAGGCACGCTGAAGGTCGTTTGCATCAATCACGAGGTCGGCAATGTCAGCCTCGACCAGCGCTGCCAGGGCCTCAATGACGGGCTGAAGCCATCCGGCGGCGGCACCGAGGTTCTGGCCGTAGCGCCAGATCCCGCAGACATCCAGCGCCGCACCGAAGCCTATCTGTCGGCACATCCCGACACGCAGGCCGTCTTCGCGCTTGGCGCCACTGCCGCCAATCCGCTGATCCCGATGTTCCGCGACAAGGAACTGTTCGGCAAGCTCAAGCTCTATACCTTCGACATCAGCCCGGAGGTTCTCGACTCTGTCGTCGCTGGCGAAATGGGCTTCGGCATGGACGCCCAGCAATATCTGATGGGCTATCTGCCGGTGATCTATCTGGTCGAGCAGGCGACGCACGGCTTCTGGCCGCAGAACAACGCCTATACCGGACCGCTGTTCATCGATACGCCGGAAAAAGCCAAGGCGATCCTGGCGCTCGCCAAAGAGGGCATCCGCTAATGCATGTCGCGCAAAAGTGTGCAGCGGTTTTGCGGTAACGACATGCATCAAAATTTAGGCCAGCGCTCCGACGGAACGGGAGAATGCGCCAAGCGCTCTCCCGTTCCTTCGAAGATTGCGATTTGAGCGATTGGAGAGCCTAATGGCAGTCGTGGAAGACAAGGCGATATCTCCGAGTGAACTGAAGGCGACCGACCGCTTCGGCATGACGTCGAAGCGGGCCGCCGGCGCCGACGAACGGTTGGCCAGCACCGGCAAGCTGACCCAGTGGCTGCGCCGGCCGGAAGCCGGTGCCGCCGGTGGGCTGCTTGCGACGATCATCATCTTTGCGCTGCTGCCGGGCGCAGCGAACCTCTATTCGCTGCAAGGGTCAATGACCTTCCTGACGCTGTCGGCGGAGCTCGGCATCGTCGCCACCGCGGCAGCACTCCTCATCATCGCCGGCGAGTTCGATCTTTCGGTCGGCTCCATGGTCGGCTTCGCCGGTGTCGTCATCGGGCTGACGGTGAAGTACTGGGGACTGCCGCTATGGGGCGGCATCGCCTGCGCCTTCGCCGTTGCCATCCTCACCGGCTATCTCAATGGCCTGATCGTGGTGAAGACGCGCCTGCCCTCCTTCATCGTCACGCTCGCCACGCTCTATATCCTGCGCGGACTGTCGATCGGCATCACCCGCGCCGTCACCGGCCGCACCCAGATCCCCTACATACTCGAGGGCGCACCGGATCCGGCGACGGCCGGCATTTTCAACGGCCATCTGCTCACCGGCCTGTTCCACTGGATGGGCGCGCAAGGCTGGATCGCCACCCGCAGCGACGGCATCCCGTTCGTCGCCGGCATTCCGATGTCGATCGTCTGGTGGCTCGGCCTGACGGCGCTGGCCGGCTACGTGCTGACCCAGACGAAATACGGCAACTGGATCTTCGCCACCGGTGGCGACCTGATCGCAGCCCGCAACGTTGGCGTGCCGGTCGATCGCGTCAAGATCAGCCTGTTCATCTACACCGCCTGCGCGGCGACGCTGCTTGCCACCATCCAGGTGATGGAGGCGGGCTCCGCCGACACCACGCGCGGCCTGCTCAAGGAATTCGAGGCGATCATCGCCGCCGTCATCGGCGGCGTGCTGCTCACCGGCGGCTACGGCACCGTCTATGGCGTGCTGTTCGGCGCGCTGATCTTCGGGCTGGTGCAGATGGGCATCTTCTACACCGGCATCGACACTGACTGGTTCAAGGTCTTCCTCGGCATCGTCATCCTGATGGCTGTGCTGGTCAACAACTACATCAGGCTGAAGGCGCTCGGCCGCGGAGGTGGCAAATGACCGAGCCAGCCCAAATGACTGCGCCAGCAATGGAACTGCGCGGCGTCAGCGTCAATTTCGGTTCGGTGCGCGCCCTCCAGGACATCGACATCAAGGTCTATCCGGGCGAGGTCCACTGCCTGCTTGGCGATAACGGCGCCGGCAAGTCGACGCTGATCAAGGTTCTGTCCGGCGTCTACCGGCCGAGCAAGGGCGAAATCCTGGTCGACGGCAAGCCGGTCACCTTCCGCAGCCCGCGCGACGCGCAGGAACTCGGCGTGGCAACGGTGTTCCAGGACCTCGGCATGATCTCGCTGATGTCGATCACCCGTAACTTCTTCCTCGGCCGCGAGCCGACCAAAAGCAGCCTGCCCTTCTCGCGCATCGACAAGGAGCGCGCCAACGCCATCGCCAGGCAGGCGATGGCCGACATCGGCATCGACGTGCGCGATCCGACGCAAGCCGTCGGCACGCTGTCGGGCGGCGAGCGCCAGTCGGTGGCGATCGCCCGCGCCGTGCATTTTGGTGCGCGCGTGCTGATCCTCGACGAGCCGACCTCCGCACTCGGCGTCCACCAGGCGGCGATGGTGCTGAAATTCATCATCGAAGCGCGCATGCGGGGCCTGGCCGTCATTTTCATCAGCCACAACATCCACCATGCCTATCCGGTCGGCGACACCTTCACCCTGCTCAACCGCGGCCGCAATCGCGGTACCTACGCCAAGTCGGAGATCTCGCGCGACGAGGTCATCTCGATCATGTCGGGCGGCGAGGATCTGAAGGCGGTCGAGGCGGAGATTGCCGGCCTGCTCGCCCAGATCGGCAACCGGCCGCCTGCGGCGCCTTGAGCTGACATCAGGACATTGCGGGGAATGATGGCATGAGCAGGATACGCGTCGGGGTCGTCGGCGCCGGCATGATCTCGCAGGTCGAGCATATTCCCAATCTGCTGCGCCTCGGTGAATTGTTCGAGCTGGTCGGGGTCGCCGATCCCTCCAGGATTTCGCGGCAGTTCGTCACCGACACCCATGGCATTGCCAATTTCGAAACGATCGACCAGCTCTTCGACCAACGCCTCGACGCTGTGGTGATCGGCTCGCCGGACGCGCTACATCACGAACAGGTGCTGGCGGCGCTGGCGGTTGGCCTGCATGTCTTTTGCGAAAAGCCGCTCTGCTATTCGCTGGCGGAAATCGCCGAGATCATCGCCGCGCGCGACGCCGCCAGGAAAATCGTTCAGGTCGGCTATATGAAGCGCTTCGATCCGAGCTACCGGCTGGCGCTCGCTTCGCTGCCTGGAACATCAAGCACGCTGCGCGCGGTCTCGGTGGAAGTGAACGATCCCGACGCCTGGCCGTTCATCACCCACCAGCCCTACAGGCGCGGCACCGATATCCCCAACGACTTGATCGCCGCTGTCGCCGCCAAGCAGAAGCGCCAGGTCGAATACGCCATCGGTGTCCCTGTGACGAAGCTCGCTTTCCGTGGATTTATCGGCGCTTACAGCTCGGCCTTGATTCACGACGTCAACGCCGTCCACGGCCTGCTCGACGCGCTCGGCGTGCCGGACGGCGAGGTCGTCGGCGCGCAGATCTTTGCCAATGGCGACGGCGGCCAGGGCGCCGTCAAGTTGCTGGACGGGCAGGCCCTGTGGACCATGACCCATCTCACCGTGCCCAAGCTTGCCGACTACAAGGAGCGGATCACGCTGTTCTTCGACGATGCCAGCCTCGAGCTCGAATTCCCCTCGCCCTGGCTCAACCATCATCCGACCCGGCTGACGGTGACGACCTCGGACGGTCACATACTGTCGAAGCGTGATTTGCGCGCCGGCTACGCAGAAGCCTTCGTCGAGGAGATGCGTGGCTTCTGGGCGGCCATCGTCAATGGCGACCCCGTCGTCAACCCGCCCGAACACGCCGCCCGCGACCAGGAGCTGCTCCTCGGCCTGACATGGCAGCATCTGGCGACCGCACCCTTCGACTGAGCGCTCAACCTGTAGCCGAACGGCCGCTACCTGGACTTGATGACGCTGTCGGTATTGGCAAGCAGCTTGCGCACCGCATTGCGCGCCGCGTCCGGCCGCTGCAGGCGGATGCTCTTCTCGATTGCCTCGTGCAGCCTCTGCGCATGCTGCAAATCGTCGAGTTCCCGCGTCGTAAAAGCGAACAGATGATCGAAGGCCGATTCGATCAGCACGCCGAGCGGCACCAGCAGATCGTTGCCCGAGGCGCGCAGGATGGCGAGGTGGAACCGCGTGTCGGCGCGCGTGCGCTCCTGCAGGTTGGTCGCCTCGCCCATCTCACGGCAGGCCTGGCTGATCTCGGCCATCTGCTCGTCGGTGCGCCGCATCGCGGCAAAGGCGCTGGCCTCCGGCTCGATGATGTGGCGGAATTCCTGCACGGTCCTGAGGAACACCTCGCGATCCGGCGAGGTCGCGTACCAGGCCAGCACGTCGCGATCGAGCAGGTTCCAACGCTCTTTCGGCTCGACCCAGCTGCCGATTTTGGGACGTGACGACAGCAGGCTCTTCGCCATCAGCATTTTTATGGCTTCGCGCACCGCCGAGCGGCTGACGTCGAAGGTCTCGGACCATTTGGCTTCGTTGGGCAGGATGGTTCCCGGTGGATAATCGCCGCGCACGATCCTCAGCCCGATTTCGTTGGCCAGCGACGCGTGAACGCTCGACCCGGGTATGCGCGCCGCATCGGCCCGGCGAATACCGCTCGTGCGTTCGGCGAACGCCTCGGCCGCTGTCTTTCCCTTGTTCGGCTTCGCGTCCTGCATAGCTCCACAAAGTCCGGATTTGGAGGCGTGTCAAGGAGATGAAATCGACGGCAATATCTCAGTTTGGTTTTCCGCCTCAGTCCCCTCCCCGACACCGCGCTTTGCCGAGCGCTCACGCCGGAGCGGCACAAACAGCTTCTCTTTGTTCCGATTGAATTCCTCGATCAGGAAATCAAGGAAGACGCGGATTTTCGGGGCAAGATGCTGCCGTGCCGGATAGACCGCGTAGAGCGTGGTTTCGACCTTTTCCCAGTCATCCAGAGCCGATTGCAGCCGGCCTGCTTTCAGGTCGCTCTCGACATAGGGATAGGGGATCAGGCTGACGCCGAAGCCGGCGCGCAGCGCATCGCGCACGGCAAGGCTTGACGAGACCGAATATCGTCCGTCGATAGCGATCCGCTCGACGCGGCCGTCCTTGCGGAATTCCCATATGTCCGCATGCCCCGAGAGGCTGAACCGGATGCAATTGGCCGCCTTCAAATCGGCAGGCGTCTTGGGCCGGCCATGCTCCTCGAAATAGGACGGAGCTGCGCAAAGCACGTGCGGCATGACCGCAAGCTTTCTCGCGACCAGGCTGGAATCCTCGAGATTGTCGCTGCCGCGAATGGCCAGGTCAAATCCCTCCCGCACGATATCGACGCGCCTGTCGTCAAGATGCAGATCGAGTTTCAAATCGGGATAGCGCGATAGGAACGCGGGGATGGCAGCCGAAAGCCGCGTCAACGTGACAGTCATCGGCGCGCTGACCCGCAACGTGCCGCTCGGCGCCGTCTTGATCGGGCCGAGCACCTGGTCGGCCCTGGCCAGCGCATCGAGCCCCTGCGTGACATGCTCCAGGTAGATCCTGCCCTCTTCGGTCAGCGCCATGCGCCGCGTTGTCCGGTTGATGAGCCGCACCCCCAGATGCGCCTCCAGTTCGGCGATGTTCTTGCTGACCGCGGGAGGAGAGAGACCGAGCCGCCGTCCAGCTTCGGCAAAGTTGTTCAGTTCCGCCACCTGGCGGAAAACCTGCAACGCCGTCAGGCGATCCATCGCACCATTCTCTTCCAGTAAATAATGTCTTGCAATTGTTGCATATTATCGCTCCTTGGTAAATTCTCTATCTGCTTTCCGAACGACTTTCTCAGGTTTGGAATGACATGATGACCAACCCCGCAATCTCCCTTATCGAGCGACGCATGTCGGCCAACCGGTTCGATGCCTCGCATACATTGACGGATGCCGAGATCGAGGAACTGGCACGTCTCGCAACGCGCGCGCCAAGCGCCTACAACCTTCAGAATTGGCGTTTCATCGCCGTGCGGACGCCCGAAGCAAAGGCGCGATTGCGCAGCGTGGCCCATGGCCAGGCCAAGGTGCAGGAAGCAGCGGTCACCTTCATCATCTGCGGCGTACTCCCCGACCACGCTGCCCTCAATGCAAGGCTGCGTCCTTTCGTCGAAGCCGGCTTCATGCCGGCGGATATGGCTTCGGGCTGGCAGGAGGGCGCCCGCGCCCAATATGCCGATCCTCGGGCAGCCCGCGACGAAGCCGTGCGCTCGGCAACGCTCGGCGCCGCAACGCTGATTTTCGCGGCCGAAGCGCTGGGCCTCGTCTCCGGTCCGATGGCAGGCTTCGATGCCGAAGGCGTGGCCCGCGAGTTTGGCCTTGCGCGCAATGAAGTGCCGGTGATGCTCATCGCGGTTGGCCGCGCCGCGCCCGGAAACTGGCCGCAAAAGCCGCGCCGCCCTCTTGCCGAAGTTCTGGAAATCTTATGAAAACGCACCGTTCCGATCTGCTGCTTACAGCCATTGCACCCGCGATATGGGGCAGCACCTATATCGTCACCACGCAGTTCCTGCCGAACTTCTCGCCGATGACGGTCGCAATGCTGCGAGCCCTGCCCGCCGGATTGCTGCTGCTGGCGATCGTCCGGCAACTGCCGACGGGCATATGGTGGCTGCGCAGTTTCATCCTCGGAGCCCTCAACATCTCGATCTTCCTGAGCATGTTGTTTGTCGCCGCCTACCGGCTTCCGGGCGGGGTCGCGGCGACCGTGCTGTCGGTCCAGCCATTGATGGTGATTTTCCTCGCTGCTGCCCTGCTTGCCAGCCCTGTCCGCCGGTTGGCGATCGTCGCCGCCCTTGTCGGGATCGCCGGTGTTGCATTGCTGGTGCTGACCCCGAACGCGACGCTCGATGCGGCCGGCGTTGCCGCCGGCCTCGCCGGGGCGGCCTCAATGGCCTTCGGAAGCGTGTTGAGCCGCAAGTGGCAGCCGCCAGCATCGCTGCTCGCCTTTACGGCATGGCAACTGACTGCCGGTGGTCTCCTTCTCGTTCCGGTGGTCCTGCTTTTCGAGCCGTCCATCCCGTTCCCGACCGCGGCCAACCTGCTTGGACTGGCGTGGCTCGGGCTGATCGGTGCGGCGCTGACCTATGTCCTCTGGTTCCGGGGCATTGCGCGACTGGAATCCGCAGTGGTGTCATCGCTGCTTTTCCTCAGCCCGGTGACCGCCGTGCTGCTCGGATGGGTAATCCTGGATCAGACGCTGACCTTGCCTCAGATCGCCGGCGTCGTTTTCGTCATCGGCAGCATCTGGCTGGCTCAACGGCCCAATGGCAAGTCAGGGTGAACGCTCCGGGTTGCCGAGGGCTTCAACTCCAGATCGCATCGTGTCATGACATGCAATTCGGTGCGGCCTCAATGCCGGTTTTCGGGCTCACCCGCCTTCGTTAGGTAGTGCCTCTGGTTGAAATTCGAGATTTAGGCGAAAGCGCCTCATCTCGTTTGCTCCGGTAGGCAGGAACGCCTTATGCTTAGCGGAAAGCATACGGAGGCCAACGTGCATTTCTTAGTCGTTCCTGTGAATAGGCAACCCCATATGGGGTTCTGGCTTCAAGCCGACAGCCCCGACGAAGCTAGGCTGTTAGTATCGCTGAACGTCCCTCAGATGGAATATGCGACCAATGAGGGTTACGCAACCTGCGAACAGGATCAGACCCATTCTCCGCCTTACGGCGTAATCGTAGAGGGGTCAGGCCGCACCTTCACAATCAAGAAGCGTTATTGAATATGCCAACCGGACCTAAAGGCCAGAAGCGCGCCGCCGACGTGATCGGTATGCCGTCCGCGTCATGCGCATCGCGACTGGCGAGGAAGCCGACGACGTGATTGACGACGGCAAAGACCCCGCTGCGAAGGCTCTTGGCGCGCAAGGCGGCAAGAAGCGCGCCGAGAACATGACGCCAGAACGCCGCGCGAAGATCGCGAAGAAGGCGGCTGCCTCTAGGTGGAAGCGGGATTAACTTCTGCGGCGTCGGCTACCAGAGAATCCGGTGATTCTGGCGTCGCTCGCTGAAGACCTATCCCAGTAATGGCCACTGCCGCGCCCGGGACCACGTCCGCCGGCGACGGACCCATGTTCATGCCCGCCAAGCCGAACGTTATGAGCAACTGCCATTTCCCTTCATGCAACCCCGCTTGCTTAACGAGAGCCTCCACTACTTCCTTATGCTTGAACTGGTATTGATTTATCTCAGGCATCTACGGGAACTCTTTTGTTGATTGGCGTCACAATAAGTTGTGGTCCGGAGGTCATGGCAGTCTGGCCCTGAGGATGGAACGCGGAAAGAGTTTGGTTCAAAACCGCAATGTTGGCCCCCAGGAAGATTGGAGCGTAGACATTTTGTAGCGATTGCGCGCTCAAAGTCATCGATTGAGCGCGGACTCCAACATGCTCAGCAAGGCAAGTTACGATAAACTGATTCAGGCTAACTCCCTCGCGTTCCGCATACAGCGCTGCCCGCTGATGCAGGCTCTTGGGCATACGAAGGACCAGCTTTCCGCTATATCCCGCTGCTTCCATTGGTTCCGGAATTTCCTGACCTTGATTTAAAGCCGCGTCGATCCAGTCGGCAGCGACTTCCTCCAGATTTGCCAACGCTTCCGATGCTGTTGCACCCGAGGCGATGCAGCCCGGAAACTCCACAATCTCAGCGGAGAAAGTTCCATCTGAATCTGGAATCACCATTCGAGCGTAGGGCTTCCTAAGAATGTCCGTGACCATTGTTTCCACCGTCATTTTCTTCTGTATCGTCCAATTCCTGCGCGTCGAGCCATTCTTCCCAAGCCACCGCGTCTGCTTCCAGAAGCCCCAAGATCACTTTCTGTGCGCGCTGTCCTACCTCTGGGTCCCCCCCGTGCCGACCAATTGGAAAGGGCCTGTGCGCCGGGAATGCCGACTGCCACATCATGTGGTTGCTGCCGGAGTACTTGGTTCTCTCAGCCATCAAGGCGAGATGCTCAAGGTCCGATCCCTTCTTTGCGGACCTACGCGCGGCCGCCAACTCTTTCCAGAGTCTATCTAGCTTCTTTCGATCCATAGTACTATAGGCGGTATCATAATGGAATCGAAAAGTGGAGTCCCCTGCGGAAAAAACGACGCAGGGTTACGAGATGCTTGTCATTGCCGCCTGGCCTGCCGACTTGTGTCGACGGATTGTTCGGCACTATCATCAAACGGCATAGCCGGAGGGTCTGCCGATGCCACAACGCCCCTATGATGAGCGTCTGCTCCGTCAGGCGTTCGAAGTGGCGCGCAGGGCCCGCGATGCTGGCGAACATCCCTTTGGTTCGCTCCTCGCTGACAAGGACGGCAATGTGTTGCGCGAGCAGCCCAACGGTTACAAAGCCGGCGGAGGCGACCGCACCGCTCATGCCGAAAGGCTGCTGGCCTCGTGGGCGGGGATGAATGTCAGTCTCGAAAAGCTGGCCTCTTGCACACTCTACACTTCGGCCGAACCTTGCGCGATGTGCTCCGGGACAATCTATTGGGCGGGCATCGGACGGGTCGTCTTTGGGCAGAGCGAACACGACCTCAAGCGGGTGACGGGCGCACATGTCGAGAACCCCACACTCGACTTGCCCTGCAGGATCGTCTTCGAAGCCGGGCAGCGTCCGACCGAAGTCGTCGGCCCGCTGCTTGCCGATGAAGCGGCGCAACTCCAGGCCGAATTCTGGAAGGACAAGTAGCTCAATTGCTACTCGGCAAACGAGTGAGTGCTAGGCTCGTGACGAGCAATTCGGGGCTGGCCCAGTGCCGGTTTCGCGTCAGCTGCCTCCGTCAGGCCGTCTTGACATATTTCCGCCAGCTGTGCTCCGGCCGGAAGCCGAGCATGTCGCGTGCCTTGCGGTTGGAGAGCAGCGTCTCGTAGTCGTCAAGTTCGGCCTTGACCGGCACGTCGGGATAAAACCGCTTCAGCAGTTCGGCTGTCGGCAGGTCGGATGAGGTGTCGTCGTTGGCCGCGTTGAACACCTGATAGCCGAGCCCGTCCTTTTCGATGGCGCGCAGCGTGATCTGGCCGAGGTCGCGCGCGTCGATATAGCTCCAGGCGATGCGCTTGCGGAAACCCGGATCGGCGAACCATTTCGGAAACAGCGAATATTCATGCGGCTCGATGACGTTGCCGATGCGCAAGGCGTAGATGTCGAAGCCGCTGCGTAGCGCAAAGGCGCGCGCCGTCTTCTCGTTGACGACCTTGGACAGCGCGTAGCTGTCCATCGGATCGACGTCGTACTCCTCGTCGAGCGGGAAATGGGTGGGATCGCGCGGTTCGTTGGCGAAGACCAGCCCGTAGGTCGTTTCGCTGGAGGCGATCACCACCTTGCGGATGCCGAGCTTCACCGCAGCCTCGATGACGTTGTAGGTGCCGAGCGCGTTGATGCGGAACACCTCATTGTCGGGCGTGATCATGATGCGCGGGATCGCCGCGAAATGCACCACGGCATCGACCGGCTGCGAGCGCAGCGACGGGTCGAATTCATGCAGGCCCATATAGCTCGACAGCGCATTGAACACCTGCCCGCTGTCGGTGATGTCGGTGATCAGCGTGCGCACCTTGGGATTGTCGAGCGGCTTGGTGTCGATGTTGAGCACCTGGCAGCCCTGCTCGACCAGATACTGCACGACGTGGCGCCCGGCCTTGCCGCTGCCGCCGGTGAACATGATCCGCTTCGTCATTTTGCTCTCCCTGGAATTCATGTGTATTGTCAGACAATATCGAACTCTGCAATCGCCTGCCATGGCATGCGGCAAAAACCCGCTTCAACAATTCGCCGGCAAGCTGCAGCGCCGTCATCCATCACTGCAAATAGGACGAAACGACATGAACACGACTGCCGCGAGCGAAAAGATCGGCTTCATCGGGCTTGGCCTGATGGGGCACGGGATCGCGAAGAACATCGTCGACAAGGGTTATCCGCTGACGTTTCTCGGCCGCAAGAACCGCAAGCCGGCGGAAGACCTGCTCGGCCGCGGCGCCAGGGAAGCGGCAACCTCGCGCGATGTCGCGGCGGCATCCGATATCGTCTTCATCTGCGTCACCGGCTCGCGCGAGGTCGAAGCCATCATCCGCGGCCCAGGCGGCCTCAAGGAAGGCCTGAAGCAGGGATCGGTTGTCGTCGACTGCTCGACCTCTGATCCCGTTTCGACGGTGGCGCTGGCCGCCGAACTCAAGGCGCTCGGCGTCGACTATGTCGATGCCCCGCTCAGCCGCACCCCGAAGGAGGCTTGGGAAGGCACGCTCGACGCCATGGTCGGCGCGCCCGATGCGGTCTTTGCCCGGCTGAAGCCGGTGCTCGAAACCTGGGCCGGGCGCATCGTCCATATCGGCGACACCGGCGACGGCCATCGCATGAAGCTGCTCAACAATTTCATTTCGCTCGGCTACGCCGCGATTTATTCCGAGGCGCTGGCGCTGGCGCAGAAGGTCGGCATCTCGCCGCCGCGCTTCGACAGCGTCATCCGCAACGGCCGCATGGATTGCGGCTTCTACCAGACCTTCATGCGCTGGACGCTGGAAGGCGACCGCGACGCGCACAAATTCACCATCGCCAATGCCTTCAAGGACCTCACCTATCTCGAATCGATGGCGGGTGCTGCCGGCATCGCCAACCCGCTCGGCAACGCCACCAAGAACGCCTTCGCCGGCGCCTTCGCGGCCGGCCCCGCCGACCAGTATGTGCCGATGCTGGCCACGCATATCGGCAAGGTCAACGGTGTTGACCTGATGCCGACCAGGGATGGCAAGAAGCAGACGATCTGAGAACGTTGGGATTAACGCCTGGGAGTGTCGCAACTGCAAACGTTCGCTGCCGACCAGCTACATCCGCCAATCTCCAACGCTGGCGATTAGCATATGACACCACACCTTCGTCATCCCAGGGCGGAGCAGGAGCGAAGCGACGTCGCGCAGACCCTGGGATCCATGCCGTGACATCAGCCGAAGAATGCAGCGGCTCAGAACGGCGCTTGTATCCGCCATTGCGCTCGTCGCCCTTCCACCATGACCGCGAGCCAGAAGCTGCGGAAGCGCTGGCTCCGCCAATGGAAGACCGAATTGATCGAGACGACCAGTCCCAGAGTGCTTCGAGCTTTTTCGCAGGACCGGGTGGCAGCGTTTGGTTCTGGTCTGCTGGAGCACTGCCGCAAGGTAACGGCATGGATCCCAGGGTCTGCGCCGCGTCGCTTCGCTCCTTGCTCCGCCCAGGGATGACGAAGGGAGGGTTTCGGCTAATCTCCTAAATTTGCGATTTGCGACTGACGGGAATGATCGACCTTCGTTGCTGGTTGACCCGCCTTATACGCAGTTGGCCGAGAAACGATCGAATCAGCGCCGAAACCGGCCGATAACGTCGTCGGTATTGGCGAGAAGTCTGTGCACCAAAGCACGCGCACTTCCGATCGAAAGAAGCCAGAAACAAAAAACCCGCCTCGGGAGGCGGGTCGTTGGAGCCAATTAGCACCATACCAAAATTAGTAGCATAGCTGCCGGCACAAAGCAAGAACAAAATAGCTGCGACGGCAAAAAAGTCCGAATTCCTTTCCCACCCGAGGTCGCCGCCCTCATTGCCTAGCGTTGATGATCAGCGAAAGCCGAAATGGCATCCAATCTCCCCCCTCGTGGGGGAGATGTCCGGCAGGACAGGGAGGGGCGCGAAGGAATGCTAGTTTTGCAATCGTTCGGAGTAACGCCAGCCCTGGCGCATAAATCACCGCCGCGACCGGCCGATAACGTCGTCGGTATTGGCGAGCAGTCTGTGCACCGCGGCGCGGGCTGCGGCGGGCCGCTGCAGGTGGATGTTCTTCTCGATCGCCTCGTGCAGTGCCTGCGCCCGCCGCTGATCGCTGGTCTCGCGGGTGACGAACTGGAACAAATGGTCGAGCGCCGATTCAATCAGCACGCCGAGCGGCACCAGCAGATCGTTGCCCGAGGCGCGCAGGATGGCGAGGTGAAACCGCGTGTCGGCGCGCGTCCGCTCCTGCAGGTTGGTCGCCTCGCCCATCTCGCGGCAGGCCTGGCTGATCTCGGCCATCTGCTCGTCGGTGCGCCGCATGGCGGCAAAAGCGCTGGCCTCCGGCTCGATGATGTGGCGGAATTCCTGCACGGTCCTGAGGAACACCTCCCGGTCCGGCGAGGTCGCATACCAGGCCAGCACGTCGCGATCGAGCAGGTTCCAGCGCTCCTTCGGCTCGACCCAGCTGCCGATCTTCGGGCGTGACGCCAATAGGCTCTTCGCCATCAGCATTTTTATGGCTTCGCGCACCGCCGAGCGGCTGACGTCGAAGGTCTCGGACCATTTGGCTTCGTTGGGCAGGATGGTTCCAGGCGGATAGTCGCCGCGCACAATCCTCAGCCCGATCTCGTTGGCCAGCGAGGCGTGCACGCTCGAGCCGGGAAAGTGTGCTGCGTCGGCACGCCGAACGACGGCCGGCCGCTCAGCCTCTGCCTTCAACTTGGCGGGTCGCTTTTTTGATGTCGCGTCCGGCATTCGTATTCCCCGGCAGCTGCTATTCACCTTTGCCGAAAGACCTTAACTCAGGGCATGGCAAAGCAGCGGCCTACGCTCCAAAGCAGCGTCGCCTCGTGCGTTTGTATGGACAGTGCGAACGGGGCGCCCGACGGGCGCCCCGAAATTGCCGACCTACTTCTGGATGCAGGTGTCGACGGTGTCCTTGGTGCATTCGTCGAGGCCGGTGAACACCGGATCGGCGACCGGCTTGCCGTCGACCAGGTCGATCATCACCGACGGCGCCTTGTAGCCCATCTCGAACGGCCGCTGGCCAACCAGCGCGGTCACCAGCCCGTCACGGGCAATCGCCACCTCGTCGCCGATCGTGTCGGCGGCGCCGATAACGAAGGCGTTGCTGGCGATCTTGTCGGCCATCGGCTTGAACAGGTCGCGGTAGGGCTGCGGAGCGCCGAACAGCGGCCAGCCGCCCATGATGCCGAAGGCGTCGAGATCGGGATTGGCGGCGAGAATGTCGGTCATCGCCTGCACGCCCTTGGCGCCGTCGTCATTGGTGAACACCGGGCAGCCGGCAACTTCCGTCCAGCCGCCTTCGCCCGCCAGCGCCGCGAGGCCGTCCTTGCCCGACAGCGCGTCACGCATGCCCTGCGCGCGGCGCAGGATGTTGTCGGCGGCCGGATTGCCTTCGATGGTGCAGATCTTGCCGCCATTCGGCTTGGCCTTCTTGATGTATTCGCCGATCTTGTGACCCATCAGGTAATTGTCGGTGCCGAGATAGGTCTTGCGCAGCGCCGCGTCTTCCTTGCTGAGGTCGGCGTCGAGGGTCATGATCGGGATCGACGGATTGGCGCTTTTGATCGTCTGCGCGATCAATGGCGCGTTCGACGGCGAAATCGCCATCGCCACCGTGTCGGGCTTGCTCAGCATGTCCTGGACGATCTGGGCTTCACCGGCCTCATCCGAGGTCGACGCCGGTCCGGTGTAGAAGCACTCATATTCCGAGCTGGCGTTTTCCTTGTTCCATTTCTCGCAACCCTGGTGGATCGCCTCGAAGAATGGATTGTCGAGACCCTTCACCACGATGACGAGCTGTTTCTTGGCCATAGCCGGCCCGGCACCCAACGCCATGACGGCGGCGGCAGCGAGCAATAGTGATTTCCTCATGTCAGTCCTCCCTTTGAAACAAACGGACACGGCGTGCCCGCCACACACAGACCGACCCGGAGCAAGATGACAGAGGACGTCGCACTCGTGTCGCCAAGCCAGGTCGATAAGCATTTTCATATTCAGTCTCAGACCGGCACCGACAGATATCGCTGGTTACCAAATCCCTGACCGACAAACCCTCACCGATTCCTTCCGGCAACCCGGTGGCTCGGCGCAAGCTCCTCCGACACTTAGCTAATATCGCCTTGTCATCGACGTCAATGCTATTTGTCCTACAAAACTGATTTTTCGAAAGAAGCCGTGGTTGACGCCAAGGAGGCTTATGCGTAAATGGGCAAAATCGCTGCTTCCGGGAGGAACTGGGGAGAGCGAATGGCCGCGGCAGAACCGCAGGCCGCAAAGCACGGGGAGGCAAGAAGGCTGGTGGCGGTTCTCGAACTCACCAACATCTCGAAGCATTTTGGCGCCATCCAGGCGGTCAACGACGTTTCGTTGTCGATCGAGGCCGGACAGGTTGTCGGCCTGATGGGCGACAACGGCGCCGGCAAGTCGACGCTGGTCAAGATGATCGCCGGCAATTTCCCGCCGAGCCATGGCACGATGCAGATGGACGGCAAGGAGCTGATCCTGCACAAGCCGGTCGAGGCGCGCCAGCACGGCATCGAAATCGTCCATCAGGACCTGGCACTGTGCAACAATCTGACGGCCGCCGCCAACGTCTATCTCGGCCGTGAATTGCGCCGCGGCCTCGGGCCGCTTCGCATCCTCGACTATGCCGCGATGTACAAGCGTGCCGGCCAGATCTTCGCCGAACTGAAATCCGAAACCCGCCCGCGCGACCTGGTCAAGCAAATGTCGGGCGGCCAGCGGCAGGCGGTGGCGATCGCCCGCACCATGCTTTCGCAGGCCAAGATCGTGCTGATGGACGAGCCGACGGCGGCGATCTCGGTGCGCCAGGTCGCCGAGGTATTGAACCTGATCCGCCATTTGCGCGACCAGGGCATCGCCGTCGTGCTGATCAGCCACCGCATGCCCGACGTCTTTGACGTCGCCGACCGCGTCATCGTCATGCGGCGCGGCCGCAAGGTCGCCGACAAGACGATCGCATCGAGTTCGCCGGAAGAAGTCACCGGGCTCATCACCGGCGCCATCGAACAGGTATGATTGACGCCTCAACCATGAGTAAAAAAGGTCGATAATGGCAGTCACCCTTGATCAGACGATCGCGCACAAGCAGCACACCTTGCTGAGCAAGGTGTTTGCCAGCCAGACCTTCTGGGTGGTGATCGCGGTCATCCTCGCCTGCCTGTTCCTGTCGGTGGCAACGGATTCCTTCGCCACCACCAAGAACCTCTACAACATCACCCGCAACGTCACCTTCGTCGCCATCGTCGCGCTCGGCATGACGTTCGTCATCATCACCGGCGGTATCGACCTGTCGGTCGGCTCCGTGCTTTGCCTGTGCTCGATGGTGCTGGCCGTCACCATGCATGCCGGCTACGGCATCGAGATCGGCATTGCCGCTGCGATCGCCACAGCGCTGATCATCGGCGCCTTCAACGGGGTTCTGATCGCCTATCTCGGCTTCCCGCCCTTCGTGGTGACGCTCGGCATGCTGTCGATCGCACGCAGCCTTGCCATGGTCGCCTCCAACAACACCGTTGTCTTCCAGTTCGGGCCGGACCACGACAAGCTGCTGGCGCTGGGCGGCGGCGCATGGGTGTTCGGCATCGCCAATCCGGTGCTCTACATGATCGTGCTGGCGTTGATCACCGGCTTTGTGCTGCGCTGGACGAAATTCGGCCGGCACATCTTCGCCATCGGCGGCAACGAGCATGCGGCGACGCTGACTGGCGTTCCGGTGCGCCAGATCAAGGTTGTCGTCTACATGATCTCGGCATTGGCGGCTGGCCTTGCCGGCATCATCCAGACCGGCTGGCTGGGCGCGGTCACCACCAATCTCGGCAACGGCATGGAGCTTCAGGTGATCGCCGCCACCGTCATCGGCGGCGCCAACCTGGCCGGCGGCATGGGCACCGCTTTCGGCGCGGTCGTCGGCGCGGCGCTCATCGAGGTCATCCGCAACAGCCTCGGCCTGCTCGGCATCAATGCCTTCTGGCAAGGCGTGTTCATCGGCGGCGCCATCCTGCTCGCCGTGCTGTTCGACCGCATCCGCAATTTCAGGCGCAACGACTGACGTTCAAGCCCCAACGTCCCCTTCTCCCCTTGTGGGAGAAGGTGTCGCCGAAGGCGACGGATGAGGGGTGCGCCAGCTTGGCATCGCCTCA
Source organism: Mesorhizobium sp. M0136 (assembly GCF_040322515.1). Lineage (NCBI taxonomy): Bacteria > Pseudomonadati > Pseudomonadota > Alphaproteobacteria > Hyphomicrobiales > Phyllobacteriaceae > Mesorhizobium > Mesorhizobium sp. M0136. The sequence continues at coordinate 248,024 of NZ_JAMYTP010000002.1, forward strand.
TTTCTTCCAACACCCCTCAACCGTCTCGGCGCTTACGCGCCGATCCACCTTCTCCCGCAGGGGGAGAAGGGGACGCGCTCCTATCGCCGAGTCTGAAAATCCGCCGGTGCGGCGCATGGCCGGCGCCCGGACGTGCACATCCCGTCTTGACGCAAGCCCAAACTGAGCCGCACAATCGCCCGCAACAGGCGAAGGGAGGCCAGTCGCCTGCGGGAGGATATACCCATGACGGAAGCGATCAGGCTCTACTGGGGCCGGTTCGGACATGTTTCTGTCCTGAACGTCGCCAGCGACTTCGTCACCCATGCCCATGTCGAGGCGCATATCATCATCTGGCTGGAAGGCACCGCCGGCGAGATGACCATCGGTCGCGAGACGGTGCGGCTTGGACCGGGCACCGCCGCCGGGATCAATTCCTTCCAGCCGCACAGCCACGCTCTGTCCCGCGACGGCACGCCCGGCCTGTTCCTCGCCTTTTACATCGATCCGGACTGGGCACGGAAACGCCGCGAGCTGCCTTCCGCCGCGCCGCTGTTCTCAAGCCCGGCAATCACGCTCGAGCCTTGGCTGCACAAGGCGGCGGCTAACCTTCTCGACCATCTCAGCGACAATGAGAGCATCGACGACATCGCCAATTACGAGATCGAACGCTTCATCGACAGCGTGCTCGATGCCGCCGACGCGTCCGCACCGCAGACCGTGCGTGCCCGCGTCAACACCATGCAGGACTTCCGCGTCCGCAAGGCGATCCAGCTGATGAAAGCCAATGTCTGCGAGCGCATCTGCTTCGACGACGTGGCGCGCAGCGTCGGCCTGTCGCGGCCGCATTTCTTCGCACTGTTCAAGGAACAGACCAATCTGACGCCCAACATCTATTGGAACACGCTGCGCATGGAGGAAGCGGTGCGGCAGTTGCAATGGTCGCAGGAGCCGCTGATCTCGGTCGCCTGCAATCTCGGCTTCACTACCCAGGGCAATTTCTCGCGCTTCTTCCGCGACCATGTCGGCGTCCCGCCGACGCTCTACCGCGAGGCGGCACGGGCGATCAGCTGAGCGTCCGTTTTTCAGACTATTTGATAGGCGTTCAAGACGCATTGATAAGCGCCGCCAAGTCCGCCGCCCTACCCTCCCAGGCAGCTGATTTGCGAGGGAACGATCAAATGGCGAAAGTCACTATCTCCAGCGTCATCGACGCGCCGGTCGAAAAGGTCTGGGCGCGCATACGCGACTTCAACGGCCTGCCGACCTGGCACCCGCGCATGGTCGAAAGTCATATCGAGGACGGCAAGGATGCCGGCACGATCGGCTGCGTGCGCAATTTCCAGCTCGCCAGCGGCGCCCGCCTCCGCGAAAAGCTGCTCGATTTCTCCGACGAGAATTTCCTCGTCAGCTACTCCATCCTGGAGACGCCGCAGCCGCTCAGCAACCACAAGGCGACGCTGCAACTGCGACGGGTGACCGACGGCGGCCGCACCTATGCGGAATGGACCGCCAGCTTCGACGCGCCCCCAGAGGAGGCCGACAAGCTGGCCGAAGGCATGGGCGCAAACGTCTTCCAGGGCGGCTTCAACGCTCTGAAGGCCCATTTTGCCGACCAAGGTTGAACTGGACTGAGCTGACAAACAGGAGCGTTCCATGACGCTTGCACTGCAGACTTTCCCGACGGTGAAGGACGCCGGCGCGGCGCTGAAAGCCGCTGGCGTCCGCTATCTCGGTGGCGGCACGCTGGTCGTGCGCGCCGCCAATGAAGGCGATGTGTCGATCTCCGGTTTCGTCAGGTCGACCGAGCCGGCGCTGTCGGCCGTCGCCGTTTCCGATAACGAGGTCCGCATTGGCGCTTCGGTGACCATGGCGGCGATCGCCCGCCATCCGGATCTCGCCCCCCTGGCCCACGCCGCGCGCGTCGTCGGCGGACCCGCGATCCGCAACATGGCGAGCGTCGGCGGCAATCTCTTCGCGCCGACACCTTACGGTGATTTCACCGTTGCGCTGCTGGCTCTGGACGCAACCGTCAGCACCGGTGACAGCGAGCTGCCGATTGAGACATTCCTCGCAAGGCGCGAGAGCAATGACGCCATCGTCACCGCGGTCGGCTTCACGCTTCCGAAGGAAGGCGGCTTTCGCTTCCTGAAAGTGTCGAGGGTCAAGCCAAAGGGCGTCTCGGTGCTGAGCATCGCCACCGTGCTGGAACAGGCGCCGGACGGAACCGTGTGGTCAGCGCGGATCGCGTTCGGCTGCATGGCCGATCGGCCGATCCGTGCCAGGGCGGCGGAGAAAGCCCTGATTGGCCGGAATCTCACCGCCGAAGGCATCGCGCCGGCACTGGCTGTCGCGCGCGACGGCATCTCGCCGCCCACCGATCCGATCGCCAGTGCCTGGTATCGCAACGAAGTCCTGCCGGTCCATCTCGGCCGGCTGCTGCTCGCCTGAAAGATCGGGGCGCGTATGTCCGCCTGGCTGCGGCGCAAGGAGTAAAAAAGATGGCAAAGGTCCCGGTTCAGTTCACGCTCAATGGTGCCGAAAAGGCCGAATTCATCGACAGCGGCACGACGCTGCTTCATGCGCTGCGCGACAAGATCGGCGACACCTCGCCGAAGGGCGGCTGCCATCAGGGCACCTGCGGTGCGTGCTCGGTCATCATCGATGGCGAACTCCGGCTCTCCTGCCTGACGCTGGCCGAGGCCTGCAATGGTGCGACTATCACCACAACGTCAGGGCTTTCGGAAGGCGGCGTGCTGCATCCGCTGCAACGCGCTTTCCTCGACGCTTTCGCCACGCAATGCGGTTTCTGCACACCGGGCATGATCATGGCCGCCAAGGTGCTGCTCGATCACACGCCGAACCCCAGCCGCGAGGACGTGGTCGAGGCGCTGTCGGGCAATATCTGCCGCTGTACCGGCTACGAGCCGATCATCCAGGCGGTGCTGACCGCCGCGCAGTCCAATTCGCAGAACGCGGCTTGAGGGGGTTAAGAAAATGGAACTCCGCAAGAGCTATTTCGCCGACCAGCGCAAGGACGATCTGCACGAGATCGGCCAGCCGCGGCCGCGTTCGGATTCACCCGGCCATGTCACCGGCAAGACCACCTATTTCGCCGACCGCAATTTTCCCGGCATGCTGCATTTGAAGATGGTGCGCAGCCCGCACCACCACGCCCGCATCCGCAGCATCGATACATCCGAAGCGGAAAAACATCCGGGCGTCGTCAAGGTGCTGACCGCCAAGGATGTGCCGCACAATGTCTACACCATCCTGATCCTGATCCAGATCGGGCCGGAGGACGAGACGGTGCTGGCCGACGGCAAGGTGCGCTGGAAGGGCGAGGCGGTGGTGGCGGTGCTGGCCGAGACCGAGCGTGCCGCCCAGGAAGCCGCCGCCAAGGTCAAGGTTGATTACGAGGTGCTGCCGGCCGTCTTCGACATGGACGAAGCGCTGAAGCCCGGCGCGCCGATCGTCAACGAATATCACGGCCGCAATTATTACCTCTACGACAGCGGCGAATGCCGCAAGGTGCGCTTCGGCGATGTCGAGGCAGGCTTTGCCGGAGCCGACCACGTGCTCGAACAGACCTACCAGTCTTCACCGATCGAGCATGCGCCGACCGAGACGACAGGCTGCATCGTCGCACCCGAGGGTAACGACCGCTTCACCTGCTACACCAACACGCAGGCGATGTTCTTCACCCTCGACAACACCTCGATCATCCTGCAGATGCCCGGCAACAAGCTGCATTTCGTCGGCGGCACCGTCGGCGGCGGCTTCGGCGGCAAGGTCGACGTCATCGTCGAGCCGATCGCCATCCTTGGCGCCAAAATAACAGGACGACCGGTCTGTTTTATCTACAGCCGCGAGGAAGAGATGCAGATTTCCTCGCCGCGCGCCGCCGAGAAGGTCGTCATCAAGGACGGCGTCATGAACGACGGCCGCATCGTCGCGCGCAAAGTGACCGGCTACACCGATGCCGGCGCCTATTCGCGCCATTCGCCCTACGGCGCGCAGAAGGGCGCAGGCCACTATCCCGGCCCGTATACGATCCCGAACGTCTGGATCGACACTTATTGCGTCTACACCAACCGCACCCCGTCCTCGGCGATGCGCGGTTTCGGCGTCACCATCGGCGATTTCGCGCTGGAGGTGCAGATGGACAAGCTCGCACGGCTGATCGGCATGGACCCGCTCGAATTCCGCTTCATCAACGCCTACCGCGACGGCGACATGAAGGCGCATCGCCAGCCGACCGAGGGAGCGGCGCTGATCGAGTGCATGCAGGAAGCCTCACGCGCCGCCAACTGGCCGGTGGCGGAGAAGTTCATGGCGATGTCGTCTTACGCGAAGGGAGCTTGAGATGGCGATCAGGCGCGGACGCGGCGTTGCCGCGATCAACTATCCGACCGGCATGAATCTCGGCGGCGACCCGACCCAGGCGCTGGTGCATTCGACGCCGACCGGCAATTTCATGGTGACGCTGTCGAGTGTCGACCTTGGCCAAGGCATGAAGCAGATCATGGCGCAGATCTGCGCCGAGACGATCGGCGTGCCGACCGACCGTGTCGTCGTAGACACCGCCGACACCGACACTGGTCCGCACTGCATGGGCACCTTCGCCTCGCGTGGCACGCACCGCGCCGGCAATGCGGTTATCCAGGCGGCCAGGGAAGCCCGCCAGGTGATGTTGGAAGTAGCGGCCGAGGAGCTGGAGGTGAATGCGTCGGACCTCGAGACTGATGGCCAGGGCAACATCCTGGTCAAGGGCGCGCCACAAAAATCGATCTCGATCTTCGATGTCGCGCTGTCGGCGCATTTCAAGCGCGGACGCTCGATTTCCGGCCGCGGCATGTTTTTGATCCCCCGCTCCTATCCCGAAAAGGAAACCGGCGCGATGAAGCCGTCGACCTGCTACGCCCACGCCTGCACGGTTGCCGAGGTCGAGGTCGATGACGAGACCGGCGAAGTCACCGTGCTGACGGTGAAGAACGTCTTTGAGATCGGCCGCGCGCTGAACCCGAAAATGGTCGAGCAGCAGCTCGTCGGCGGTTCGTGGATGGGCATCAGCCATGCTCTCTACGAAACGACCGAGCCCTATTATCCCAACCGCGACCATGGCGGCACCGACTTCAACCAATATCTGATGCCGGGTCCTGGCGATCTCGCGCAAACCGAGATCATCGTGCTGGAGAGGCCCTCGGCCGACGGGCCGTACGGCGCCAAGGGGCCGGGCGAAATGTGCGCCAACCCGCAAATCCCGGCGGTGGCCAACGCCGTCTTCGACGCCGTCGGTGTGCGCATCGACACGCTGCCGATCACGCCGGAGCGCATCCTGCGGGCGCTGAAGGCGCAAGCATCGAACTGAGTGCTGGAAATGCCCAAGAGAAGCGCCCGGACTTCAAGCGCAGAGACAGTCGCGACCTCGCCGGAGGCGGTGGCGTCCCGCCTCGCCGCCTCGCGCTATCTCGCCGATGAAAGCCTGGCCACCGCAATCTTCCTGGCGATCAGGCTGGGTAAGCCGCTGCTGCTAGAAGGCGCGCCCGGCGTCGGCAAGACCGAAGCGGCGAAGGCGATAGCCGAACTGCTCGGGCGCGATCTGGTGCGGCTGCAATGCTACGAAGGCATCGACGCCGCACATGCGCTATATGAGTGGAACTACCAGCGCCAGCTGCTCGCCATCCGCCATGCCGGCGAGCACGAGGTCGACATCTACGACGACCGTTTCCTGATCGCGCGGCCGCTGCTGCAGGTGCTGAAGGCGCCGGAAAAGCGCGTGCTGCTGGTCGACGAAATCGACCGTTCCGACCATGAATTCGAAGCGCTGCTGCTGGAGTTCCTGTCCGATTTCCAGATCAGCATTCCCGAGCGCGGCACTATTCGCACGACGGCGCAGCCGATCGTCATCCTGACTTCGAACCGCACCCGTGAACTGGCCGAAGCGCTGCGGCGGCGCTGCGTCTATCACTGGATCACCTATCCCGACGCCATTCGCGAGGCCGAGATCATCATGCTGCGCGCCGGCGACGTCGCCGAGGCCACGGCGCGGGCCGTGGCTTCCGCCGTGCGCGACATCCGGGCGCATCCGCTGGCCAAGCCGCCAGGCATCGCCGAGGCGGTCGAATGGGCCAATGCCGCCACCATCCTCGAAAAGGGCGGCAGCCCCTGGCCAGAAGCCTTCCGCCGCGCCATCGGCGTGCTGATCAAAGACGAGGAGGACTTTTCCTGCATCGCGCCCGAGCTCGGCAAGATTGTCGAGGAGGCGCTAGCGTGAGCGCGGCGGGCCTGCCTCAAGGGGCAGCACCCTTCCTCGGCTTCGGCCGGCTGCTGCGCCGCTACGGCTTCCCGGTGGCGCCCGAGCAGGTCTCCGGTTTCATGCAGGCGGTTACGTTGCTGGGCCCACGCTCGATGGCCGACATCCGCGAAGCGGCCCTCGCCACGCTGGCGCCGCCGCCCGACCGCCGCGACGAATTCGAGGCGCATTTCCGGAGCCATTTCTATGGGGATGCCGCGGCGCTGGTAGAAGGCGACGCCGACGAGGAAGCTCGCATCAAGGACGACGGCAAAACCAGCAAACAAGAAATCGAAGTGGTCCGCCAGGAGGAAGGCGGCGAACTGTCTTCGGCCAGCGAACAGTTGAGCGTCCGCGAGTTCCAGCGCGATAGCGACGGGCTTGCCGCCTTCCGCCGCAAGCTCGCCACCGCTTTGCCCGCCCGCCGGTCCTTCCGCACCGTGCGCACGCATGCGCGCGGCAAGCTCGACCTACGCCGCTCGCTGCGCGAAATCGTCAGTGCCGACGGCGATATCCCCTCGCCGCTGCTGCGCCGGCGGCAGACAGTGCCTCGCAAGCTTCTCATCCTGATCGACGTGTCGGGCTCGATGAAGCACTACACATCGGACTATCTCAAGCTGGCACACGCGGCGGTGCAAGGCGCCGACCGGGCGGAGGTATTCACTTTCGGCACACGGCTGACCCGCATCACCTCGGCGCTGCGTATTCGCGACCGCGACCAGGCGCTGGACCGCGCCGCTGCCCAGGTCGACGACTGGGACGGCGGCACCCGCATGGGTCCAACGCTGCTAGCCTTCCTCTCGGTGCCGCGCTTCTCCGCCTTTGCACGCGGGGCGGCAATCGTCATCCTGTCGGATGCGCTCGAGCGCGGCGATCATGCCGAGCTGGAAATGGCGATGCGCCGGCTGAGTGCCCGCGCCTTCCGACTCTCCCTGGCTACGCCGTTGGCCGGCGATCCGCGTTTCCAGCCGGCAACGGCAGCACTTCGCGCCATCCTGCCGATGCTCGACGACCTGGTCGACGGCTCGTCCATCGCGGGCCTCACCGATTTCATCCTGTCGCTCGCCCGCCCCGTCCCCGTGGCCGCGGCAATCTGGAAGAGGGTTTCGTGATGCAGAAGGCGATCGACGCGCATTTCCACGTCTGGCGCCAAAAGGACCAGCCGTGGCTGGTCGGGCCGATGGTGCCGCGCATCTTTGGCCCCTACGAGCCAATCCGCCGCGACTATCCGATCGAGGAATTCCTTGCCGACCAGCAAGGCTCGGGCGTCGAGAAGGCGGTCTATGTCCAGACCAACTGGGCCAAGGAGGATTTCGAGAACGAGGTCGCCTTCCTGCAGAAGACCGCGGAAGAAACCGGCTGGCCGCACGCCATTGTCGGCTATGCCGACATGACCGTGAACGACGTGCGTTCCCAGATCGACCGGCTGATCAAATACCCTCTGCTGCGCGGCGTGCGCATGCAGCTGCACTGGCACGAAACGCCGGCCTTCCGCTTCGCCGCCTCGGCCGATCAGGTCATCGACCCGAAGGTGCGGGCCAATGTCGCGCGCCTCAAGGATTACGGCCTGTCCTTCGACCTGCAGCTTTTCCCCGCCCAGATGAAGGATGGGCTGACGCTCGTCGGCGAGAACCCCGAGACCAATTTCATTCTCACCCACGCCGGCATGCTGACCGGCATGGAGCCCGAAACCACCGAGGCCTGGAAGGCAGGGCTGCGCACGCTGTCAGCGGCGCCCAACCTCTATGCAAAGCTGTCCGGCCTCGGCACCTTCGTCCATCGTAACGATCCGGCGCTGATCAGCTATGTCGTCGACAATGCCATCGACATCCTCGGCAGCGATCATCTGATGTTCGGCTCGAACTTCCCGATCGAGAAACTGTGGACCAGCCATGCCGAGCTGATCAGGGCGCACCGGCAGGCCGTGGCAAAACACGGCGCGACCGCCGAGGCGGATGTCTTTTGGAACACGGCGGAGAAGATATATCGGCCGGTGTAGCGCCGCCCTTTCCTTCTCCCCAAGGAGAGAAGGAAAAGCTCCCCGCCTCCGCCGACACAGGTCGGACAACTGCGGCCGATTTCAGCTCCGCAAAACATGACCCGAGACCTCGGCGCCGGCAGCGTTCGGCAACGCCAGGAAGCGACACGAGGCGGCGAGCCCGATTGCGCCGATCGCCAGGAAGGCAAGTCGGAAGTCGACGAGATCGAGCGCCGCAGCGCCCCTGGCGATCTGCGACAGGTTGAGCAGTGCCGCGGCGACCGCTACGCCGAACAGCATCGCCACCTGTTGCAGCATGCTGGATAACGTCGCCGCCGAGCTGCGCTGCAGTGGGGCCACATCGGCGAAGGCCAGTGTGTTGAGCGCGGTGAACTGCATCGAACGCGACAGTCCGGCGATCAGCATCAGCACCACCACCAACGCTTGCGGCGTCTGCGGCGAAAGCGCCGCGCAGGCCATGATCGACAAGGAGGCGATCACCCCGTTGACGATCAGCACCGAACGGAAGCCGAAGCGCCTCAGCGTCGGCGACGTCACCGCCTTCATGCCGAGATTGCCGAAGAAATAGGCCAGGATCATCATGCCCGCATCGATTGGGCTCAGTCCGAAGCCGACCTGGAACAAAAGCGGCAGCAGGAACGGCGTGGCGTTGATGGCGATCCGGAAAATCGTGCCGGCCGACAGCGTCGAGATGGCGAAGGTCTGCACCTTGAAAGCTGTGAGATCGAGCAGCGGATGGTTGGCGCGTCGCAGATGCCGCACCGCCAGCCAGCCGACCAAAATGCCCGTGCCGAGCAGTGCCACGGTCGGCAACACACCCTTTTGCGGATGCGCGATGCGCTCGAGGCCGTAGAGCATCGAGGCGAGCCCCACCGAGGTCAGCAGGAAGCCCGGCCAGTCGAGCGGCTTGGCTCCGGCTTCGCGGTCGCCGGGAATAAAGCGGGCGACCAGCGCCAAACCTGCAACCCCAAGCGGGATGTTGATGAAGAAATTCCAGTGCCAGGAGAGATAAGTGGTGATGAAGCCGCCAAGCACCGGCCCGACCACCGGCGCAAACAGCGCCGGCCAGGTGATCAGCGCCGTGGCGTTGAGAAGCTCGGATTTCGGTGCATTGCGCAGCACCAGGATGCGGCCGACCGGCGTCATCAGCGCGCTGCCCAGGCCCTGCACCGCGCGGGCGGCAACGAACTCGGCCAGGTTCTGCGAGATGCCGCAGGCGAGTGAGGCCAGCGTGAACAGGGCGATCGCCACGAGGAAGACGTTGCGCGCGCCAAAGCGGTCGGCGAGCCAGCCGGACAATGGCACGAATACCGCCATGGTCAGCATATAGACGGTGATGCCGATGCTTATCGCCACCGCCGGCACGCCGAAGGATTTTCCCATCTGCGGCAGCGAGGTCGAGATGATGGTCGAATTCAGAAGCTGCATGAAGAAGGCGACGGCGACGATCAGCGCCACCCGCTGGGCTTGCCGCGCCGCCGGCGCGGTTTCGGGCAAGGCTTTGTTTTCGGGAATGGCGGTCATGCACAGACTGTCCGAAGGGGATTTTCACCCGCTCCATCGGCAACCGCACAATTGTCCGGCAAACCGATGACGCACCGGTTTCAACAGCATCTGGCCGGTGCCGTCCAGACCTGGTCCAACAAACCTTCGTGTGGCATCGCAGCCGGCCATGCGATGACCTGGCCCTGCCGCCGAACCGGCCTTTCACGATCCGCGATGGCGCTTCGCGCCGCAGGCGGCGTGTCTCATGCGGCTTCGATCTTCTCCAGGAACAAGCTGAGCTGGTCCGGGTCCATGTGCACGACGTGCCTGTCTTCGGGATACGCCAGGCTGTTCACATCGGCGACATATTCGGAGAAGGCAGCGATGCGTTCGGCCTGCAGGCGATCGTATTCGGCGGCGAAATTGCGATAGACCTTGGAATGGCGCGGCATGTGGCCACGGTTCTGGCCGAGGATGTCGTCTGCGAACAGGTATTGCGCATCGCAGCCGGTGCCCGCCCCCATCGACAACATGATCAGCGACGTGCGTTCCGAAATCGCCTTGGCCACCTCGACCGGCACCACCTCGATCTCGGCGCCGATCGCGCCGGCGGCCTCCAGTTGCTTCACCGCCTCGAACACCTGCATGGCGGTATCGGCGGTCTTGCCGACGGCCTTGAAGCCGCCGGTCCAGGTGGCGCGTGACGGGATGAGACCGACATGGCCGATTACCGGAATGGCATCGTCGGCCATCCGCTTGATGGTGGCGTAGCCGGCGCTGCAATAGACCGCATCGGCGCTGGCCTTGTAGAGCCGGAACGCCCAGCGGACGAAATCATCTGCTGTGCCGATCTCGAAGAAATTCTCGCCCGGCATGGTGAACAGGCTGGGTGCCGCATCGCGGTATTGCGGATTGAGCACGAGCTCCGGCGGCACCGAGACGATATCGACGCCGGCGCGTTCGGCGGCCTCGGCCTCGTCCATCGTCAGCACGCGCAGCATCGTCAGCTGCCGCTTGCCCTTCAGGGCACGCAGGTCTGCGACGGTCGGTCTTTTCCGGCTCATGGATTTTGGTCCCCTTTGCTACGTGACAGAAGGCCGGTCAGGCGATCTGGATCATCACCTTGCCAGCTTCCACCTTGACGGGATAGGTCTGCAGATTGACACAGACGGGAGCCCCTTTGGCCTGGCCTGTTTTGTAATTGAAGCGGCCATTGTGCTTTGGGCATTCGATGATGTCGTCCATGACAAGCCCGTCGGCCAGATGCGCCTTCTCATGCGTACAAAATCCGTCGGTGGCGAAGAATTCATCGTCCGGCGAACGGTAGATTGCGAAGGTGCGGCCGCCATGGTCGAAGCGGATGACGTCTTCCTCGTCGACATCGTCCACGGCGCACGCTTCGACCCAATCGGCCATCTCTGCTTCTCCCGAAATTTCTGCGTTGCGCTGCTGCGGTGCCTATTCAGCCGCCGCCGACATGTTCACTTCGTGGAACTCGCCACGATAGGGCCTGGCCGTTGGCGGCAGTTCGCGCTTGAGGAAATAATCCTCGTATTTGAGCTGCCTGAGCAGGACCGGCCAGACCTCGCGATAGGCATGCCATATCGACGGGTTCGGCTCCGGCAGATCGTGCTTGATCAGTTCGTGCAGCCTGGGCAGCGCGTGGTAAGGCACCATCGGAAACATGTGATGCTCGACGTGATAATTCATGTTCCAGTAGATAAACCGGCTGATCGGGTTCATGTATACGGTCCTGGTGTTGAGCCGGTGATCGACGACGTTATCGGCCAGACCGATGTGTTGCAGCAGGCCGGTCATCACCATGTGCCAGGTGCCGTAGAGGCGCGGCACGCCGATAAGCACCACCGGCACCCACGACTGCATGGTGAGGGCGAGTGCTATCGTGGCAATGTAGATGGCAATATGCCAGCGCGCCGCGATGACGGCCTTGTGCTGTTCCATCTCGGGAACGTAGCTTTTCTCGTCGGGCGTCAGCTTGCCGAACGCCTGGCGTACCAGCGCCGGAAGCGAATAGCGGAAATCGAGGATACCGGTGAAGGCCAGCGCGGCACGCAAAAGGTCTGGCGGGCGCATCACGGCGATCTCGGCGTCGCGGCCGACGATGATGGTGTCGGTGTGGTGGCGGGCATGGCTCCAGCGCCAGGTCCCCGGGTTGCGCATCAGCATGAAGCTGGCGATCTGATAGACGACATCGCTCATCCAGCGCGTGCGGAAGGCCGTGCCGTGGCCGCATTCGTGCCAGCGCGAGTCGCTGGACGAGCCGTAGAGCACGCCGTAGACGAAGAAGAACGGCACGCACCACCAGGTGCCCCAGAAATAGACGGCGCCGGCGGCCGAGCCGAGGATGGCGACGATCCAGATGATCGTGTCGCGGATCGCCGGACCGTCTGAGCGCTGCATCAACTCCTTGATCGCCTTGCGGGGGACATCCGTGTGGTACCACTCCGCTGAGGCCAGTCCCGTCTCGATCGCCCTGCGCGTGCTCTCGCCGACCAGGCTGTAATCGCGCTTTACCGTGCCAGCCATTGTGACCTCCAATTCCAGCTCGACCGCGAGCCCTCCCCGCTCCGGCCGGAGCCAGCCTCCCAACTGGTGTCCCGTATCCTCTTCGCCATTATCACGACCTGCCTCCAAGAACAGGAAAACGGCCCGACGGCTGCGGATAATCCTGCTGCGGCTGTCTGGCAATCGCCGCGATCCGGCTTTCGGCGGCGGCGATCTCGCCGGCACCGTCGAGAACCCGGAACACCGCATCGTAGGTGCGGCTCTCGCCGTGCTCCAGCCAGATCATCTCGCCGCGTTCGCGCGCCGCCAGATTCCCAAGCACATGATGCGTCGACGGCTCGATGCCAAGCGCGTACCGTCCGGCCTGGAAATTCTGCCATTGATAGGCGCAGGGCAACTGGTCCTTGCGCGTGACCACCTCGAAACCGAGGCCGAGCCTGTCGTTGACCACCGCCACCGGGACTTGGCCGGTGCTGTCGGCGCCGAGTTCGTGCTGCCAGACCTGTTCCTTGAATCCCGGTTGCGGCGCCGGCACCGTGCGGTAGCCGACCTTCTGCGCTTCATAGCGCTCGCCGGCATGGCCTGCCCAGACGACGTCGCGGATCGGCGCCAGGTAGCGCGATCCCTCGTCGAGCACCGGATGACTGACATTGATGTGGTAGAAATACATATGAGGGGTCCGGTTGAAGCCGTGATTGACGACACGGTCCGAAAGCCGGATCTCGTTGCCGCCGACATCGGCCTCGATGCGCCGCAGCAGGTGCAGATCCTCGCCGAATACAGTCGATTGCTGGACGATGCCTTCGGCCCACAACACGCAGTGGTCGCCGTCCCAGGTCTCGCCGTAGCCGGTCAGCCGCGCCGGGATGGTGCTGACGCGGCCATGCAGCGAGTGGCGCACCGTCTTCTTGGGCGGATAGTTGTAGGTGTCGGCCGGTACCTCGTTCATGAACAATATATGGTCGAGGCCGCAGGTCAGCAGAAGGCCGGAAAACGACCGCGCCCAGGCCAGCCCCTCCTCGCCTTCGTATTCGTGCAGGCCGGGATGGCGAAAGCCGCTCGGCGAATGCCAGCCGATCGCCTGGCCCCTGAAGTCGCAATCGGCGATATCGAGCGCCCGGTCGACCAGCGCGGTGAAACGCAGGCCGGAGCCGGTGCGGAATTCGAGCATACGGATGCCGCGCTCCACCCCGTCGCCAAGCGTCATCAGCCGCACGCCGGCGAATTGCGACAGCATGCCCGAGCGTTCCGAGACCTGCCGGCGCGACAGCGTCTTGCCGTAAAGCTCTACCATGTGACGGCCAGTTCCTTCACTTTGCTCCCGTCCTTCACTTCGCTCTCGTCTCCTTGAGGAGGGCCGACATGTCGGCGCCGGTGATGATACTTTCCACGGTCAGCAGGTCGGTGTCTGCGACCGTCTGCTCGGCGACGATCTCGCCACGGCGCATAACGATGATGCGGTCAGCGACCTGGAAGACGTGATGGATGTTGTGGGTGATCAAAAGCACCGAGTGACCGGCATCGCGCACCTCCTTGACGAAGCGCAGTACGCCGTGTGTTTCCTCGACGCCGAGATTGTTGGTGGGCTCGTCGAGGATGATGACCTTGGCGGCGAACTGCATGGCGCGCGAGATGGCGATCGACTGACGCTCGCCGCCCGACAGCGTTGAGACCAGCGCATCGGCGTCGAGTTTCTTCGAGATGCCGACGCGCTTCAAAAGTGCCGAGGCGGCATCGCGCAATTGAGCGAGATCGAGCGGCGCGAACACGCCAAGCCATTTGAGGTTGACCGGCTCGCGGCCGAGGAAAAGATTGCGCGCGATGCTGAGATCGGGAGCCAGCGAGGTGTCCTGGTGGATGGTCTCGATGCCGAGATCCATCGCGTCGCGCGTCGAGCGGATGGAGACCTTCTGGCCGCGCACATAGATGTCGCCGCGATCGACGGGAAAGACCCCGGAGATCGCCTTGATCAATGTAGATTTGCCGGCGCCGTTGTCGCCGAGCAAGGCCACCACTTCGCCCTCGTTGAGCGTGAAGGACGCGCTCTTCAGGGCGCGGACGCTGCCGAAGGATTTTTGCAGGTTCTGCAGCCGAAGCACTTCCATGATCAGCTCCTGGCGGCGTTCTTCTGCAGCAAAGCGTGCAGGATGAGCATGGCAAGGATGATGACGCCGACGAAGATGTTGTAGGCGAGCCCTGGCACGCCGATCAGCACGATGCCGTTGCGGATGCTGCGCAGCATCAGCGCGCCGACGATGGTGCCGAAAATGGTGCCGCGCCCACCGGTCAGCGCGGTGCCGCCGACGACCACCATGGCGATCACTTCCAGCTCATAGCCGGTGCCGGCCACCGGCGATGCCGCCGAGATGCGGAAGGCGCTGATCATGCCGGCGAGACCGGCCAGCACCGAGGTCAGGATGAACAGCCAGATCTTGACCGCATCGGCCGGCACACCACGCGCCACGGCAGCGTTACGGTTCGAGCCGATAGCGCTGATCCAGTTGCCGAGCTTGGCGTAGCGCAGCACATAGACCGCCAGCAGCGACAGGCCGATGAACCACCACAGCGAGGTATAGAAACGGAACGTTCCGATACTAAAGCTGCCGGCCAGCAGCGTCACGAAGAAGCCTGGCTGGTCCCAGGACTTCAGCGGAAAGCCCTGGGTGATGTAGAGGGCAGCGCCTCGCACCACGAGCAGCATCGACAGCGTCACCAGGAAGGACGAAATGCCGATCTTGGTGACGATCAGCCCGTTGATCGCACCGATCGCTATGCAGAGCACCAGTCCGGCCAGCAGCGCCACGCCGATATCGACCCCGCCGTTCTGCACCAGCAGCATGACCACGACCGGCGCCAGCCCGAATACGGCGCCGACCGAAAGGTCGAACTCGCCAGCCGTCAAAAGCAGCGTCATGCCGAGCGCGATGATGCCGAGCTCGGGCAGAAACGCCATCATGTTGGAGATGTTGAGCGGCGACAGGAAGTTGGCGTCGGCGATCGCGAACACCGCAAGCAGGACAATCAGGATGACGAGCGAAGAGAACTGCGGCGAGCGCATCAGGCTCGACCTGCGTCTGGCACGCGGCATTTCCTCTTCTGCAGTAATTGTCATGACAGCTCGAACCATACGCTAGGTGACGCCCGCCGCCTGCGCGGCGAGCGTCAGTTCCAATCACTTATTGTAGAGTTTCAGGATCGGTTCGACGCTCGAGGCGTCGTAGAGGCTGAAGGTGTGGATGTCGTAGCCGATCGGTTCGCCAGCGGCGGCCAGCCCGAGCAGCGCCACCGGCATGAAGCCTTGCGCCGAGGGAAACTGCCAGGCAGCCGCGTTGATGAACCCAGACTTGACTGACTCGGCCGTTTCCTTCGAATTTCCCCAGCCGACGACCGGGATCTTGCCGGCCGGCACGCCGGCGCCGTCGAACACCCGCTTGACGCTGGCCGCAACGGAATCGCCGAGCGCGATGATTGCCGGCGGGTTGTTGGCGACCATGTAGTCGGTCATCTTGGCGATGATGCCGGCCGGATCGGTGCCGCAATCGACCACGTCATATTTGATGCCGAGCGGATCGAAGACGCTGGCAATGCCTTCGGTCTCGAGCTGCTGGTAGCTGGCGCCCGGCACTTCGACCGGCAGGAACACCTTGTCGCCTTGCTTCACCATCTTGTGGTCGACCAGATACTTCGCCCAGATGACACCGGCTTCCTTCAGGTCGGCGCCGACATAGGCTTGCCGGCCGGTCGCCGGATCGTCGGTGTTGAAGAACACGATAGGGATACCGGAGGCCTTCGCCGCCTTGACCTCTTCGGTCCACAGGCCGGGCTGCGCTGAGGTGGTGGCGATGCCGTCCGGCTTGGCTGCCAGTGCCGAGTTGAAGGCTTCCTTCTGCGCCGCCATGTCGCCGCCGCTGAACGAGATCTTGCAGGTCACCTTGAGCTGGTCGCACGCCTTGGTGGCACCGGCATTCCAGTCGATCCAGAAGGCGTCCGACGGGCCGCCATGCGACAACAGGTAGAACGTCTTCTGGGCATCCTGTGCCAGCGCCGGCGTAGCCAGCGCCACACTGGCAAGAACGGTCGCCGCAGCAGCGATTTTCAACGCGAATTTCAACATTTCTCTTCCTCCCTTGTTTCGTAGCCGAACCGCGCCATCACAGTCCGTTGGCGCGGAATTTCCCGTCGAGGAATTTCTTGGCGCGCGGCACGTCGTCTTCCGAAAGATGCTCGATGATGACCGGGGTGTTCGGGTGCTTTTCGGCCAGCCGCTTGAGATAAAGGTCGTAGTTCAGCGAACCGAGGCCGGGCGCCGGCAGCTCGATCTCGCCGACGCCGCGGAAAGTGTGGCTCTCCAGCGCGTCCTCGTCGCCAATGTCTGCGTGCTTCTCCGACTTGTCGCCGCCGGAACGCTTGACGTCCTTGGCGTGGGCGATATTGATCTTGTCGGTCAGCGTGTCGAACACCTGGTTCAGGATCTGATCCATCCGGTCGATGTTGTGGGTTTCGAAATAGTTGGTCGGGTCCATCAACAGGCCGAGGCCTGGGTGGTCGACCTGCGCGAACATCCTCACCGTCTCCTCGACCGAGCCGACGACATTGTTGACATAGGTTTCGAGCAGGAACACCGCGCCGTGGTCATAGGCGGTCTGGGCAAGGTCGGCGATGACCTTGCGGCATTCCTCGAACCCTTCCTCGGTCTTGTTCTTCGGGTGATGCACCCAGTCGGATTCGGTGTTGTAGGTACCCGTTTCCGAGATCACGTAAGGGGTGCCGAAATGGCGCGCGTTGCGGATGATCTCCTTCAAATAGCCGACGCGCCGCTCGCGCTCGCCCATATCCGGATGGATGATGTTGGTGTAGCCCGACACACAGCAGATCGGCAGATTGTGGTCGCGAAACGTATCGCGGACGGTCTTGGCTTTGTCCCTGGTGATCTGTCCGGCCGACAGGTCGATGTCCCTAAAATGCAGGTCGAGCTGCACGGTGTTGAAATCGAGCGCACGGATCTTCTGCGCGGTTTCCTTGAGGCCATACGGAAAATAACCCGTGAAAATACCTGCCTGCATCATGGTGTGAAGTCCTCCCTGTAAGTGATTCAGTCAGTTGATATTTCGGAAAGTTTGACCGTCCGGCCCTTGTCGATGGAGCGGTAGCCGGCTTCGACCAGCGCCATGGTCTTGACGTTGTCGGCGACGGACAGCGCCGGCGGCTCGCCAGTCTTGACCGCGTGCTGGAGCTGCTCCATGACGCCGATAAAAGCATGCGGGAACCACATCGTGTCCCAGCTGGGTGTCACCCATTCACCACCGGTGGTCTCGGTCGAGGCATAGGTCAGCGTCGAGGCAGCGCCAGTCGGCCAGCCGATGGTGCCCTTGGCGACGCCCTTGGTGCCGTCGACGCGCCAGTTGATGTGCTGGTCGTCCTTGTAGCCCTCCTGGCGCGGCCCGGACCAGACATCCTCCAGCGATACGGCAAGCACACCGGACGGGAACTTGATCGTCGACACTGTGATGCCGTCCGAATGGTCGAAGCGGGTGCGCGGGTCCTTGCGGGTCAGGGTGGTGATCTCTAGGGGATCGCCGAACAGGAAGCGTAGTACGTCGAGATGGTGGACGCTCATGTTGGCGAGCGTCAATCGGTCATAGTCCTCGAGGAAGCTCTGCCAGTGCGGGATCGCATGCATGTCGATCTGGGCAAAGACGATGTCGCCGAGCGCGCCGCTGTCGATGACCTGCTTCAAGACGCGCATCGACTGGTCGTAGCGCATGTTCTGGTTGACCGAGAGGATCTTGCCTGTCTTGGCCGCCTCGTCGCGCAGTTTGACGGCCTCTTCAAGGGACAGCGCCAATGGCTTCTGCGCCAGGATCGCCTTGATATGTGCCTGCTTCAGCGCATGGCGGATCAGCGCCGGCTGCTGGTCGGGCGGAAAGGCAAGGTCGATGATCTCGACGTTTTTGTCCTCGATGAGCTGTTCCGGCGTGTCGTGGACGGCCGGGATATCCCAACGTTTGGCGACCTTCTCGGCGCTGGCCTTGGTCCGCGAGGCAATCGCCACCACGGGGAAACCGGCTTCCTTGTAGGCGGCAAGGTGACATTCGGCCATGATCATGCCGGCGCCGACGCAGCCGATCCTGTATTCCCTGGTGCGGACTTTAACGTCCGGCTCGAAGCCGTTGCCCACCATTTCTTGGCTTGCCATATGTTCCTCCCGAAGCTCGTTTCTTGCAGCCGCCGTCACCTTGCCAGCGCTCCCCCGCTTTGCCCGAAATAATGCACCCTGCCCGGCTCGCAGGATATCGCCACCATCGCGTCCGGCCTGATGTCCGGCTGGCCGCGCAACAGCGCCCGCAGACGCGCCTGCCCGGCGGCGAGCGTCACCACGGTGTAGCCGCCGAGCGGCTCGACCTCGAACACTCGTGCCGGGCGGCCCGCGCCCCCCACCGACCAGGCCTTGACCTTGATGTCTTCCGGCCTGAGTCCGATTTCGACGGCATCGGCCGGCGCCGCCTTGTCCGCGATGCGGATCGTGCCTTCGGCCGCCTTCACGCCTTCAGCGCCGTGCACCGACTTCAGTATGTTTATCATCGGCGAGCCAAGCAGCCGCGCCACATAGGTGCTGGCCGGGCGGTCATAGATCTCGGCCGGCGCGCCGATCTGCCTGATCTTGCCGTTGTCCAGAATGGCCATTCGGTCGGCGACCGACATCGCTTCTTCCTGGTCGTGCGTGACATAGATCAGCGTCTTGCCGAGCTCGCGCTGGATGCGCTTCAGCTCGACGCGCGTCTCCTCGCGCAGCCGGGCGTCGAGCGCCGAGATTGGATCATCCATCAGATAGGCGGCGGGATCCCGTACCAGCGCGCGGGCAATCGCCACGCGCTGCCGCTCACCGCCGGAAAGCTGTGCTGGCGGCTTGTGCAGGATATGGCCGATATGCAGCTTGGCCGCGACGTCGGCGAGGCGCTTTTCGATCTCGGCTTCGGCGACCCGGCGTTCGACCAGCGGAAAGCGGATGTTGTCGCGCGCGCTCATATGCGGAAACAGCGCCAGGTTCTGGAAGACCATCGCGACGTTGCGTTCGGCCGGCGACACTGCGTTGACCGGCTTTCCGTCGATCAGGATCTCGCCGGCGTCCGGTGTCTCGAGCCCAAGCACCAGGCGCAGCACCGTCGACTTGCCCGATAGAGGCGGGCCGAAGAAGCAGAAGAACTCATTGTCGTTGACAGTGAACGACGCGTCATCGACGGCGAGCGTGTTGCCGTGGCGTTTGGTCACATTGCGGAAGACGATATCGGCCATGGTCTCAGCCCGCTCTCAAGGCAAGGCCGGTGGCGGCGTCGAAGACGCGCACCGCCTTCACCGCAGGTGCGACGACGGCTGCCTGCCCGATCGCCAGCCCGACATCATTGTCGAACACCGCCTTAACCGCGGTTTCCCCGTCGCCAAGGTGGATGATGGTGCGCGCGCCGATCCGCTCGACGAAACTCACCGGCATGGACAGGCCACGGCCGTCTTCAGCCAGCATCACCTGCTCCGGTCGAAAGCCATAAAACACCTCGCCGCGCAGCCGGCGCGCGACATCGGCGATCTCGACCGGCAGCGGCGGCGTCGCCCCGAGCGGGCCGAGATCGACGACCAGGCCACGGTCGCTTTCGGCCAGCCAGCCCTTGAGCAGGTTCATGCCCGGCGCGCCGATGAAGCGGGCGACGAAGACATTGGCCGGATCGTTGTAGACCTCGAGCGGCGTGCCGACCTGCTGCAGCACGCCGTGGTCCATCACCGCGATGCGGTCGGCCATGGTCATCGCTTCGAGCTGGTCGTGGGTGACGTAGACCATGGTCTGCCGGAACTGCCGCTGCAGCTGCTTCAATTCGGTCCGCATCACCGCCCGGAAGGCCGCGTCGACATTGGAAAGCGGCTCGTCGAGCAGGAAGATCGCCGGCTCCATGATCGCCGAACGGCCGATCGCCACCCGCTGCAATATGTTGACCGAAAGCCGGTCGGCCTTGCGGTCGAGCAGCGGCGTCAGCTGCAGCATCTCGGCAATGGCGCCAACGCGGCGGTCGACCTCGGCCTTGGGTGCGCCGCGCATTTTCGGCCCGTAGGCGAGGTTCTGCCGCACGCTCATATGGGTGAAAATCGCATAGTTCTGGAAGACGAAGCCGACGCCGCGCCGCCCCATCGGCACGCCGGCCATGTCGCGCTCGCCGAACAGGATCTTGCCGCTGGTCGGCTCTTCCATGCCGGCGATCATGTTCATCGTCGTCGATTTGCCGCAGCCCGACGGCCCCAGCAGCGCCATGAACTCGCCGTCGGCGATGGCCAGATCCATCGTCTTCAGCGCGGTGAAATCGCCGAATTTCTTGACCAGGTTCTGCAGGTGGATGGTGCTCATGCCGCCACCTCGCGTCCCATGCGTTTCATGGCAAACACCGCGGCGATGGACAGCACGATTAATATGGCCAGCGCGATTGCCGCCACATAGCCCCAGATCAGGTCCTGGGTGGTGAGCTTGTAGATGTAGACGGAGATGGTTTCGGTAGCGACGCCGGGACCGCCGCCGGTCATGATGTAGAGCGTGTCGAAGATCTTGAAGTTCTCGATCACCCTGATCGCCAGTGCGATGATGATGATCGTCTTCATCTTCGGCAGCACGATGGTGACGAACCGCTGCCAGGGGTTGGCGCCGAGCAGCGTCGCCGCCTTGATCTGGTCCTCAGGCACGCCGACCAGGCCGGCAAGCAGGATCAGGAACATCAGCGGCGTCCACTGCCAGATGTCGGCGACCATGACGGCGATGAGTGCCAGCGTCGGGTCCGACAGCCAGGCGATGGTGACTGGAAAGCCGGAGATCGCCGACAGGATGTCGTTGACCGGGCCGCCTGATTGAAACAGCATGAAGAACATGTAGCCGGCCACCGCCGGCACCACCATCATCGGCATCAAAAGGATCGAGTAGAAGATCCGTTTGCCCGGAAACTCGTCGGCAAACAGCGTCGCGAGCGCCAGCCCGAGCAGGAACTCCGCCGGCACGCAGACGATCATGACGATGGCCGTGCGCTTCAGCGCGCTCCAGAAGCGTGCGTCGACGGCAAGGTCGGTGTAGTTGGCGAAACTGTTCCACATCGACCAGGCATTCCACCAACCGGTGCCCGACAGCGGCGACCAGTCGGTGAGGCTGATATAGAGCTGCATCAGGAGCGGGAAGACAGCGATAAACAGCACCAGGATCTGCGCCGGCAGGGTCAGCCGGAAGCCGAGCCGTGCGCCCTCGTCCGGCAACACCGACGCCGCTTTGGAGGCTAACATGTCGCCCTCCGAAATCGTCGCTGCCACCGCGCTCATTGTTTGAGCGCCCCGAAGGTCAGCCCGCGCACCAGATGGCGCTGGATGGCGATGCCCATGATCACCGGCGGCACCGCGGCGATCAGGCCGAGAGCAGCCTTGGCGCCATAGAGCTGTCCGGTCATCGAGGAGGACAGCGAGGCCATGTAGACAGGGACCGTCACCCATTCGCGCGTCGTCAGAAGTAGCGCAATCAGATAGTCCGACCAGCTGAGGATGAAAACGAACAGCGCGGCACTGGCCAACGGCGCGCGCATCATCGGCAGCGTGATGCGGGTAAAGACGCGCCACCGCGAACAGCCCTCGACCAGTGCCGCCTCCTCGATCTCGCGCGGCATGTCGTCGAAGAAGGTCTTCATCAGCCAGAAGGCGAAAGGCAGCGTGACGATGCCATAGATCAGCGACAGCCCCCACCAGCTGTCGGTGAAGTTGAGGAAAGCCCACATGATCATCACCGGGGTCATGACCGCCATCGGCGGAAACAGGCGAAGCTGGATCAGCGCCAGCGGCAGGTTCTGGCCCGAGCCGAAGCGCGACAGCCCGTAGGCCGCCGCGGTGCCCGCCGACATGGCGATTGCCGTGCCGAACGTGGCCGACAGCAGCGATGACAGGATCGGCTTCAAAGCTGTGCGGTCGAGCGCGACGATCAGATTGTTGGTCGATTCACCGAAGACGAAGCGGAAATTGCTGAGTGTCGGGTTCTTCGGCCACCAGGTCAGGTCGGCGCCGGTCGCCGACCATTCGGCGATCGGCTTGAACGCCATCGACACCATCCACAGGATCGGCACCAGCGTCACCGCCATCGCTGCAAGGATCGCGGCATAGCGGAATATCTCGAAAGGGACTGAACGCTTCATCTTGCGGCTTTGCTGGGTCCTTCGTTGGCGAGGGGAAGAGCGGCCGCTCCTCCCCTCCTTGGTAAGATCCTGCGAGGATCAGGCGATCGGATCGAGGACGGTCGGCCAGGCCTCCTTGTTGGTCTTGATGGCTTCGAGAAGCTTCTCCTCGCCGGTCCGGCGGGCAATCTTCTTCCACTCGGCCTCGGTGTCGGCCATCGCCTGCTCGGCTGTCTTGGCCTTGGTCAACGCGGCGACGAGGTTCTCGTCCAGCGCGTTGTGGAAGGCGGTGGCGCCGGGATAGTTGATGGTGGGCACGGTGCGGGCGACCGTCTCGCGCACCACGTCCATGTGGTAGGCGTGATAGGTCTGGCGAACCAGCGGATCGGAGAAATCCGACAGCCGGAACGGATCGAAATAGCCGCCCGGATTGGCGGTCATCCAGGCGTAGATGCGGCTTGAACCCAGCCATTGCAGGAACAGGTAGCAGGCTTCCGGGTTCTTGGCTTGCGAGGAAACCGACGCCGACAGGTTAAGCCACAGCACCGAACGGCTGACCAGTTTTCCGTCGATCTCGCGGCCGGGCGGCAGCATGGAGCCGATCTTTCCAGTGACAGCTGAATCCTTGTTGCCGGCATTGTCGAGAAATTTCGGCAGGTTGGAGAAGGCACAGGTCATGGCCGCACCGCCCTTGGCGAAATTGCCGTACTGCTCCGGCCAACCCCAGGAGATCGCATCCGGCGAATGATGCGAGAGCGACGCAATGTACTCGCTGGTCGCTGCGATACCTTGCTCCGAGTTGATCAGCGGCTTGCCGGCATCGTCGAACAAGAACTGATTGGGCGAAGCCATTGAGACATAACGCTGATACCAGTTGGTATAGCCCCAGCCCTGGTTGCGCAGATCGGTCGAGCCGAACAGGCCCTTGTCCGGGCGCTGGAAGAAGGCTGCGATCTCGTCATGCTGCTTCCACGTCTTCGGCGCTGCCAGTTCATACCCGTATTTGTCGGAGAAAGCCTTCTTCTCGGCTGCGTCGCCGAACAGATCGGTGCGGTAGACCCAGGTCTGGAAATCGCCATCCAGCGACACGCCGTAGGTCGAGCCGCGATACTGGTTGAGCAGCGAGACGCCCTTGGGGCCGTTGACGTAGCCACGCTCGGGATCGTCCCATTCCGGCTTATATTGTGCAACGAAGTCGTCGAGCTTGAGGATGCCGCCGGTTTCGGCGAGGTCGCCAAGACGGTTCCATTCGACCGCGTAGATGTCGTAGGCTCCACCCTTGGTGGAGATGTCCTGCATCGTCTTGGTGAATTCCTGGCCGTTGGGCACACCGACGATCTCGAGCGGAATACCGGTTTCCTTCTCCCATAGATCCTTGATCGACGGCGCGCCCGCCGGAAACGGCTGCGTCAGCTGGCCGATCGAACCGTCGGACAGGCCGAGCACGATCTTCGTCGGCGCCTTGCCGGCGCCCTTCATCGCCTTGGCTGCCTCGATGGCGCGGCCCTCGGGTGTGTCGGCGCCATACTGATAGCGCTCCGAGCCGTCGAAGCCGGTCGGGCCACCGATCATGCCGGGCGCCAGGGCATCGGCCGCATAGGCACGGCTTGGGCGAATGAATTTCGGCGCGATACCTGCGGCGGCAACAAGGACTGCCGCCTTTCCACCGGACGCCAGCAAACGGCGCCGCGACACGCGGATCAAATTCGACATTGGAAATCCTCCCTCAGGGCCTTGTTCCTCCACGGCCCTTATGATGGATATTGACGGCACTGCACCAAGGCTGTCAACATCATAAATAATCAAGACACATCATAATATCTCAAGGGAGGGGAAATTGGCGTTTATCAAGGCTCTCGCACTGAAGCCGGTGCTTGAATTTGAGGGAACCAGGCTGCCCACCTCGGCGCGTTGGTCCGCTTCGGAATTTGGTCTAGCGCAGCGACTTGCGGATCGGCCAAGGCCGGTTACATCATTTCCCATCAGAATCGCGAGCGGCGATTAGGCCGCTCTCCGACATCGGACCTATGAAATGCGTAATCTCGATGCGCCTTTGGCACATTTTGGAATGAGGTGATCGACAGTGCGGTCCACCCTGACAGACATAGCCCGGGAAGCCGGCGTTTCCGCCGCCACGGTCGACCGTGTGCTCAACAACCGCGCCGGGGTCAGGGCGCGCACTCGCGAGGTCGTGCTCGAAACGGCACAGCGGCTTGGCTATATCGCTGAAAATTCAAACAGTCCGAGCTCGCTCAACGCGCTGCGCGGTGAGGTCATGCGGCTCGATTTCGCCCTGCCCGCCGGCACCAATTCCTTCATCAAGATGCTGCACAGCCAGATCGAGGCGCAGGCGCAGTCGCGCCCTGACCTCGACGTCCGCGTCGCCACTATCGAAGGCTTCAATCCGGATCGGCTCGCCCGTCTGCTGCAGGAACTGCACGGGCAGACGCAAGGCGTTGGTGTGATCGCGCTCGACCATCCGACGGTGCGCGAGGCGATCCGCTCGCTTTCGGCCAGCGGCGTCAAGGTGGTCACCCTCGCTTCCGACATCCTGCATGTGCCGAGGGTTGCCTATATCGGCATCGACAACCGCGCCGCCGGCCGGCTCGCCGGCTACCTGCTCAACCGCTTCATGGGCGCAGGGCGTCCGGGCAAGGTCGCGCTGTTCGCCGGTTCGCTCTCCTACCGCGGCCACGAAGAGCGCGAGATGGGCTTCCGCCACATACTGACGGAAGAATCGCCCAATCTGCAGATCGTCGAGATGCGCGAAATGCTCGACGATCGGGAAAAAGCCTACTCTGAGGCCTGCGCCCTGCTGGACCGGCACCCGGACCTAGCCGCCATCTACAATGTCGGCGCTGGCAACACCGGCATCGCCCGCGCGCTGAAGGAACGCGGGCGCGCGCTGTCGACGGTCTTTCTCGGCCATGAGGTGACGGAAGGCACCAAGGAGCTTCTGCTCGACGGCACGCTCGACGCGGTCATCGACCAGAACCCGCGCGTCGAGGCCCGCGAGGCGCTCAACACCTTGACCCACGCGGTCAAGGGCTTGCCCTACGAACTGCACCAGCCGAGGCTGCAAGTGATCTTCAGGGAAAGCATCCCGGAGATCTGAACCCAGGTGAATGGCCGGGGTTTCGTGAATCGTGCCGGCGCGCTTATCGACGCCAAGATCGTCAGCGTCGTCTATTCTGGCCAGCCGCTGAACAACAGGATGTTGGAAGACCAGCTCACCGTTGGCGCGCAATATCTCAGCGTTGGCAAGATCACGCGCACCAACCGCAGCAAACCGGACGAACCGGCGCTCGTCGATGACGGCTTCGATCTGGTCAACGTCTTTGCCACTGGCGCACCAACGGCCACGCCAAACTCGATTTCAGCGTCGACCTGGCGGCGGGGCGCGGCAGGACTGATGGCCGGCTAGACTAGAGCTTGCTCACCATCGCTTGCGCATCTTCGCCCAGATCAATAGCGATCCGGTCGCCGGAGGCAATGCCTGATATGTCGCAGACGACCAGCGGCATGCTGATTTCGTAGAGGAATTCGGCAACGATGGCGCCGACGGCAAGGATCGGGTCCGGCCGCTCCAGGATAATACCGGCCGGCGCCGTTCCTCTGCGGATCGCTTCGGCCAGAACCGAAGACGAGGACGACGACCCCCGCCCGCTCGGCATCACCAGGATCCTGCCGGCGATATTGCCGCCCAGGTCCGGATGCGAATGGTCGATGATGTCGCCCGTTTCGACGTCGATCCCGCCCCAGAAGCTGAGCGCCTGCGAAAGCACCAGCGCCGGGCCTTGTGCGGAGCCGGCAAGGTGGAATGTACCGGTTCTGGCCGGCGCCTTCATGGCGCGCCTCGCACGACGCGGCCGGCCGCGGCCGAGCGGACGCAGTCTTCCATGTCGCCGAAGGCCACCGAGACACCGATGTTGCCAGGTGCGTAATGCGCCCATTTGCCCGAATTGGTCATCACCACGCCGTCGAGACGCTCGAGGATCGACGTGACATAGGTGCAGGTGTCGGTGACCGGGACAAGGCCGAAGGCTTCCATGCCGGCCAGTGCGCCTTCGTCCTGCAGTCGTGTCAGCGTGGCACGCCCTGTGTTGACATAGATCGGGACGCCCCTGCCCGGCGCAACTTCGCGCAGCAGCGGCAACAGGCGCATCCACTCTTCATGGGAGAAATGCGGCGTGCCTAACGACACGGCTGCAAGCTGCACGCCGTCGGGGACGCTCGACAGCCTGGCCAGCGCATGGCGGATATCAGCGCGAGAGATCCGGATTTTTTCCTCCGGCGCCAGGCCGTGCAACGCCTCATCCAGCGTCGTCGCCTCCGGCGTAATGCCGACCGCATGAAACAGCGCCACAGCGCCCGTCGTTGCCGCCGCCGCCCCCAGCGCCTTCAGTTGGTCCTCGTCGCGCGGCTGCGGCAGGCCTGATATGACAGGAATGCGGTCGCCGCTCTTTTGCCCGACAAGTAGTCCGACACCCACGAACAGGGCGTCGCTGGGCTCGAGGCCGCCAGTCAGCTCGAACAGGATCTGGCCTCGTCGATTTTCACTCAGATGCAGTCCCCAGGCCGGCGCGCGTCCGGTCATTGCGCAGCATAAATCGATGAAATCGCCATAGCGGTTGGTTCGCGCCCCGATCACCGAATTGGCAAAGACGATGGCGTTGGACTCACCCCAGGCTATCTGCTCGCCGAACCTTGGCCGGAACCGAGTCTGATAGGGTGCGCAGGTGAAGGTCGCCTGGCAGCCGAGGTCCAGATGCGCCATCATCAGGCGTCGCGCCGGCGCTTCTTGCGACATCGGCATCTTCACCAATCTGGGATGGATGAGGTCGAACGAACCGACATTCAGCGTCGTCGGCACCCGAACGCGGCCGCCGCCCTCGATCAGCCTTTCGACAAAATCGAGGCTGGCCTGGCCGTGATAGAGGCAGCCGTCGATATGGGCACCGGCAATATTCAACAACTTGCGCGCGCCGACCGCCTTCGCGAAGGCGACCAGGATCTTCATGGCGGCAGCCGCTGCCGAGCCTTGCTCGCCATGCAGCATCGACTGGTCGCCGGCCGTCAATTCCAGCGTCATCGAGTATTCCGCTCACACTTTGCCCGACCATGCTTTCCCCGATTGCGGACCGCCTGGCAAGACTGAAGGATTGGATCTGCTAGCTCGCGTCGATCAGCACCGTACTCTCCGACGACCAGCGCAGCACCACCTGTTGTCCTTCCGCCAGCTTTTCGATGCCGGTGTTCTGCACGATGACCTTGATTGTCTGGCCATCGCGATCGACAAAATACGTGCTGTTGTTGCCGGCGAAGATGCGCTTGGAAACCCGCCCCGTGAGCATGTTGGCATGGGCTCGGTCCGGAACGCCGGCATTGGTGGCGATGCGGATTCGTTCAGGCCGCACGGCGCAGCTCGCCTTCGTGCCGGCAACAAGCGTAACCCCTGCGCCTGCGGCAATCCCCGTTCCGTCAGGCAGCCGGATGCCCGTACCAGTGGCGTTGCCGCGAAGGATGTTGGCGTCGCCTAGGAAGGTGGCGGCAAACTCACTCTTCGGCCGATCGTAGATCTCCTCGGGCGGGCCTTCCTGCACCAGTTTGCCATCGCGCAGAATGCCGATACGGTCGCTCATCGTCAGCGCTTCTTCCTGGTCGTGGGTGACGAAGATCGTGGTGATGCCGATCTCGCGCTGAATACGCTTCAATTCGATTTGCATGTCCACGCGCAGCGCCTTGTCGAGCGCGCCGAGCGGCTCGTCGAGGAGAAGCACGCGCGGCGTGGTGACGATCGCGCGAGCGAGCGCCACCCGTTGGCGCTGGCCGCCGGAGAGCTGGTGCGGCCGGCGACCGCCGAGCGTGCCGAGTTGCACGAGGTCGAGTGCGCGCTGCACCTCGCTGGCAATCACCGCCTTGGGCTCGCCACGCACCGACAGTCCGAAGGCGACATTGTCGGAGACACTCATATTGGGAAACAGCGCGTAGTTCTGGAACACCATGCCGATGCGCCGCTTCTCCACTGGCACCCGCTCAACACTTTCGCCGCCTATGGAGATGCGGCCAGAGTCGGGAAAGTCGAAGCCGGCAATCTGGCGCAGGAGCGTGGTCTTGCCGCTGCCGGAGGGACCGAGCAGGGCGTAGAAGCCGCCGTCGGCGAAATCGATCGAGACATCGTCCAGCGCCTTATGCGCACCAAAACTGCGCGATACATTCGATACCCGCACGCCGGCCATTATTTCTCTCCGCCGAATTTGAAGAAGCGCGCTGTCAGCAGCATCAGCGCCATCGACACGACAATTATGATTGTCGAGACAGCATTGATCTCGGGCGTGAAACCCTTGCGGATCGCGGCGTAGATTTCGACCGGCAGCGTCGTTTGGCCGGGCGTCGACAAAAAGTAGGAGACGACGAACTGGTCGAAGGACACGGCGAAGGCGAACAGCCCGCCGGCAATGACGCCCGGCATGATCCAGGGCAGGGTTACCCGGTTCGTCACCTGCCATTGATTGGCGCCGAGCGAGCGCGCCGCTTCTTCCAACTCGGGCGCGAAGGTCTGCAGTCGCGCCGACACCACGACGATGACATAGGGCAGCGCAAGCGCGACGTGGCCGAGCAGGATGGCGACCAGGCCGCGCCCAATGCCGACGCCGAAGAAGAAGATCAACATCGCCGTGCCGGTAATCAGCCACGGAATGGCGATTGGCGGAAACAGCAGCGCCTGCAGGAATTTTTTGCCGCGAAACTCATAGCGGTAGAGCGCCAGTGACGCCGCCGAGCCAAGCACCACGCAAATGATGGTGGTGATGACCGCGATCTCGAGGCTGTTCCAGGTGGCTGAGATGAGCTGGTCGTTCTGCCACAGCGAGGCATACCATTCCGTCGTCCATTCGAACGGCAACTGATAGAAGGGCGAAACGTTGAAAGACATCAGCGCCATGATGATGATGGGCACATAGAGGAAGGCGAGCAACAGCCAAATGTAGAGGCGGCCGAGCCATTCGAGGACCCGTGTCGTCGCCATCACGTAGCCCTCCTCAGCACCGGCGAGGCAACCGCCAGGATGACCAGCACGACGGCCAGCAGGATAAAGGAGAGCGCAGCACCCAGCGGCCAATTGAACACGGCGACGAACTGGTCCTCGATGACAGTGCCGTAAAAGGTGCCGGTACGGCCGCCAAGGATGCGCGGCTCCATGAACGAGCCAACGACCGGGACGAAGATGAGGGCTGCGCCAGCCACCAGCCCCGGCATCGACAGCGGAATGATGACCCGCTTCAGCATCTGCAGCCGCGAGGCACCGAGCGAGCGCCCGGCCTCGATCAGCGAGTCATCGATGGCCTGTAGGGTCAGGTAGCAAGTCAGCACCATGTAAGGAACGTAGGAGTGCACTAGCCCGATGATGACGGCCGGATAAGAATACATCAGGTCGATACTGATCTTGAACGGCAGCACGGCGTTGAGCGCGGTGTCGAGAATGCCTCCTTCGCGCAGCACCATCGCCCAGGAGAAGATGCGCACAAGCCCGTTTGACCAGAACGGCAAGATGACGAGGAGGAAAATCGCCTCGCGGCTGCGGCCTTTCAGCACCTTGGCCAGCACATAAGCGGCAGGATAACCGATGATGATGCACCACAGCGTCACCTCGAGGCCGAGGCGCAGCGAGGCGAGCAGAAGCGTCAGGTAGAGGCTCTGCGAGAAGAAGGCGGCATAGTTTTCGAGCGTGAACGCCCACGGCTTGCCCGACAGCGGCAGCTCGGTCATGAGGGAGAAGAATACCATGGCTGAGAGCGGCAGGAAGATCGCAACCGTCAGCCAGAGATAGGCAGGCGCCAGCAGTGGCAAGGCCGATCTCAGCCCGCTGCGCGACGCGGCCGCAACCTGTGCTGCCATGACATCCTCCCAGGGAAGGATCAGCCGACATGTAAGATCGGCTGATCCCGCTTTCTGCTGTTACTTCACGTTGACCTTGAGCTGCTGCCAGAGCGACAGATAGGCTTCGCGCTGGGCGTCTGTGATCGGCGCCTGGAACTGAATGCGCTTGGCAACTGCCGGGTCACCCATCACCTTGCGGTTGAACGCATCCTCGGGAAGTGCTTCCACAGCCTTGGTATTGGCGGATACCGGGGCTCCGACCTTGGTGACCCATTCGACATAGAACGTCGGGTCGACCATGTAGTTGATGAAGGCCTCGGCGCCGGCGACATTCTTGGAACCGACGGGAATGGAGAAGGCGTCGAGCCAGGCGACAGCGCCCTCCTGCGGGATCACGAGCGAGACCGGCAGCTTGAAATGGGTCTTGGCGCGGTCGGCCGAGCCGCTCCAATAGGTGCCGATGTCGATCTGGTTAGAGGCAACCATCTGGTTCCAGTCGTTCTCCGAGCTCCAGAACGTCTTGATCTGCGGCATCAGCGAGGTGAGTTTCGCCTTGACCGCCTCCATGTCCTTGACATCGTTGATGTTCTGGCCGGTGGCAATGGCGCCGAACTGCACCGCCTCGACGGCATCGTCACGGATGGTGACGCGGCCCTTGTGGGCGGGATCCCACATTTCGGCGATGCTCGTTGGCGGCTTGTCGAAGGACTTGTCGTTGATGGCGAGCGCCGTCAGTCCCCAGACCCAAGGTACCCCATAGACCTTGCCGTCATGGACGAGCATCGGCGAACTCGCCTTGTCTTTGCTGATGTCGGCATAGTTCGGCAGCTTGGATGTGTCGATCGGCTGGATCAGCTTTTCCGCCATTGCCTGGTCGTTGAAGGCGGCGTTGATCATAACGACGTCGTAGAGGCCGGGATTGGTCCTGAGCTTGGTCAGCATTTCCTGTTCGGAATTGAAGAAGTCGTTGACGACCTCGTTGCCGGTCGCCTTCTCGAAGGCCTCGATGGCCCACGGCTCGTCGGCGCCGTAGCCCTTCCAGTTGAGTACGTGCACCTCGTCGGCCTTGGCGGCAAACGCAAGTGCGGAGATGAGGACGGCGGTCGCCGTCAGCAGGGCAGTCAAATCGGGCATGCGCATGTTCGTTCCTCTCTGTGTTTGCCCGCTTCCCGGGCTTTGTCAGGCTGTCGGGCGTTTGGCCTCTTGCTTCCGGCCATGGAGGCCGGTCGGCGGACCGTCAGCATGGCTCAGGAATGTCTGGATCTCGTGGTCGGTCGGTGCTGATGAACCACCGTGGCGGGTGACGGAAATGGCCGCCGCCGCATTGGCGTAGCGCGCTGCCGCAAAAGGCGGCATGCCGCGCGCCAGCGCACTGACGAAAGCGCCGATATGAGTGTCGCCGGCGCCGTTGGTGTCTACTGCCGCGACCTTGAACCCGGGCACGTCTTTCGCGGTGCCGTCGGCCAGCCGCACGAAGCAGCCTTTCGCGCCAGCGCGGACGACCACGCCTGCCGCCTTGGAGCAGTGGCTGGCCAGCAGCCGGGCAGCAATGGCCTCGACATCGCCGGTGCCGGCGATCTCAGCCGCTTCGGCGGTGTTGCAGCTCAGCCAGCTCGTGTGCGCCAGCACCCGGTCGAGAATGGTGCGCGGAATGTCCGAGATGACCGGCGTCGGATCGAAGACCAAGGGAATTTCGGCCGGCAGCGCCTCGGTCCAGTCGACCAGCGCGTCGCGGCTTCCAACATAGCTCAGTGTGTAGCCGGAGGCGAACACCCAATCCCCCGGCGCAACCCGGACGGGCGCCATCATACCGAGGCTGAGCACACTCTCGGCGCCAGGCCATGACACGAAGGTTCGCTCGGCGTTGCCGCTGATCATGGCGACGCAATTGCCGCTGTCCATTACGAGTGATGCCGGCGTCAGGATCGCAATGCCTTCGGCGGCAAATGCGGCACGCAGGAAGTCGCCATTCGGTCCGCTGCCAAGCTGGCCGCCGAAGACGACCGTCATTCCGGTGCGGCTGGCAGCGACCATCATGTTGAAGCCGCCGCCGGCGACCTGAACAAAGCTCGATGCGGTCTTTTCAGTGCCGGGCGCCGGCAAGGCGTCAATACGGTAGACGTAGTCGACCACCGCGCTGCCGACATGGACGAGACGCCCGCTCATGCCGCATCCTTGCCGGTACCGGTCTTGTCCGCACCGCGCTTGGACATCCGCGCCGCAACAAGGTCGGCGGCGAGCGCGCCAACCGCCGCTATGTCAATGCCCTTGAGGTCTGCAACGCGGTCCTGAGGCAATCGGGAAAAGCCGGTGCAGGCGCCGGCCATGCCGGCCGCGATAGCGCCGATCGTGTCGGTGTCGCCACCGAGATTGGCGCTGATGACCGCCGCTTGCCACGGATCACCGCCGGCGAGTTCCAGCACTGCGAATGCAGCCGGAACGGACTCCTGACTGGCGACGCCGGTGCCGACCAGATCGCTGATCAGCCGAATCGCGTCCGTCGTCGCCTTGCCGCGGACGAGCCCCCTCGCCCAGTCGATGCGGGCGGCGATATCGCCGCCGGTCACCCAGTGGCCGAGCTCGGCGCCACGCTTGGCCGCAACAATCGCCTGATCCGAAGCGGCGCGCCACTCGCCGCCGCCGACGCCGCAACTTACCGCGGCGGCAACGGCCGCGGCCGAGGCGATGGCGATCGAGGTGTTGTGCGTCGCCCGGCAAGTTTCCGCGACTTTGGCGACCAGCGCGTCGAGCGGCTCGGTCGGCATCATGATGCCGACCGGCGCGATGCGCATGGCCGCACCGTTGGTATCGCCGCTGCGGCCAGCCTCCTCAGGTGGTACACCGGCATTGATGGCGTCGATGGCGCGTTTTGTCGACGGTCCTAACAAGTCGTAGCTGCCGCGCGCCTTGACCTCGCGCTCCCAGGCGAGCAGGGTGTTGACCCAGCGCGCGTGATCGAAGTGGTCACCGGAGTCGACCAGTATGCGGCCAAGCAGCAGCGCCTGTTCAGTGTCGTCCGTTATGGTGCCGGCGGCGAGGCCTTTCGACGCCGGATGGTCGGCGACGGGCGGCACAAAGTCCTCGACATGGCCGTAGAGTTCGGCGATCCGGGCCGGCGACAGGAGCTGTGTCGGCATGCCGATCGCATCGCCCAGCGCCCCGCCCATCAGCGCACCCATGGCCCGGTCGATCATCTCGGCCGTATCCATGCTCAGAACTCCAGGTGGAGGGCGAAATGCGCCGGATTGAGCAGACTGGTGACGTGTTCAATGGCGCGGCCATCGGCGGCGCGCGTCAGCCGTCGCGTACGCAGGAACGGCGTCCCTGGCGCGCAGTTCAGGATCGCTGCATCCCCTTGGCTGAGCATCTCGATATCGACCCACTCCTCGCCGTGATCCGGCACAAGGCCGGCACTGCGCAGCGTCTGGTGCAGCGAGCCTTCGCGCAGGCCGCGCAACGGCACGTCCTCGAGTTCAGGCGAAAGCGGCAGCCGGCTGCGCTCGATCGAGATGGCATGCCCGTCATCGGCGTTTGTGCGCACGCGGTCGACAGCGATGAAGAAGGGGCTTTCGATCCCGAGTCTGGCTGCGAGATCCGCGTCCTGCAGTACTTCGAGCCTGAGTGTGCGGGTCTCAGCATTGGCGCCGGCATTGGCCAGCGCGCGCGACCAGCCGACCGCGTCGTCGACCGGCATTCCGTCGAAGGTGACGAAGGAGCCGATGCCGACCTTGGTGGTGATCAGCCCGCGGCTCGACAGTTCCTCCAGCCCCTTGCGGACGGTATTGCGGCTGACGGAGAAGCGCTGGACCAGTTCGTTCTCGCTTTGCAGGCGATCACCGAAACCGAGAACGCCGGAGCGAATCTCATGCTCGAGAACAGTCGCGATCTGTTCGGGCTTGCCCGTGCCGGGAGACGATAGAACCACGCGACGGACCATAGGTATACCTGTTCATTGCACCTGTATAGTCCTGTGCAATGTATCTGCAAAGCCAGCTCTGTCAACTGACCGCGGGAGGGGACAGATAGACCACGCTGCTTGACGAAACCTGGTGGCCGTGAAGACCATGCGAGGTGCCGCGGGCGAACAGGCCGCTGGAGATGTCACTATTCGCTGCTGGAAGACCCGTCGACTGCCCCGTCGCCATCTGCGGAGCGGGGCAGGATGCCGAAGTCGCGCGACTTGGTCCCATGCGCCGCCGTCAGGAACCCGTCGGCGGTCAGCCCACGTCTCAGCAACTCCCGTACCGCGGCCGACCGGCTCGGCATGTGCTTTTCGAAGCGCCAGTTCTCCAACGCCGCCAGTTCATCGACAGTCAGCATGATCTGCAATCGTTCCGGGCGTTCCAGTTCGGGCATCTCGGCCTCCAGTGAAGCGATGCGAGAGTCGGCTGGTGGGCGCCGCAACAGACGAACGTCGCAACGGGTCGGCGGCCGAAAAGGCGAATTCCTAATCTGCAAACCACAACATCAAACCGACCCCTCGGCAATGGAACAATGGGCCGAGAAGATCCGCCCTGCGCGGGTTTGCTTCACCGTGCTGCGTCATTTTTGACCGGTCTGGACTGTCTCTGCTGCCGACCGCAGACGAAAGTACAGAGCGCCGAACCGCGAGATCCAGCGTTGGAATCAAATCCGCGCGAGTTCACGCTTTGCGTGGTCGCGCCTTGGGTTTGGTTCCGTCCTTGGCGGCCGGCGCCGGCTTAGGCTGACGTGCTTTCGACTTCGGCCGGCTGGCCGTCTCTTTCGTGGCGATTTCTGCGTCGATTTCGGCGGTAGCCTGATCCCAATGCTGCTGATGCGCCCCGTCGGGCCTGCCTGCCTGTTCCCAGATCGCGTGTGCACGCTGGCGAATCCGTTCCTGTCTGTCCCTCACCGTTGCCTCCGTCGGTTTATGCGTAAGCAACTTTGTTCTAGCTGAAATTTCGACCGGCGTCTTGAGCCCCAGGCAACACCGTCATTGAACCTCTCTGTCACACAGGACGGCGACGCCGAGGAGCGCCGCCTTCTTGATGATCAGCCCCTCAAGGTCGGCGTCCGAGCGCTCGGTTCCGGTGCGTTCGCGCAACAGTGCAATCGCCGCCTTCATCGACAGCAGCCCATCGCCTCGTTCAGCAAGCAGTTTGTCGACGGCGGCGGCCACGTTGGCCCGCTCGACATGCGGCAGCATGGGAATGGCTCCTTTCCTTGTTTCGCGACGACAGCGGCTCCATCCCGATCGCTCGGGATGGAGCTCTTATTCGATAATTTAAACCGTGACCTTTCCAAATCCGGTTCGCGGTTTGAGAGCGCCGATCACTCGATGACGTGCACGATCTTGCGGGTGCCTGGGTCGACGAGCACGGTGCGATTGCCGACGACGACGTATCTGTACTTCACGTCGGGAACATCGATCGGTTGCAGCTCGACCGTATCTGGCACCGTGGAACCGATATTGAGCTCCACGCCCAGAAGATTGATCGACGCCAACGGGTGCTTATGGACGTATTCGCGGATGACCGTCTGCTGTTCTGGCGTGACAATCACCTGGTCCGCGGTGGCCACGCCGACGCCGGCGAGCAACACCAATCCCGCCGCAGCAGGAACAAGGTGGATTTTCATCGTCTACTCCTGTTGTTACGGGCCTCGCCCTTACAGTTGCGACGCGGCATTCCGGTCGAAGCGGCGAACCCTCTAGGCAAACGCCCACGCCACCTTGTTGTTCCGCAAGTGGCGGCTAATCGAATGGCGGTGAAGTGCCCGCGCGGTGCGGCGAATGAACTGCAAATGAGCTACGGTGGCCCGCGTCGCAAGACGCGGGCCGATCGGTTTCCCGATCAGCAGCGACACCGGAGGGGGGTGAT
Organism: Mesorhizobium sp. M0136; assembly: GCF_040322515.1. Classification (NCBI taxonomy): domain Bacteria; kingdom Pseudomonadati; phylum Pseudomonadota; class Alphaproteobacteria; order Hyphomicrobiales; family Phyllobacteriaceae; genus Mesorhizobium; species Mesorhizobium sp. M0136. The sequence goes on from NZ_JAMYTP010000002.1 coordinate 284,201, forward strand.
ATCGGCTGCGTCTGAAACAACGTTTAGGACAAGCTAATGTTCCTAAGAGAGGGCAACAAACCTGCCGGTACAGCGCGGCGTTACCGCCCATGGGCAAGCCCCTGTGGCAGCAAATGAAGCGGCTACTGCTTGGGCGGCTGTGGCGGCACCTCGCCGGGCTTGAGCACCGGGGTCTTGCCCTCGTCCGGCGGTGGCGCCGCCATGCCCTGATCGCCCGTTGGCGGCGGCTTCAGAACCCCACCGCATGGCTCGAGCGTGTCGGACAAATTGTTGCCGGCCGGCTTCTGCTGCTGGTTCTTCTGATCCTGCGGCTCGACCTTGCAGCGGTCGGATTGCGCCTGTTCGCCCGGCTGCGCGGCCGCCGGCGCCGCCAGCAGCGCGCCTAGCATATACGGCAAGAAAATGAGCGGTCTCATGTCGAGCTCCTTTCGCGCCAGTATCTTCTGAATGTGAAGGCGGGCAGGCGCGATTGGTTCCGTCGTGCGGCAATGCGCCCGGACCGCAGCGGCCCGGAACCGGCTGCCAGACTTATGAGTTCAACCACTGAGCCAGTTCAGGGCTGCCGACATTATGGAGAACCAGCGATGGAACCGCGCAGGAAAGAACGAACCGACGACGAGACAGAGAGCCCGACGATCCAGCAGCAGGACTGGGATGCCATCCGGAGCGGGAGAATCCTCCCTGACGGCGTGCCGCAAAACGGCGACATCCGTTACGACGTCGAGAAAGACGGCGAACTGCCGGAGGAGGACGACGACAACGCCTACCAGGACAGCGACGAGGCCTTGCCGGACGATACTGAGGAACGCGTTATTTCACGCGATCTCGCACGCGAAGGTGGTCCTTTCGACGAGGAATGAGCGACTGCCTTCGCACTGCGCTCGCTGTCCGGGTAGACGGTCGGATGAGCCTCTGCTTTCAATTCGGGAGGTCGAAGACCGGCTCCTGGCAGCGATAGACCAGACATTGACCGTCACGCGTCTTGATATACGCGGAGCGCGGCACTTGCGGCCAGTCGCATTCATTGCCGAATTGGCGGACGTAACGGTCGTAGGTGTTCTGGCCGGTGGTCAGCACCACCGAGCGATGCCTCTGGATCAGAAGCTGCGTCTGTTCGCATGTCATCGCGCGGCTGTCCGGCCGGGCGTCGGCCGTCGCGGCAAACAGAAGCGCCCCGGCTGTAAGGACTGCCGCTTGTGTCAGGACTCTGCCAAGCATGAGACCATCTCCCGTGAAGCCTAACGCGCATCTTGGTTTCGCAAGCGCCGGATCGAGCCGCCCTCGCAAAGAAAAGATCGTACAGATTGCCAGGAAAAATGCAAAAGCCCGCCGCACCTTTCGGCGCGGCGGGCTTCAACTGAACGTCACTCTTAGTCAGGCTTGGGCGGCTTACTCCTCCTTCACCGGCCCGAACCGACGCACGATCATTTCGAAGACGATATCCGAGATCCACATCGCCGATACGCCAATCAGAAAGGCCGCGGCCAGCGTCGTGGTGTCGTCGTCCGGAGAAGGAATGGGCAGGCCGGCGGCGCGGAAATAATGCACGACCGGCAGCGTCAGATAGGCCGCCGCCAGCGCGCCGCAGATCGGCGAGGCCACCATTTCGCGGACCTTGTAGCGGTGACGTGACAAGGCCCGCAAAATGCCGCCGGACAGGCCGGCGACCAATACCGGCGCCTTGATGCCCAGAACGTCGAGCAGCTCATGCATCATGGCGTCCACCCGCACCATCTGGCGCCCTGCCCGTTGAAGGCGTTCATCTCGTTGAGCTCGGGCCGGGTCATGGCGGCGACGACCGGGGCGGATGGCCGGCGTGGCTGACTTTGGTCGCACCAGACTTGCCGCGGATTGCCGGTCGGCGCGGTTGTCGTGCAGCCGGCCAGCACCAGGCAGAGGATCAGCGCCTTGCCCATTTCTCAGCCTCCGCTCTTGCAGCCGCATCGGTCATGCCGGCGGCCTTCCGCCCTTCGGCGGAAGCCTCGCGGTTCATTTCGAGGCGGTCCTCGGCGGCCGCGATTTTTGCCTCTGCCTGTTTGACCGCCTCCTTCTTCGCCCGGTTGATGCCGCCCGCAATATAAAGGCCGATGCCGCCGGCCACAGCAGCGAATACCGTCATGACGACCTTGTTGCCGATGATGGCGCTGAGAATGGCAAGGAGCGCGGTCATCACAAATCCTCCGCGCGGCGGCGGCGCAGGAACTCGGTCAAGACGCCGTTGAGCACAAGAAACCAGGGGAACCATTCCCCTGGGATGACCGGCGAAAGAACCTGCGGGTCGACATAGGTGACGATGCTCGCGATGATGCCGATAGCCGCCTGAAGCCGCGCCCAGAATATTGTTTCGCTGTCGCGGAAGAAGCTCTTGATCCGGGTCCACATGTCATTTCCTTCCGAATAGTTTGAGGATTGCTGATAATTTGAGGATGGTGGCGATCAGCGCTGCCCAGAAGCCGGGCTTGGCGGCAGGCACAGGAGGCCCAGGAGGCGCGTGCGTGGCGGCCGCTTGTGGAACGGGAATTGGGCTCGCTGGCTCTGGCGGAGCTGCAGGGACGACCGCCGACGACACCGGGCCGGCAGACAGCCAAGGCGTGTCCTTGATGCGCGACCATTTGCGATAAGCCTCGGCAAGCCTGGTATCGTAGGCGTTCTTGCGATAGCCGGCGCCGTTGTAGCCCTTGGCGAAGCCCGCCCAGTCATGATTGCGCAGATTGTCGTCGAGCTTGTTCGTCTTGATGAAGTTGATCGCGGCCTCAAGCTGGGCTTCCTCGTCGGCCATCATGGCTTCCACCATGGCCTGCACTGTCGCAAACCCGGCGGCGGCGTGGTTTTCGCCGAGAACCTGGCCAAGACCCCATGACGCGGATTTGAGCGCCGCGGTTTCGTCGATCGCACAAGCTGCCTTGAGCCGTGGGTAGCCACCCCTGGGATAGGGCTTCTCGCCCCACTTCGGATAGGCGAGGCCAGCGGCTACCGCTCTTGCCCGCTTGGCACCCGACAGGTTGCGGTAGAAGACGTGCGGTTCGAACAAGATGACCGGCCGGCCAAGGGCGTCGAAGCCGTGCCCGCTGGTTTCGACATCGAGGAACGCGTGCATCTCGTCCTCGCCGACGCCGATCCGGGCGCCGAGTTTCGGCAAGTCGAGATTATCGAGGCGCTTGGCAGCGCCCTTGAACAAAAGGTCCATAGGGTTCCTTTCCGCCCTTGCGGGCAGGGTTTTGAGGTTGAAACAGCACGTGCGTGGCGGCAGAGCAGAATTGGGCGGCAGCGCGCGCCGATGTGGCAAGCAAGGTTGATGTTTTCGACCCGCCATGTGAAATGGCCGCGGGATGGTGCACATGTCTGATGATGAACAAACCGCTGCGGCGCGCTGGACGGTGAAGTCCGAACTCCGCGCCGTCGGCCGCGACAAGCCGCTGCTGCTGGTGCTGGCGGCGATCCTCTGCCTCTATTGTGCGTTTATCGCCGGACCGATCGTCTATGCGGTGCTGGCCATCAACGGCATTGCGGATTTCTTCAAATGAAGCCGGTTCCGGCGATGTCGCTCCGGCCCGGTTCCTGCGTCCACCGCGCCCGAAATTGCTCGACCTGATGAAATTGCTTAGCCGGGATGAAACTGTTCCCGTCTATCGTTCGTACCTGTAGCGGGTACGGGAGGACACGTGACGATAAGAATCAGGCTTCCAGGCGGGACTTTGAAGATCAAGAAAAGGGACGAGCTGCGGCGGCGCGAGCAGAAGCGCGAGGTGCCGGTTTGGCAGGTCGGCAATTATTTCGTCATCTGGTGGCCGAGCGGCATGTCCGATCGCCCATCGTCGTCCAACAAGTCCTCGCCCAGGAAATAGCCCGGGCACCCGACGATCCCGACCCGGCACTGATGCCTCGGTGCCGGATCAGGAACCGCCGTGCGCGCCAAACTTCCGAGACCGCTCGACAAATCCCAGAAAAAGTCAGCGGACAGCGTTGACTCTTCCGCCACGGAAGGTTTTGATGCTGCATTGCACAATCAGGCGGGGGCCGATGGCAGTACGTATCAGAATGCCAGGCGGCACGCTGAAGGTGAAAGTGTACCGCGAATTGCGCGATCGCGAACGCGCCCGCCGCATACCTGTCGTCAAGATCGGCCGGGTTTATTTCACCTGGTGGTCGAACCGCCAGCGACTCATTGACGACCAGTCGCCACGGTGAACGTCCCAATTCTTCCGACCTGGCATGCGCCTGGGACGCCCGCTCAGCCGCCGCAGGCGAGCTCGCAAGATAAGTTGATGAGGCTGCTGTTGACTCTTCCGTGACGGAAGGTCTCTACTTACCGCATTGCACGAAAATTGCTGCGTTGCACAACGGGAGTTGGACCGATGGCAGTGCGTATCAGGTTGCCTGGCGGCACTCTGAAGATGAAGACCTATCGTGAGTTGCGAGCCCGGGAACGCGACCGCCGCGTGCCTGTGATGAAGATGGGTTCGCTTTATTTTGTCTGGTGGTCGAAAAACCAGGAACCTCACCAGAAGCCGCAGGACAGCAGACGGTAGCGGCTCCGCCGGCGACGGGTCCGCGTCAGCGATAAACCCTGACAATTCCGAAATACAACTCCAGCTGTAGGAATTTTTGGTCGGCCGGCTGTGCCATTGTTGGTGCGCACAGCATCCCGAGCGGCCCTCGCAGAGCAATTCTTCCGACGTCTTTTCGGCGATTTTCAAACGGCGTCCAGACTGGCGGGCGCGGGTGTTTGCAAGCTTGCAAACCGCCGCCGCTTGTCGCAAATAATTGGCCGCGGGCGGGCGATCAGGAGTCATTCATTGATGAATGTCCAATCGCGCATGCATGCTTTCCTTCGCTCAAGTCCGCTCCGATATTATTTTCACCTCGCAAAGGCTCGCCTTGCCGGGTCTCCGCAATCAGATGAAAGTGTGATCCTGTCGCAGATTGTTGGCCAAAGCCCGAAAACGTTCTTGGAATTTGGCTTCCATCCGACGGAATACAACTGCATTGGGCTTAGTGAATTCAGGGGTCTGCTCGTCGACGGCGACGCAACGACCGTGCGGTTAGCGCGCTCGCTGCTTCCAAAGCGGATTGAAGTGCGCCAGAGCTTCATTGATCTCAACAACATCGAAAGTCTCGCCACGCATTTTCCGCAACTTGGAGTCCTTTCCGTCGATGTCGATGGAAACGACTACTGGTTTCTGCAAGCCTTGCTGCCAGTGCGGCCGGCCGTCATTGTGGCGGAGTACAACGCCAGTTTTGGTCTCAATCCTATCACAGTGCCGTATGATCACGCTTTCGATCGCACCGCCAAGCACGACAGTGGCTGGTATCACGGTGCATCGATCACCGCCCTGGCCAATCTCTGCAAGAAGTACGGCTACAAGCTCGTTGCCGTCTCGTCCGCCGGGGGGAACGCGTTCTTCTTACCTAACGGTTCGGACATGCCGGGATTGGAGCCGGCTCAGTCCTATCGAGAGAGCACCCTGCGCAACCGCTGGTCTGGAACTACCGCTAAGGATCAATGGGAGCGTATCAAGCATATGCCTTTTGTCGAAGCGACCTGAAACGGAGACGAGAAATGTATGCTGGATAACCGCATCGACATGTAGCCATATACGATGGCACGACGCTCATTGATGAGCGGCAGCCAAAGGCATCACTTCACTAGGTCTTCTGGCCGCACCAACGAATCGGCCGGGACGTCGTGTCGAACAATCGATCCGGCCGAGATAATCGCCCGATCGCCGATGGTGACACCCTTCATGACCATGGCGCTATTGCCGATCCAGACGTCATCTCCAATAGTGATCGGCGCCGAACGAATGCCCGGGTCGACATGCGGATGGCCCTCACGAAAGATGGCTTGCATCTGAGCAAAACGCTTCTGCGGGTCCATCGGATGCGAATTGGTGTCGTGGATCGCCACGCCCCATGAGACGTGCACTCGTTTGCCGATCTTGATCCCCACCGGGTCCGACGACCAAATCGTCGAGCCTGGACCAAGATAAAACCAGTCATCGATTTTGATCCGACCCTCGTGGGCAAACACCTGCAAATGCCCATCCAAATGGCTGTCCGCGCCGATCGAGACGCGAGACCGGTCGCCGCGGATATTGAAAATTTCCGCCCCGGCGCCAAACTTCGTGCGCGGCCCGATGACGGCATTTTCCCTAGCGGCGCCAGTGGCGATCCATGACCAAAAGCGGCGGCGAAGAGCTAGAACGGTGGAGAAGACGCGCATTCGCGAACATCTGCCACACAGGATCACTCCAGTCTAGGCTCCGAAGAAGCCCCGTCGCGAGAGACGACGAAGTTCCTCTGCATCGAAAGTTCCGTGCCGCAGGCTGCCGGTAGCAGTCGGATGAAGCTCATCGCTCATGTAAAGCAACGAGGTCAGGTAGCCGATGCCGCTCTCGCCTCCTACGTCAATTAACGGTATTGACAGCATATCGGCTACCTCCCGCTCCGCCTTCATGAACTGGACCAGCGTGTTGCCTTGACCGTTTATTCTTCCTATCCGGTGCGTCGCGTGTCCAGGGCCGCCGCTGTAGGTACCAATCATGACGATCTTGGCATTCGGCGCACGCGCTCGGATGGCGGCGCAGGCCGCCCACAGCGAACCATAGTGAGTGGCGTAAGTCGTGTCGCCGAGAGCGCCCAGGGGCGTCTCCTGCGCGCCAAAGGCGTTCGGGCCCGGCTCCAAGATTACCAACTCCGCGTCGACCGGAATGTTGGCGATCGCATTGGACATTCCGTAGCTCGGATAGGCGGTGGTGCTCAGCCCCAAGGCCGAGCCACTGACCGCTAGATTGGTAGGGACCATACCGGTCAGACCGGCGAGGACGGGAACGTAGTAGGCTCCGGCCGAAATGCTAGAGCCGATCAGGGTCAATTTTTTGCCAACCAGGGCGGCCGAGCCGTCGTCATATGGGTCGCCGCCGATGTTGGCCGGATCCGACAATAGGCCAAGATACAGAGCGCCATTGGCGACTGCCGTCACGCCGGCGCTTTTGGTCCAGGCCGAGTTGGAGAGGTTTTCCGAAGACGAGAAGACATTCGGCCCACCATTAATGCTTAGAGCCGACCTTTGGACATAGAATCCAGACACACCATCGCCGACATACGGGTGACCGCCAGCAGACGGGAAAATACGCTGTTGCCAGTTCGTCGCGGCCGTGGCTGTTGCCGTCTTCGTAACCGTGCATTCGTACCAGCCGTTGCCAAGAGCGACGATGCTCGCGCCTGTGCCGGTCGCGGTCCCGGTATCGAGATTGAAGGTGCAGTCGAAGATGACGGCGTTGTTGGAGTAGAGATTGAGACGATTGCGTTCGGCCTTTTTGGCGGTGACTTTCCAGACGATATTGTCGCCATTGACCACGGACCTGCCCTGATAAACGGAAGGATTGCCAGAGCCGACCATTTCGACAAGCTTCGATGCCGTCATTCGGCCTCTGACGGTCACGTCGAGGCCATCGACAAGCGGAGGCAGGGAGATCAGCACCGGTTCATAAGGGCTGACCGTGGTGGTAACCGTCACGTTCTGCTTCGTGAAGGCTGCGTTGGCGGGGTCGCTGCTCGGGAACAGGTTAGCCGGCAGGCCCTGCTTGCGGAGCACGACACTGCGAATGTACATACCGCTGGTTCCATCGCCGGTGAACGGAAAAACGCCAGCAGCCGACATACGTGCCTGCACATTGTTCGTAATATTTGCCGCAACCAGGACGACAGCCTTGCACTCGTACCAGCCGGAGCCAATATCTGTGATGGCAGCGCTGACGAGGTTCGCGCCTGAACTGCTTGAGACGATACCCTCCTCAAGATTGAAGAGGCCGCACCAGCCCCCGCGTGGATAAGCTGCAGAATGCTTCGCTCTCCAGCTTTGGCAATGGCAATGTGCTCGATCGTGTCGCCCGACACAAAAGAGTAGGATCGATATACAGATGGGCTGACTGATCCGGCCGCCTCTGTTAGCCTGGCGGTCGGAACGCTAAGGCCTTCGATCATTGCTAGGCTATCGACGCTCGAAAGGAGAGCAGCCGTTGCCGCCCGGACACCCGTATCAGCCGCTACCGGTCCGGCCCCGACATTGAACAACCCCAAAGAACCAGTCGAAACTTCGGTCCAGAAATACTCGCCGACATCGACATTCCTGCCCAGCACCGCCGCAGCGGCGGCGCCGGCCAGTCCTGCCGACGCCGCAAAGCTGACCGTCGGCGCCACTGTGTAGGAGCCCGGCGCCGTGATCAGTATCTGCGTCAGCGCCCCGCCCGCCACCACGAAGCGGCCGGCAGCGCCCGACCCGGTGCCGCCGGTAAACGCCAGGTCGAATGTACCGTTGGCGCCGCCCGAGCCTGGCGTGATCGCACCGTTGCCGGCAACGCCGAAGCCGATTGCCGCGGCAGTCGTCGGGAAAATGCCCTTGCCGTAGAGCGAAGCGTCGCGTGCAGCCTGAGCGCTGATGACGGCCGCCGCGGCCGCGACGGCATCGGAATTGGTTGCAGCCCGGTCGGCTGTGGTTTGCCCGGCATTCGCTGCTGAAGCGGCAGCACTCGCGGATGCCTGGCCGGCGCTGGCTTCGGCAGCATCCTTCAGCGCCTGGGTTTCATCGCGCAATGCTTCGACCTCATCGACCATCTCCGCGATGTCGGGCGGAACGGATGCGGCGACGGTGATGGCATCGGCGCCGACGGCTGGTTCGTCGGCCGTGAACTCGAACACGCGGTCCGCATTGACCGATCCGATCTGGGTGTGGACCGTCGTGCCCTTCTGCAGGGTGCGCGTAGTGCGGGCATCGGCGGCGCGGAACCATTCGCCTGCGCTCGCCGTGTAGATGCCGTTCTGCGTCGGGTCGGCCTGGTCCTTGACCAGCACGCGGTCTCCGACCTCGGCCGGCACGCCGTCGATCGCCTGCAGGCCATGCAGGAGGATGTCGGCCGTGGTCGCGAGGCCCACGGGTTCGCGTTCGCCGGTCAGGAGACGAACGGCAGCAGTTGCAGGTCGGGACATGAGGGCTTGCTCCATAAAAAAAGCCCCGCACAAGCGAGGCTGGAAGGGGTTCAGTGCTGTCGGTGGGAGACTTAAGCTACGCGGCCGGACACCGCGCTATCCGGCGCAGCCGGCGATTTTCCGGACAGAGAGCGGCAACGGGCTACAGCAATCCGCCAATCAGCCTTCTTGTGCCGCCCATGGCCGCCAGTCCGCAGGCCATGCCGGCGCAGTCGGCGACCCAGTCGAGGATATCCATATCGCGCGCGATCAGTTGGGCGCCCTGAAGAAGCTCGATCGCCGCGCCGGTGATGGCGAGGAGCAGGACCAGTCTCGTCTTGTGTTCCGGCCAGCCGAGGCTTCCCAGCGCCGCCAGCACCGCGAATGCCGCGGCGTGGTTGAGCTTGTCGTGGTGGAAGGTGAAGCCCAGGTCCAACTCCTGCAGGAAGCGCACCGGCGAAAGCGCGAGAAGGAGAACGCCGGTCAAGGTGAGCAGAAAAACGATCCTTGCCATGGTCGAAAAAGAGTCCGTGCGCAACAGGTCAATCCTTCATCTGAAATGGGAGACGATCCAGAAGGCACCACCGACTGGACCGCTCTGCGGTTATCAGGCCATAAGCCAGCATCGTGACCACAATCAGACCGCTGGCTACTTGCGGCACGCTCTACCCGGACCGTCCGGCCACAAAACGGATAGCGCATCACAGACCGCGGGGGTCGCACCCCTTCGGACCAGAGGCAAATACCGCTTCTAGCCATGCTTCGAACGGGAGTCCCGAGTGGCAGATCAGCGGAAACCCTGTTTTAGAGAAGGTCTCGGATATTGACAGGTGTTCCCGGTGGCAGGTCTTTCACCTTCGCAATAAGTTGGCCCATTATGTGCCAATAGACTTCCAGGTCCGACAGCTCCTGGTTTTTGATTTCGTCCTTCCCGTTGAGAAACAGCGGTATCTTATAGCCGACGCACTGGTTAAAGGCTGGCTCGGCGCCGCCGGCCTCACGCCAATCTGAGTAGAGATTGGCGGCCAATGCTGCATCTTCGTCCTCGATGACATCGACTTCGTGGAAGGTCCGGATGTTGGCAGGCACCTGAAGAGCCTCGCCCATGCCCGGCTCGAACATCACGACACCAGGTTCCCCTTGTTCCAGCCTTTGGCTATCGACTGCAAGCGCCGTCCCCAGCCAATCATAACCAAAGCAGGTGATCCGGCCGGTGAATTCCGGAAAACCCAGGCAGACACGTGCGTTCCAACGTGCCACGTCCTGCGCCCGGATTATCCTGTACAAACCGTGCTTGAACGAAGCACCGCCGAAACTGGCCAGCAGCTCGTTTAATCCAGGTACTTTCGTATCCAGGGAGAAATTGCCGGTGTCCGCGGGCACCCTACTATCCACCGGGAAGTTTTGGCGAAATGTCTCGAACATTGCGATCTCCAATCGTTACTTTGTTAATTTTGGTTCCATAAGGCAAATGCTTGATCCGCTGCTGTATCTGAGAACCAAGGCTGGTGTTAACACTCGCATCCAATGTGGCCATATTGGATAGCTTGTCAGAACCTCCTAGTTGCAAATCAATTGTATGATCAACATGGCTGCTAGCGGGGACTTTATTACCGGCGGCAATAAACTTCATACGAGCTCCCTTGATGACCCGAACCGCGCGGCTCACGACGGTTTCAGCAGCAGTTAACAGCTGCACTTTGAGATCCGCGGCAGCCCGTTGCGCAACGTCCCATTCAGGCATGTAATATAGATGCAGGTCCTGACCAACAGAGATTTCGCTGATGCCGCCACCGGTTGCTCCCACATCTGTAGCAAGCGGGTCTGGCATTGCCTCGGATATCCGAGGACCCGAAGCTTCTGGAGTTACAGCAGAACCAGCATTCGCAGGACGCTCCGCCAGCCTTGCCACCACCTGGCTGCCACCTGCACTGAGTCCCTCGGCAAGGACATTGCCGCCCGCCCCCCAAAGCGCGCCGTTGGCAATTCCCCAGGGGACGCTCTGTCCTGTGTTGAAGGCGTATGCCCCGCCATAAGTGCCACCCGCCACACCCGCTACGCCGGTTCGGGCACCAAGACCGATCACGCCGTTCTCCGCCGCCGCGCCAGCGCTTGCCCGACCCAGCAAACCGAACAAACCCGTCGCCAGGGCATATCCGCTTAAGCCTGCGCCGAGGGCCTCCGCCACCCAACCGGCCGAGGCGGCCCGGTCCTCGGCGTCCTCTGTCTCGGCCTGCTCATCTTCAAGAAGGTTCTCGTAGTTTCCGCTCGACCAAACGGAGTCCAGCCCGGCGGAGATCGCGTCCGCACCGTCGGCAGCCACGCCCTTAGCCGTGAGGCGGCCGACATCCGACAATGCCAAGCCGAATTGCTGCAGCAGCGGCATGGTGCTGTACTGGGCTCGGGCCGGATGTTCCCCGATCCACGCCAGCCCGTTCTTGAGCACTGCAACCTGGGCTTCCAACGACTCTGGCGCGAGGTTCGGATATTGGGCGGCCTTGGCTCGCCACTGGGCTTCCGCCGCCACAGAAATCTGTTGGGTTGTCGCCTTGCGGGCATCCGGATCGCGAACCGCCAGGACGATCGAACTCAACTCGGCAAAGCGGTTTTCGAACGGGACGCCTTGGTCGATGTATTTCGCCGCCTGCTGGCCAGCTACAGCCCAAGGCATTGGCAGTATTCGGTCGAAGCCCAACTCCTGCTGAGCAGCGACGGCCCAGGTGACGGCGGCCTTATAATCCTCAGGAGCTGTGATCTTGTCCCAGTCCGGAGCACGGTTCGGGAACAGTTGGCCGACGTAACCGGCGGGATCGGCGCGCCTGGCACCAAGCACCAATTGCGCGGCGCCGGCCCTTATCTCATATTGCTTGCGCTCTTCCGGCGCGCCGTAGGGGCCGGGCTCAAAATCCCGAATCTGGGCGTGTATCGCCTGGTTCGGGACGGGTCGCATGTCGAAAACCGCGCGACCGATATCAGCCGTTATGTTGAAGGCTCGGAGACGCTTGCCGCCATCTTCGGCGCCGTATACGGCAGTGAAGTCTTCGGCACCCGGGGTCTTGCCAGAATAGCTGCCGGTATTGGCAATGGCAGCCGGCGCATTCTGGTAAGCAAGGTCGATGTTGGTACGCGCATCGACCAGGCTTGCGGCAGTCGCTACCTGCGCCTTCTGGCCGAGATCCTGAATCGCGTCCGGCGACAGGTCGGCAATCCAGGGTCCTGCGGCAGCCCAGGCTCTATTTCCGACAGGCTCCATGGAACCCATGCGGATAGGTGGTTCGTCGGATGGAAGGCCACCTACGGGCGCTTCGCGCGTCGCCAGCACGCTGGACCCACTCGCCCGAGGTCCGCCCACAGCCTCGATGATATCGTCCTTAGTCCTGCCGTCCGTTGAGACCGGCCCAGTCCCCAGCATCCCGGCGGCGCGCCTCGGGTCTTGGGCGATCATCGCCTGGACAAGCGCCTTTGCCGTGTTGCTGCGCCAGGCGGCCTCGGCCGCTTGCCGGGCAAGCGGGTTGCCCATCTTGCCGATCAGGTCGAGCCCGCTCTGCCTGATCGCCTCGAATGTTTCTGTGTCGTTCGGGTCGCTTTGCGCGATCGAGCTGGTATAGATTTGCTCGACCTTGCTCCACTCGGCCTGTTCATAGGTCTGGCGCCGCGCGTGCTGCTGCGCGGCCATGCGCGCCGAGCCGGCGAGCCGCAACGCCTGCTTTTGTGACAGGAAGTTGGCGCGTTCGCCCTCCGGCACTTTCGCCGCGGTGTCGTCGAAGATCCGGTCGAACAGGCCGGGCTTGACGACAACGTCGCTGCGCGGATCGAGCTGGCCATACATGAAGTCGTGCAGGCCGCCGCCGTCGGGCGGCGCGGTCTGCACCGCCACGGCTTCGGCGTGGGCTATGCGTGCGTTCAGCTCGCGGCCGATAATGTCGGTGTCGAACGCATCCTGCTGCTGCTTCTGCTGCCGGAAGCGTTCGGCAATCGCCGACAACTCGTCGCCAAAGCCTTGCATGGCGGCGCCCACCGGCGAGCCGTTGGGATAGGAGGCCACAGTGCCGGTATCGAGGCGGCGCTGGGCAAGCTGGAGCGGGATGGTGGCCATCAGTAGAGGCCTCCACCCGGCGCCGGCGGGAAGGCGCTTCTGCCGAACGTCACCGTCTTGGCCGGGTCGTAGAGGCCGGAGATGCCCGACACGAGGCTGCCGCCGGCCTTGAAGATCGAGGCGCCCACCGCCTGCTTGCCGGAAAAGCGCGCGATCGCCGCTTGCGTGGCGAGACCGTTCTGGCGCAGCTGCGAGCCGTACTGGATCGCCTTGAGGTCGAGCTGGCCCTGCCTGGCATTGGCCGTCAGCACCTCGGTCGGGGAACCAGAAATGGCGACGCCCGAAGTGCCGGCCTGGGCACGCGCCTGAGCCTGGAGGAGATCCTGTTTGTGGCGCTCCTGGCCCTGCTCGAAGGCCGAGCTTTGGGCGTCGGCCCGCGCCTGCTGTTCATAGGCCTTGGCCTGGTAGTCGGCCATCTGCTTGGACTGCTGGCCTTCCGCTAGCGCGCCGCCGACGGAAAGCGCCGTACCGATAAGAGCTAGTGTGCACATGGTCAGCCTCGTTCGCCGGCGGGAATGAATTTGCTTTTGATGCCGTCGACCGGCGCGCCGCTCGAAGGGCGCCGGTCGAGCACGCCGCCGGGGCTGAGGAAGGACAAAAGCAGCCGGTCGGCCTGGATTGCCGGGCGGCTGAGACGCGTGGGTGCTGTGGCCCGCGGGCCGGCCATGGCGGTGCGCCGGATGGTGGTCAGGTTGACCTTCAGGCCGACGGCGCCGTTGGCATCGAAATGGCCGTTGGCGGCGATGACGGCTCGGCTCAAGGCATCGGCCGCGAACAGCTCCTGGCGCAGTTGCTCGATCAGTTCGTGAACGCTCTTCCAGCGCTCACCGAGGGAGGCCGCCTTTGTTCGGATCTCGGCGCCAAGCGCTTCAATATCGACGCGGGCTTCGCTTCGGGCGACGGCGATACGGCGCTTGTCCACCGCCTCGATGGTCCTCTCGACGAGCGCAATTGCATCGTTGCAGTCGTCTAATGCGGCACGCGCCGCCGCCAGGTCGCCCTCGCCGAAAATCGCGCGATCCTCGGCCTGTTGCAGCTCCTGCTTGCGGGCGATCGCATTGTTAAGGTCGGTGTCGAGCAAGGCGCGGATGGCAGCGAAATCGGCAGCCGTCCGCGCCCTGCCGAGGTCTTCGGCATGGGTTGGGGTCACGGGTGGGTTCCTTGGTTGGGGAAGCGATGGAGGACGGAGCAGGTGATCTCCCCCCTCGAGGGGGAGATGGCCGGTAGGCCAGAGAGGGTCGTCTCGCGTGGAGCGCCAACCCCTTCAATTCGCGATGGGAGGCCGCGTCAGGACGTGCCGACCCCCTCTGTCGCCTTCGGCGACATCTCCCTCTCGAGGGGGGAGATTAACTAAGGCTCGGCGTCGAACACCGGCGTCATCGCCCTGATCGTGCAGGGCGTTGGATTGAGGTGGCGGATCTTCACCCGCCCCTGCCCTTCCCAGCTGTCGTCGATCGGCACCTCGACATTGCCGGTGAACAATTTCGCCATGCCATCGGGAGCAATCACGGACGGGATGCGAACCTGCTCCCAGCGGCCGCGGATGAACGACTGGACCTGAAGCCCGGTTGTGTCGGTCTCCAGCAGCGAAAGAATGAGCTTGGCCACCTTCTTGCGCCGGCCGACGATCGATCCGTCGCGGCCGCCGACGTCGAGCTCCAGCGTGTTGGCTTCGGACTGGTAGCCGAGCCCGACCTGCCATTTGGCTGCCTTAGCCCCGCCGGGCAGCGAAACCGCGCCAGCCGCCACCGCAAGGCCCTTGTAGACCTTGCCATCGGCCAGGACGTCGACTGTTTCGCCGTTGAGATGACCAAGCCCTGAGACCGTGCCGACAGCGACGCCGTCATAGGTCAGGCCGCAGTCGACTTCGAATGCATCCCCGATCACGCCATACTCAAACGGCGCGGTCTTTATTTCGATATAGCGCCTGGTCACGCCGCCGATCGTGCGCTTGACGATCAGCCAGAGATCGTCATTGCCGTCCTGGCCGGGCGTCACCACGGCGCTTTCGACAACAGCCCAGTTCGATCCGGCGAAGCTTCCGGCGATCTGGTGGATATGCATGCCGCGAACGTCTTGCGACGGCTGGTGCGTGTAGCCGCCGAGCTCGCCATCCCCGAGCGGAAACCACAGCAGCGGGTCGGGGTCGGTCTGGAAGGCGAGTTCGACGACGCCTTTCTTCGGAATGTGCTCCGATATTTGACCGACATCGTCGGAAGTGAAGCGGCCGGTGGCGTTTTGCGTTAGCTCGGCGATCGATTTGCGGGAGCGGGTGACATATAGGAACGACTGCCCCGCATCGACGGGACGCAGCGGGGCACAGCCAAAGGTCCGCGACCGGCGGTTCTTGAACGAGGACGGCGTCAGCGCCTCGTCGATGCCCGAGCCCGACAGGGCCCTCACCCCGCCAAGCGTTCCGATGATCAGCGCACCGTCCGATTCCGCCACCCACGTAATGTCATTGGCCTGACCGCCACCTGCCTGCACGAATTCCAGCGCGTCGGTGTCTTTCTCACCGGTGGCGAAGTTGTCGAAATCGCCGGTTTGCGAGGCATAGACCGAGAATTTGCGGCTGAACGCCAGACGCTCCTCGTAAAGCGAACCGCTCTGGACATACTTGCCGGGCACGAACGTGCCGAAACGCCAGCGGATGATCGGGCTGAGATCGGGCAGAGCATGCCCGTACAACTGGACCGTGACCACCGTGGCGCTGGTCCGGGCAACGATCTTGACCCAGCGCCAGAAGCCATCCGCGCCAAGCAGACGAATGGCGCGGCCGACATCGCTGGTCTGGAAGCCGATGCCGTCGTTGATGCCGACGATCGAGGATGCCGAAAGATCGAACGGCGTTTGCGACGGCGCGTATTCGTGCAGGGCCAGTTCGGCGATAGCGGTTCCGTCGCTGCCGCCACCTGAAAACAGCAGCTGATAATATTCGTAGGCAACCGTGTTGTTGAAGCCGTCGAAGAAGCGGGTTTCCGACTTGGACCAGCCGGTCTCTCCGTCCCGGCTGTCGAGCGTCGTCCAGTCGGTGCCGTTGTGCGAGGCCTGGAATTGCCACTGGGTCGGCGATGCAGTGTCTGAGTGATCATTCGTGGCGGTAATCCAGTAGGCGTCGACCGTCTTGGTCCCGCCGCCGCCGAACTGGTAGCGCAGATACCCGCTCGGAAAGCCCGCTATGTTCTCCCCCTTCTGCTTGTCGCCATCGAACACCTGCCACACGTCGGATGAGCCGTTGCTGTTGCTGACCGTGCCGCTTGGCAGCGTATTCGAGGCCATGACCGGCATGGCGTTGCCGGTTGCGGCCGGTGTCAACGTCGTGGCGGTGGTGTTGATCTTGTCGTATGGGCCGTCGAGAAAGACGAAATCGGCGAGCGTCCAAGTCGTGTGCGCGGTGCGCGTCAGCACTTTGACCGGATGATCCTTGTGGGTGATCCACATCTGGTCTGCCGACTGGACGAATTGCAGGTCGAACAGATCGGCCTCGAGATAAGGCGAAACGACTTCGACCGTGCCGACACGCGCGCCATAGGCATAGACGCGGATGTAGAGATCGCCGAATTCGAGCGCATAGGCCTGGTCGGCCGAGAAGATGAACGGGATCAGCCGTGTCGCCTTTGACGGAGCCTTCACCTGCGCGCAAAAATAGGTGCCGCCGCGCTTCCTGATGCCGCCATGCGGCAGCGTGACGAAGTTGGTGCATTTCGACAGCGCCGCCCGGTAAAGCTCGAGCGAGGCGCGAGCATGCAAGCGGGGAGAAATCTCGCCGCGGATGAAAGCGTCCTGGACCGGATAGAGCGTGGTCATCGGCCGACGAACCTGTTGTCGCCGCGCTGGAGAGCCCAGGAGGTTCTGGATAATCTGCCGCCGCGCTGGATGGCATTGGCCGAGTAGGCGGCGTCCAGCGCCCTGTCATAGGCGCTGCGGGCGACGTCGATCATGCCGGCCTTGTGGGTCAAGGGATGCGCGATCTTGACGGCGAGCGCCACCACCATCACTTCGCTGAACAGCGCATCCCAGTCGTTCGGGTCGCTCAGATTGGCGACATAGCGGATGATGCGCGGGCCCGCCTGATCGGAATAGATCAGCCCGGCCTCCTGCCGCCATGAGAGCGGAACGCCGTCCGGCTCGCCATTCCCCGTCAGCGGCAAGGGCCGCAGGCAATCGGCAGGAAGCTCATAGGCAAAGTTCAGCGTGCCAGCGCCGCTGCCGGTGTCGAAGCCGGCGACCGAGGTCGCCAGGATGGCGAAGACAAAGGCATGCTTGGTCAATTCGGCCTCGCGGGTCAGGTCGAAATGCAGATTGAGCAGGCGCGCCGCCTTGGCGTCCTGGTCGAGGCTGTCGATCGGCGCCTCGTCGAGCACGGCGAGCGCCATGTTGGCGATGTCGAGCGGGGTGATGGCCATAGCTCAGGCCTCCGGCTGTGTGGTTGGTCGGGGAAAACGGGGCATGGTGCCTCCACGGCAAAAAGCCGCTTCGAGGCGGCTGGGGATTTCTTGTGATTTTGGCTTGGGCAGATGTTGCACGTCTCGTGCATGAGGCCGTCACGCCACCAACCGCCCGTCAGGAAATGGCGTGGCAGACGCTTCGTCAGCCGTCTTTTTCCCATTCGAGCAAGAAAGACGGCAATGCTTGGGCTATTGCAGTTTCACGACACCGCCGCGCAACGCGGCGATGTCTTGCCTTGATTGTGTCAGCCGACGCGTGCGCTGGTCGCGATCCACTGCCCTGTTTCGGCTGACTTGACAAAGGCGCCTGATTTCACCCTTCCGGCACCTCCTGCCATAGCCAAGCCCTTGTCCAGGGCATCCTGAAGACTCGGCGTGTAGTAGGCGGTGTTTTCCAGACCGCTGAAGAAGTTTATGCGATG
Organism: Mesorhizobium sp. M0136; assembly: GCF_040322515.1. Lineage (NCBI taxonomy): Bacteria > Pseudomonadati > Pseudomonadota > Alphaproteobacteria > Hyphomicrobiales > Phyllobacteriaceae > Mesorhizobium > Mesorhizobium sp. M0136. The sequence goes on from NZ_JAMYTP010000002.1 coordinate 302,134, forward strand.
AACTTCCCCCTTCTTGCTCATGACAATCCCCGCTTTTCGGAGCACTTCCTGAACTGTTTTGTACTTCATGTTCATAGTTACCTCCCTTGCCGAGACAGTCAGCATCGCCCTTTCTTGTAACTGTTTGGTGCCGTCGATTGGCCAAAGGGCAACATGAATGTTGTAGCGAACCCCAAAATTCACATCACTCTGACGCAGCGCAGCGGGTGAACTTGGGATTCGCCACCGTGGCCGACCTGGCGTCCCGAAGGGGCGAGACGTCGGACGCCCGCCCCTTCGCCGATCAGGACTCGGTCGTCTTCAGCGCGATGAACGTCATGTGCTTGACGCTCGAGGCCGTGCGGTCCCAGTTTGCCGCCAGTGCCAACTCGACATCGGTGGCGAATTCGCCGGCCGAGGACGCGTCGAGAAAGCGGGTGCCCGGCACATGCGGCACGAAATGCCGGCGGCCGACCATTTCAGTGACGCCGCCGCCATGGCCCTGCCGCGGCTTGCGGTCGAACTCGAGCGGCCCGCCTTCGGTGTTGACCGGCAGCTCGTTCCACAGAATCGCCTTGTCCTTGAACATGAACGCGGTGTAGACGCCGCCGGCAACCGGAATGTCGTCATCGACGACGGCCCTCAGCCCCATGTAATAGGGGATCAGCGGCCCGCCCTGCTCGGACGACGGCACATAGTCGATGAGATCGGCGAGTTTCAGTGCCTTCATCTGTTTCGAATGCATCCAGATCGTCTTGAACTTGTCGGCGCGGTCGCCCATCAGATAGGCGGCCTCGATGATGTCGGTGTCGACGATGGAGGCGCCGGTGACGCGCACCAGGTCGCCGCCGTCATTGGCGATGTTGTCGGCCAGCACGCCTTTCAGGATGCCGAGCAGCGTCAGCTTGTTGGCGCGCTGCCAGTAGTCGGTCTGGCGACGCACGATGAGCTTCTGCGGATCGTCACCGGCAAGGATCGAGGTCAGGTCCGGGATGCCCCAGGCCTGCGCACGCACATTGCGGGCCGCGACTTCGCGGCGCGCGCCGATCTTCTTCATCTCGATCGAGTCGGCCGGGTCGTCATTGACCGGCTCGGAGGGATCGTTGCCGAGATCCTTCCAGCCGGGCATGTCGACGGAGCGCCCGCCCAGGCTGAGCTTCGAGGCGATCGACGGGTCGGAAAACAGGATCCCGGCCTGGTAAATCTCCAGCGACTGGACGTGCTCCTCGAACGAGTATTGCGCGTAGACGGACGGAACGATCGCGTCCGCGATACGGGTGTAGGCGTCTGCCATTTTTGTCTTCCTTCAGGTTTGGGGTCAAAGAGGGTTGTTGGGCATCCACAGGTCGGGGTTTTCGCCGGCCTCGCGTGCCAGCCGCCGGGCGCGGGCGGGGTCGCTTTTGACCAGGGCCGAGATGCCAGTCAGGTTGCGCTCGCCGGCGGCATTGCGCTTGAAGGGGTTGCCTCCGCTCAAGGCAGCATTGCCGTCGATCGTGTCTTCGCGGAACATCGCCTCGCCGATAGCGTGGAACGCCTTGGCGATCTGCGGGTCGGTCAAGGCGCCGTCCGGCAGAAGGATGCCCTTCGCCTTGTAGGCATTGACCAGGCCGAGCTTCTTCATCGCCCGGTTGGCGACCTCGAGCTTCTGGCGAAAGCCATCGCTCCCGGTCGGTCCCCAATCCCGCACGAGGTCGTCGTGCGTAGTCTCGACCGAGCGGGCAACGGCGATTTGCTGTGCCTTGGCCTGCTCGGCCATGTAGCCGACGAAGCGGTCGTGATAGGCCTGTGCAACCTTCGGGGTAGCACCTGCCTCGACCGCCCAGGCCTTGGACGCATTGGCGAGCTCGTCCGAATAGGCGAAGTTTTCGGGGAGCCCGTCGGGGCGCCGGTACTCGACCTTGTCGGGCGAGGTCAGCGGACGCATCGCCTCGGGCAGCCGGGCATGGAACCTGTCCCAGTCTTCCGCGGCTGCATCGGCTGCCGGAACGCGCAGGCTCTCACCCTGCTGCCGCTCCAGCTCCGCATAGGAGGCGAAAACCCGATCGAGGCTTTCAGGCTTGGTCCAGCCCTTGGTTTCAGCGAGCTTGCGGTTGCCTTCGGAAAGACCGTCAAACCAGCTTGCGGCCTTAGGCGGGGCGGACCCGTTGTCCCCGTTGGCCGGTGGCCGTGCAAGGTTGCCCGCCGGTGGCACCGCCACCACGGACCCGGCGTCTGCCAGATCTGTCATGAGAAGATTCCTTTTGCTGAGAGTTTGAAGGCCGGTGATGAGAGCACTGGCGGTGAAACTTGGTATCTCCCCCCTCGAGGGGGGGATGGCCGGCAGGCCAGAGGGGGTAGCCGCGCGTGGAGCGCCGACCTCATCTGTCGCCGGGGGTCGCGCCCGGTCGAACCTACCCCCTCTGTCGCCTTCGGCGACATCTCCCCCTCAAGGGGGGAGATTAGCGCCTACGCATTGTCGCCCCAGTTCTCCCAGAGCAGCGTGATCGTGCCGGTAACGGCAATCGTGCCGTCGGCATCGATGTCGGTGCCGGTGGCAAACGCCAGATTGAGATAGAGGTCGACCGGCGTCACGGTGCCGTCGAGCGTCAAGGCTGCGGCAACATCGGCAATCGACGCGCTCGACGGCGCGGCACCGGCGCCATCCAGCGTGCGGCCGGTCGCGCCCAGCACATTGACCATGGTTCCGGCAAGCACAGCGCTCGACGCTGCCGCCGAGCCGAGCGACCAGGTCAGCGCGGCATTGTCGTTGATGGTCGACGCGCGGGTAGTCAGCACCGCAAACTGCAGCCGGGCCGTACCGCCCTTGATACGGATCTTGCCATCGATGAAATCGAACAGCTTCTGGCTGGCATAGGCCAGTGCATCGGTGACCGGCACCGGCATGGCATTGAAGGAGAAGACGGAGCGGTAGGCGCCGCCCTGTCCGGTCGTCCTGACGGCAAGCCCCGCCTTGGGCGGGGCAAGGCCGGCTTCTCTGGCGGCGGCACGCGAAAGCGTCCGGGCAAGACCTCGGGTCATTTGGTTTCTCCATTTTTGGGATTTGAGGAAGAGTTAGCCGCTGCGTAGAAAAAGCAGATCGGGCACATGGGGCCGTCAAAGATTAGTCTCGTTTGGGCATCGTCTTGCCGAGCCGTCGTCTCCGGCTGTCAGACTAAAACAACCATGTCTTATTTCGTGAGGCACGGTGCCTATGTTCCGCCGCAAATGCCACCGCACTTGGCAAAATCGGCCCGTGTATTAGTTCATAGACTTCAAGGGAGTACCAGACGATGACCATGTCCAGAGCCATTGCCGCCGTGCTCGTAACCGCCGCATTGGCAGGCTGCGCGCAGACCGAAGCACAGCAGAGAACCAGCACCGGTGCGCTGCTCGGCGCCGGCGCCGGTGCGCTTGCCGGCCAGGCGATCGGCGGCAACACCAAGAGCACGGTCATCGGTGCCGGAGCCGGCGCCTTGCTGGGCGCCGTCGTCGGCAACGCCACCACGCCGCAGCCGCGCGGCGAACAGCTTTGCCGTTATCAGGATCGCAACAGCGGCCGCATCTACACCGCCCCCTGTGACGACCGCTATTATAACGGCGATTATTGAGCGTGCCCCCTTCTCCCCGTTCTGCGGGGAGAAGGTCCCGGCAGGGGGATGAGGGGCAGCGCAAACTTCTGACATGTCGGCTCCGCCCCTCACCTGCCTGCCGGCATCATCTCCCCGTAGAACGGGGAGAGGGGCGCAGCTTCAGCCTCGGCGCATCCTTTTTCCCCGATGATTTGGTCCTTCCGCTGATTAAACGTCGGCGCTATCGTCTGCTATCCAAAGGGGGCGACGATGCGATTTTTGATGACCTCACTGCTGGCTGTTTGTTCGGTTTCCGCACACGCCAGACAGGCTGTCAGCGTTGAGCGGATTGGCGAATGCCTGGTCTTGCCGGTGGCCGCTGTCGACAATCGTGTCAAAGCCACTTTCGAGGTGACACTGGACAAGGCCGGCAAGATCAAGTCGGTTACGGTTGTATCCTACGAACCTCATTCGGAAGCAGCGGCGGAAGCGGCCCGACAACTTTCGAAATCGGTCCAGAGGTGTTGGCCGCCAGGCGTCAAAACCAGCCCGTTGCGGATCACAGTGGATTTGAGCAAATTCTAGCTATAGCGCAGCCTCAGAGAGAAGAACGTTCAACCCGCGAAATTTTCGTCCACGAACATCTCGGCAAATTTCTGGGGTGGGAGGGTTACACCATTGACGCGGGCGATCTCGAGATTCCTTGCCCACATATCCCGGATTGCTGCCGGCATTCCCTCGGGCATGTGCATAGAGTGGGCTATTGCGTCATGCCATTGTCCGTCGCCGCCATAGATAGATCGCAGTTTGGGGGCCATCCTTTTCAAGCCATCCTCCGACTCTTGAGAAAGTTCTCCGATCGCCCAGAGCACATAAACATCGAGCAGCCTAAGCAGCGGCTGTCCGTCATAACGTGGGTTAGTCAACATTTAACCTCTCACGCATCATAGGTGGCATAATAAATAACGCGTTCGCAGATGGCAGAAATGCTTGGCTTTTCTTTCTGCGATGCAACCAAAGTCTCGGTAATCTCGATCGCAAGGTTGATTTCGAGAAAGTATGCCAGGCCCTCTTTAGCTGCCTCGGGTGGTACCAACACCCCATCCTGCTGAGGCAAAACCATCGCGTCTGAATCCTCTGTCCAAGGCTCCGCCGCGTAGATTGTGGGCTCCGCTGCGTAGACCGGGTCCTCCTCGTCAAATTCCGACAACCGCCCAACGATATCCAGCAACTTCATTTTTTTCCCCATAGGGAAAATCCTCCTCGGCCATTCGGATGCAGTGTTTTCTGGAAGATACTCCCTCGATCATGTTGAGATCTAGGGACGAGTTGCATTACACCGGGTTCGTAAACTTGCACAATGATCGGCCGAAAGCGTCATGGCCTCCGCAAGGTCAGTGCTCCCCGCACCCTACCCATCCGCCGGTGCCGCTTTCTCCGGCGCCGCCTTACGCAGAATCCCGATAGCTCGATTCCAGTAGCGCACCGCTTCAAAATGCCCTTGTCTGGTCAACCAGATCTTATTCTCCAAAGTGACTGGATCGCCGATCTCAAACAGCTCCATGCCCTTGGGGCGCAAATATCTATTGTGGTCGGGCATTTTCAGTCCACCAACCGAGCAAATAGATCGGCGAGGTCACGCGCTATCGTCTCAGCGGATTGCCGATCCATACCTATGAATGGGATGCGTACGATTGGCATGGCCGCATCTTCAGTGTCGAAGCCATAGCCTTCACCTCCTCCGTCAGATGCGAATAAGAAGATGCCTGGCGCATATTTTTCAACCTCATATCCGCGGTTGAAGTCAGCCAGTTCTTCGGCTTTAAAAAAATAGTATAGTTATTGCCGATGAAACCGTCGCCTCCATTATGCTCTTTGAGGAAATCATGTAATCCTTGGCAGCACGACTCCCAACCGTGCGGACAGGCCGTCGACGACTGCGGATTCAGCCGGTGCGTCGAATGTCCCTCAGTTAAATATGTCCCATTGCTATCGTCACAGGTCGCTCAGCAACTGGTTCCACCACGGCATACCCCTGTTGTCGGTGAACTGCCGCCAAACTTCACTGGATTGATTTCATGCACATCCACTACAGCGCGAACTATGGCAACAATAGCACTATCGACCGTCTAGGGCTCAACCGTCGCTGACGGGATACCAAAGCGGTCGAGTAGATTCAGCACACGCTCCGATATGACCACACGCAGATCGCCAGCAATGATAACATCGCCGAACCATCCTTCCATCTGGTAGGTGAGTTTGCTCACAACAGGGGGTGAACGCTTGTGTCCATGATGGTGCCACGGGCTATTCCGCCGGCGACATTGGGCTTTATGTAAAAATAGTCCACCATTCACCTAATGAGGATCAAAAAAATGAAAGCCCAACCTCATTGCTACTTACCATCGTAAGGCTCGATGACAGCAAACGGTATTCCCAATGATTCCAGCAAATCAAGAATGCGTTTCGAGATGACGAGGCGATAGTCCGCTGCGATCCCGAAATCGTCCCGGCCGGCCTTGCCATTCACTTTAAGCCAGACGAAGGGTGGAAGTTCCTGCCCAGGTTGATCCTCATGAAACTCTTCGGATGTTGTCACTTCGGCGTCGGCGAACGTCGCGCCTGAAAAACCCATCTTTTGCAGTGCGCGCTGGGTGTCTTCGGTGACGAGGTAACACGGGAACGTCGTAACGATCACATCGCCAAACCAGCCCTCTATAACGTAGTGAAGCTTGGTCACGATTGGCGGATGGACACTCGAGTCAAGAACGGTATTTTCACCAAGTCCACCAGCGACGTTCGGCCATATGTAAAAATATTGCATCACTCACCTATTGGAGGATTGAACAGATGTCCGTATTGTTTGTCGATATAAGTCACGTAGTCCAGCACCTGCTGACGCGTTGGCTGGGGGTGCGACGCATAAAATTTATCCCATTCGAATCGGAAAACGATCTTGTGCAAAAGGTTATCTAATCCTTTTGGTATGCCGCGAAGATTTTGAAGAGAGTGCATCTCATCTTCAGCAACAAGGCTTGGATATCTGGTCCATATCTGTTGCTCTGCAGCGTGATGGACGACAACCTCTCCCTTTAGATTCGGGTTCGCATCAAGAAATGTTTTGCGGTAATTTTTTGAAAGAGCTTTGCCAAACGATGCTCCCGGATGCCTAATCTTAGAGGGGTCTCTGGCGATCGACTTTATTATCGCAAGAAGCTCAGCCTTGTCAGGCTTGACGCCGGTGCTCAAGAGGTAAGCGGCCTCTTTTGCTGCATTTATTGCACGAGACTCAACCTCGGTCGTCTGGCGAACCGCCGCTCCCTCAACGGCGAGTTCTGATGTGGCCCGCGACCCACTGGCCGTAAGCTCCTCTAACGGCTTGGCAAACTTGCCCGTCCCGCCGCGGACAATGGCCAGTCCTTTTGCAATGGCTTGGCCGAGTGACTCGAACGCCAGGCTGCCCTCTGCAGCTAATCCGGAGGCAGAAGTGACCGGCAGTTGACTGAGCGCGTCCAAAGGATCGTCGCGCAGATCCTGAAGAAACAGCCCAATGTCGTGCGGGCCTCGGCCTAGGCCTTCAAAACCTTCGGTGAGGTAGTTGCCGAAGTCCTCCGCGGCGAGTTCCAGTTTCGATTGAGGTTTCCTGCGGTTTGAAGGAGCAGGCGGTTGATTCTGCTTCCCGGCGATCACAGGTGCAACAACGGGCCTAGCCGGTTGGCTTTCGACCGATTGAGGAAGCCCGGCTTGGACGAGCTGTTGGGATAAGGCTGCTCGGACCTCTGGATCGGACGCCCCACCAACGAGGCTGTACAGGATGGTGTGCTTGTCCGCCTGTGGCACGCTCCCGTCTTTGAATGTCGTGGCGATGTTCTTGAGAACAGACCATGGGAAAGGTTGATAGTTCTCGATGCCCAATTGCTTTTGTGCTGCAACTGAAGCGGCGATTGCTCGGACATAAGTTCCTCGGTCGTAGGTGTCCGGCCCTCCTTCACGATTCCATGACTCGCTGTCGGGAGTGGTGATCTCGCTCCAGGCTGCGTCGACGCTCGGAAAGACCTTGCGAACGTATGCGGCAGGGTCCGTCCGTCTGGCGTCCAGCGTCTGAAGCGCGGCGGCGGCCGTGACGTGATACCGCGCCTGCTCCCCTTGGGAACCTGCAGGACCAGGTTCGGCATCGCGTAGCGCCGCATGGATTGCTTGGTTGGGCATGGTGCGCATGCCGAAGGCCTGACGACCAACATCAATCTTTCTGGCAAAATCCCCGTACTGCTTGCCGCCCTGCTCGACGCCATAGACAGCGATGAAGGCGTCCCGACCAGGCATCTTGCCGGAATAGGCGCCAGTCTGTGCGATGGCGCCCGGCGCGTTCTGCTCGGCGAGACCAATGTTGGTGCGAAACTCAACCTGCTGAGCAATGTTGGCCGCCTGCGCCTGTCGGATCAGCGCTGCCTGTTCCTGTTGCGGAAGGTCGTCCCTGAACGCCTGCGCCAACCTTTCATCCGGGGTCTCGTTGCCGACGCGGTCACCCTTCGCTGCCGCCGCATTGGGCGCACCAAAGGCGTTGGAACCACCAACGGCCTCGGCGGTGTCGCCCTTAGTCCAGCTTCCAGCCTGCGCGGCACCCAGCACCTCGGCAGCACGTTTCGGGTCCTGGGCGATCATCGCTTGAACCAGTGCCTTGGCCGTGTTGCTGCGCCAGGCGACTGCCGCCGCTTGCCGGGCAAGCGGGTTGCCGATCTTGGCAATCAGGTCAAAACCGTTCTGCCGGATCGCCTCGAAGTTCTCGGTGTCCTTCGGGTTGCTTTGCGCGATGGCACTGGTTGAGATGTTGTCGACCTTGGTCCACTCGGCCTGCTCATATTCGTCGCGCCGCTGAAGCTGCCTCGCCGCCATCCGTAGTGAGCCGGCCTCGCGCATGGCCTCCTTCTGCCTGGCGAAATTGGCGCGTTGGCTTTCGGGCATTTTCGGCAGGGCATCGGCGAACAGCGTGTCGAAAAGGCCGGTCTTGATCATCCTGCCGGTGCGCGGATCGACCTGGCCATACATCGTGTCATGCAGGCCGCTGCCGTCGGCCGGCGCATTCGCCACCACCTCGTCTTCCGCCTGCCCGATCTGGCCGTTGAACCGACGGCGCGCGAGGTCGGCGTCGAACGCCTCCTCCTGCTGCTTCTGCTGCTGGTAGCGTTCGGCGACGGCAGAGAGCTCGTCGCCAAAACCCTGCATCGCCCTGCCGACCGGCGATCCTTCGGGATAGGAGAGCACATTGCCGACGTCGAGCCGCCGCTGGGCAAGCTGGAGAGGTATGGTCGCCATCTATTTGTTTCCTGCCATGAGCGCGCCGGGGATCGTGGCGCGGCGCTGCCGCGCGCCGGCCCCGTGCCGCCGCCTTCGTCGGGTCATGAATTTTGGAGAGGTCGCCAATGAGAGTGTCGCCGGCACTGAAGATGCTGGCGGTCTGCGCCGTCGGCTAAATGGCCTCGGCAAAATATTGTCATTCCCTTATGAGTTGGCCGGGCTCGCGGACTCCCGCGAACGATCGGTCGGAGCAGGCCATGACTGTGGCAAGGCCGCCGGTCCTAGGCCCGCTACCCCTCCAGCCTCGCCGCCTTCTCCAGCGCCGCCAGCTGCGCTTCGTCCAGCGTCAGGAAACCCATAATGTGCTGCACCACTTCGGCCCGCGCGTTGCTAAGCGCGCTGTGCAGCTCGAAGCCGATCGGCGTCTTGGTCTTGGCCAGCCATTCACCGTAGGACGGGCGGCGGTAATAGCCGGTCGCAGCCGTCAGGTCGGCCAGCACCATCTCGCCGTCCTGGCCCGAGAATACCCTGAAATAGGCTTTGGCCAGGGCATCCCGCGCCTTGGCCGGGCCGCCGGCCTGGCTGGAATGGGCGAAGCGTTTGCCATTCATGCCCCGCCACCCTGTACGTCGCCACCCTGTACGCCGTTGCCCTGCGGCATCAGCCCGCCGAGCCCATCGAGCAGGCCGCTGTCGCGCGCCTGCACTGCCGCCGGCACGGCATCCTTGGCCAGCTTGCCGGCAGAAACGATCGAAGCCATGCCTGCTTGTGCGGTTTGAGCCTTGGCTCTGGCATCGCGGATGCCCGCCACTTCATCCTGGCGGCGGAAGATGCGTTGTGGGCTGCGGCCGGCGCCCTGCACGATCTTCAGCGCCTCGTCGCCGTCGATATTGTCCATGACGCCGGGGTCGAACTGCGCCATCTGCATGGCGGTGGTGACCACCTGGATGGTGTCGCGCGCTTCGGCCGAGCGGCGCAGCACGTCGAGCGGGCCGGTGAAGGTCGGCCGCAGCGCCTTGCCGGCAAGGCTCGCCGGCGGCAGGAAGCGGCTGTCTTCCTCGTAAAGTCCCTTGTCTTCCAGAATACCCAGCTCGCGGTCGAGATTCGAGGCAAAGCCGGCCTGGATAATCGAGCCGGAGGGGCCGAGCAGAGCACCCTTTTCCTCTTGCCGGATCAAGGCCTCGGTCGCCGTCATCTGCGGGTTTTGTACCAGCGTCTGGAACAGATTGACGAACATCATGTCGCGGATCTCCTCGGCCCGGCTGTCGGCGTAGTTGAAGGCATAGGTCGGGTTCTGGCCGGTGGCGATCGGCGCGATCAGCGGCCGGCCGGCATCGTCGATCAGGCCGGGATAGTTCTCGCCGGGATTGAGCACCGGCACATAGTCGAGCCTGGCCTTGGAGGCGGTCGCCGGATCGGTGATCTGCTGAAGTGCGCGCAGGCCGGAGCGCCGCACGGCGTTCTCTTCGCGCACCGTCGTCAGTGCCTCGATGGTTGGCGAGATGCCGTACGGGTCGCCCTCGTAGCGGCGCCAGTTGAAGCACGATACCGGGAAGGAGCGAAAACCGCTTTCCCTGACGATCGCCTCCTCGTCCTCGATCACATGATAGGACGCGAACGCCGTGTCGAGATACTGGTAGGAGCCGCTCAGGCTGTACATCTTGCGCTCGTCGCGCGGCTGGATGCACTGGATCAGCGAGATTTTTGTCTCGCATTTGGCGGGGTTGTCGACCAGAACTTTGATCCGCGCCGGCAGTCTGTCGTAGCCGAGCAGTTGCGCCGCCTGTCTTGCGGTGCGCTCGTAACGGCGGTGGAAAATGTCGACCTGGCCCCAACGGTTGCGCGAGAGATAGCCCTCGACCACCGGGATCGAGGCATAGCGGATCAGCGTGCTGCCAAAACCCTCCTCGGCGTAGAGATAAGCCGGGCCGTAGCGCACGACATTGCGCAGGCAGGCCTGCGTTGCCGCCACGAAGTTCGAGTTGGCGGAGTAGCGCAGCGAGAATAGGAAATCGCGCAGCGCTTCCGCCCATTCCTTCTCCTCGTCGGTCTCATCGTCGTTGATGGCCGCGGTCGACAGACCGTGCCATTTCTCGGATTGTGGAATGATCAGGCTTTCCAGCCCCGCGGCCAGCCGGTTGGCGGCCGAGTTGATGGTATTGGCGTAGACACGCGCACCGCGCCGCTCCTGCCGCTCGGCCTGCGAGTCCGCGCCGGCCTGCCGGCGGCCGCTCCACATGTCGGGCGCATCGGGGTCGCAGAATTCGGACACCGCCTCCCAGACATGCTCATACTGGCTGCGTTCGCTCTCCAGTTCTGCCTGTCGCGACAAAATATCGCGAGCACGGGAATCGCTCATGGTCAGCCTCGCTTGATGAACTCAATTGGAAAAAGAAATGGCGGGCACGCCGAAGCTGCCAATCTCCCCACTTGAGGGGGAGATGTCCGGTAGGACAGAGGGGGTCGTCTCGCGTGGATCGGCGACCCCCCTGTCGCCTTCGGCGACATCTTCCCCTCAAGCGGGGAGATTGGAAGCGCCTTATTCCGCCGGCGTCGTCTCCAGCGCGGCTTTGCGCCCAAAGCGCTGCACCACGAAGCGTCCCATCTTCTGGCCGGGCACTTCGATCAGCGTATAGGTGATCCAGGACAGCAGGCACACCACCGGCAAGACGAGGACAACAACGATCGCGAAGCGCAGTGGCGCCGACAGCTCGTGGCCGAACTGGGTGATGACCAGAGCCGCGACCGGCTGGAGAACCAGCAGATGGATCAAATAGATACTGAAGGAAAGCTCACCCATCAGATGAAAGAACCGGTTGGCGAGCGTCATGGCAATCTTTCTGGCAACGGTGCCCGCCATTCCCGGCAGCATCCGGTAGAGAACCAGCGCAAAGAAGCCCACAACGAGCGCTTCCCGCATCAAAAGCTTGCTCAGCCCATAGCCGCCGCCGAACGGCAGCGCGGCCAGCAGCATAGCCAATGTCAGATGCACGAAAGGCCGCTTTTGCCTTTGATGGACGACGCCCGCCAGCAGCATCCCGCAGAGGAAAATCTGCATCTTCAGCGGCAGGAACGACGGCATCGGAAAATGCACCGACAATTGTCCTACCAAGAACACGATCGCGCTGCCGGTCGCCGCGACCAGAATGGCGCTCGATATCCAGCCAAGCCTGCGGACCAACAGCATAATCGCCGGGAACACTGCATAGAACTGCATCTCCAAGCCAAGGCTCCAGTCGGGCAGCGGCGTGCGATAGGCGAAATTCGGCACCAGGCCGAACAGGAACAGCAGATGGGCGCCGATGTTTTTCAGGCCGCTGTCGAGATACCGCTCGGGCGCCTGCGGCGACCTCAGCAGGAACTCGTCGATGACCATCCTGGACTGGTAGAGATAGGGGCCAAGCGCCAGGGCAGCGAACAGCATGACGTAGAACAGCGGCGCAATCCTGAAATAGCGGCGGCTCCAGAACTTCAGCCAGGTTTCCGGCCTTTGCCAGGGCTCCTTGTCCTGGCGCAGCTGGTAATGGAACACCATCAGGAAGCCGGACAGCATGATGAAGAGGTCGACGCCGAGATCCGGCTCGCCGAGAATAGGAATATGCCAGCCGGTCAACAGCAGGCAGTGTCCGATGAGCACCCAGATCGCGGCGAGCGCCCGAAGCCCGTCCAGGCACTCGATGCGCGATGACCGGGCTTCTGTCATGCCGGACTCCTCGATAGCCATGTTGCATTGCAGCATGGCTGCTGAGGAAGGAATGTCAACCGTGCCGAAGGAACACGAATTGCGCTCGGCTGTTACGGAAAATGCGGAAGCTGCCGATCTCCCCACTCGTGGGGGAGATGGCCGGCAGGCCAGAGAGGGGCGCGAAGGAACGCCAAGCTCAGTTTCGTTCCCACCGGAATGAGCCGATAGCGGCAATGCAAATTGATCACCAAGGCCGGTAGGGTAGCGCCCCCTCTGCCCTGCCGGGCATCTCCCCCACGAGTGGGGGAGATCGGCAGCTTCACCGCTTCTTTACCAACCTTGCGTGCCGGCGCCAGTACCACCAGGCCAGCACCCGGTTGCGGAACACTCGTCTCATGGCGCCCATGTCAAACCCCCAGCAGCACGCGGCGCTGGCCGGTCAGATCGCCGGGCGACAAATCGGTCTTCACGGTTCCTGCAGTGCCATCATTGGCCGCAAGCTGAGCCCGCAACGCGGCTTCGCGCGCCTGCACGTCCTTGTCGGCAATGGTCGGTGTCGGCGGCAACGGCTTCAGCGCCGGCGGCTTTTGAAAAAGGCACATGGTTTTCTCCGAAATGAGAGCTTCTTGTCCAGTCGTAGAGCAGAAAGTCCTCGCCGTTCCGGCCATAGCCCGGCAGGCGGCAGCGTTGCGTCGCGCCCAGCCGTGCAAGCCAGCGCAGCGCCAATTGATTGGCGGCCAAGGCGCGGGCCTCGACCCGCCAAGCGCCGCGCGCGGCAACTTCCGGCCCGAGCACCGCGTGAAAGAACTCCGTAATCGCAGGCACGCAGCGCCTCATGCGGCGCGTGCCCCAGCTCCAGGCGATCCACAGCCCGCTGCGCTGCTCGGCAGCACCAAAGCCGGCCTCCGGATTTCCGTCGAGTTCGGCGACATAGGCAAAGCCCTGCAGCGCTGTCAGTGCCAGCAAAGCCGGCGACCAATGGTCGAGCTGACAGTCGATCTCGGCCCGGTCTTCGGGGCGCAGATTGGCGGCGATGTAGGAGAGGTCGCGCAACGTGGCGGGAATGATGCGGAGGGTCACCTGAACAACCCCAGCGGATCGGCCTGCCCGGCCTTCCGCCGCGCCGCCTTGAATACCGCCGGGTCGACCACCGCCTCCCGCAGCATCATCACGCCGTAGCGGGTCGCGGCCATCAGATCGTCGCGCAGCTTCACCACCTGGCCGTCCCTGCGGTGGTAGAGCCGGAACTCCTCGAACCAGGGCAGAAGCGTCGAAAACACCTTGAAGCGGCCGGATTGCATGCGGTCGAGCATGTCCATCAGTCCGGCCTCGACCGAGACCGACCCGTCGGCGAACTGCGCATGGCTGGCGAGCATGTTCAGCCCATGTGCCGAATATTGCCTGGCAAGTGCGGTGCCGGCACCTTCCAGCGTCTCGCGGCGGCCGTCGCGCGGCCATGCCCAGGGCAGCCAATCGCCCCACGGTTTCAGCGTCAGCGCCTGCATGGCGGGAGTCTGCTGCGAGGCACGGCAGGCCTTCGTGACATAGACGACATCGGCTTCCGTATCCCAGGCAAGCTCGACCGCGGCCGAGGGATGGTCCCAACCGAAATCGAGTGCGCCGAGCCGCGGCCAATAGCGCGGCAGCCGGAACGGCTCGCAGGCGATCAGCTCCTCGGCCACCGGAAAGATGCGGCCGGAGCCGAGCACCGGAATGCCCTTGGCCCGCGCCTCGCGCTCATGCGCCGGATAGGCGGCAATGATCTCGGCGCGCTGCTGCGGCGTGTAGTGCTCGGCGTCGTCGATGGTCATGAAGGTGACGTGACGGGTCATTGTTTTCACCCTCGCGGCATTGAATCATGGTGGCAGGTATTGGACGTATGCTGCTGTTCGGTAAGATGTTTTCATGATGGCGGGACAGCGCCCCCCTCTGTCCTGCCGGACATCTCCCCCTCAAGGGGGGAGATGGCAGCTTCAGCGTCTCGCTTATCCACAAGCATTGGAGATTGGCGAAAGCCAATGCGACATCCAATCTCCCCACTAGAGGGGGAGATGTCCGGCAGGACAGAGGGGGGCGCGAAGGAACGCGAGTTGCGCGATTTCGCAGCCCTGTCATCCCCTCCCCATCCCTCCCACCTGCTCCGCCGACAAAAACAGCAGCACCACGTCCGACATGCCGAGCAGCGGCGTGAAGGTGACGATGGTGATGCCGCCGGTGGCGTTGGTGCGGGTCAGCCCTTCGGAATAGATGTCGAGCGGCGGCTCCTCGTCGAACCAGACGCCGTGCAGCGTCTCGCCCTGCCACTTCTCGCGGCCCTTCTCGTAACTCTTGAACGACAGCACGGATTCGCCGGCCTGCACGTCGCCACCGCCGCCCCAGGCCACCACGACGCTGTCGAGCGCGCCCGGCGCCCGCCCCGCCATCGTGCTGAGGATCGCGTCGGCCGGGATCATGCCGGTGCCCCAGGCCGCCTGCTGCTGCGGCGGGCCGATCAGGATGCGCTGCGGGTTGTCGCGCGTGCTTTCGCCGGTGACGCCGGCCGCCCACATCCGAACCGGACAATCGAAAACCTTGCCTTGCCACCAGTCGGGATAGCGGCCGGTGAGGTGCATCGCCCACTCGGCGCCGCCGGCCCTGGTCTTGCCGAGCTGATTGCCGGCCATGAACAGGCGCTCGCGATTGGTCGCCCCGGCGGCGTGGAATTCGGCCTGTCGGGGATAGGGCCGATAGGCGGCAAGCTGGTTAGTGCGGCGCCTCCGGTCCAGCTCCGCCAGCAGGCTGAGATATTCCTTCCTTGCCGCCCGGCTGTGCGAGGCCTTTTTCGAGGCCCGGCTTCTCGAGGAACGGCCTAAGGACGGCTTCGAGGCCGCGGATGCGCTGCCTGATTTCGTCATCGCTCAATGCATCCAGATTGTTGATGTTGACACTAAGATCCTTGGGCAGCACCGACAGCACGAGCTTCAGATACTGGTCGGGCTTTTCGGCGCGCACCTCGGCGATGACGCCGGCGCCATGGGCGCGGAAATCGGCGCGGATCGCTTCGAGAAAGCCGTCGGCCAGCGTCTTCTTCGCCCGCCTGGTCTGCTTGCCGGGTGCTTGATCGTGCGGCTGCGGATCGCCGGCGGAAGGGGCTTTGGCCATGCCCTACTCCGCCGTCCCGGCGGAGATCGCCGGCTTCTTGTTGCCTGGCCGCACGATGCGCTTGCGCGGCTTCGCTTTCTTGGCGGCGCGCGCCGACTTCGGCTTCGGCGGCTGGCTTGCCGATTTCGCATCGGTCGTCGTGCCAGGCCCCAACGTACTGGCGTCGGGCAACGCATTCAGCCTTGCCCTTAGAATTGCCGCCGCCTTGCCGTCGAGTGCTCCCAACGGGAAGCCGAAACCGCCGGCCGCGTCGCCGGGGCCGCCGCGCACCATGCCGATCCGCACGCCGACGACAACCTGCTCGAAGCGGCCATGGCGTGCATAGGGTGCGGCGCCGGCGAACTCGCCAATAGCGCTGACGACCTCTCGGCCGTCATCGTCGATGATGATGGTGGCGTAACGGTTGGACATGGGGATGTTCTCTGGGGATGGGCGCTCAGTGGCGCGTTGGAAAATTTACGATTGGTGAGACTTGCAGTTCCGACGATCGCCAGAGCCGCGTTCCTTCGCGCCCGCCGATTTAACAGCCGGCAGTTCACGTAGCGTTTGGTCCAAAAATGAAGCCTGAAACAAAAAACCCGCCTCGGCGGGCGGGTCGTTGGAGCCAATTAGCACCATATCCAGATTAGTAGCATAGCTGCCGGCACAAAGCAAGAACAAAATGTGGCACGGCGGCAGAAAAAATGCGAACTTCCCTCGGTGCCTCGGCTGTCAGCCGGCAAGCTTGCGTTCCTTCGCGCCCCCCTCTGTCCTGCCGGACATCTCCCCCACGAGGGGGGAGATCGGCAGCTTTGGCGGCAGCGCCTTTTTGCACCTACAAAATTGGCGAAAGCGGCAATGACAGCCAATCTCCCCACTAGAGGGGGAGATGTCCGGCAGGACAGAGGGGGGCGCTGTCCCGCCGACTTCATAGCCAGCTCACGTAACGTCCGATCGAAAAAGAAGCCTGAAACAAAAAACCCGCCTCGGCGGGCGGGTCGTTGGAGCCAATTAGCACCATACGCAAATTAGTAGCATAGCTGCCGGCACAAAGCAAGAACAAAATTCACCTGAGACGCGAAAAAAACGCAGAGTAGCCGATTTGCGAAGCACACTGGAATCTCCGGCGAGACGCCACCGTCCGGATCAGAACAGGCATTCGCGCGTTTGACCCTTAGCCAATGGGAGCAAAAATCATGAACGTCGCCAATCTGCAACTCGAAGGCCTGCTTATGGCCATCGCATCGATCAATCAGGTCCTGGTCCGCAAGGGCGTGCTCTCCGTCGAGGACATAGACATCGCCTTGCGCAAGGCCGAAGCCAGCGAGACCAACGAGGAAAGGTCCGAAGGCATGTCGGCGTCGAGTCGCGATGCCGTCAACTTCCCGATCCGACTGCTGGAGCTGGCCAATCAATGTCAGCCGGAGACGGACATGCCGTCCTTCTCAAAACTTGCGCGCATGGTCGGTCAGATCAAGGAACCTTACAACGACCAGATGTGACGCCGCGACCAAGGGTGACCGCCGCAGCAAGCTTTGGCATCACCCCCTGCCAAGCCTCAGTGCCAGGACGCGGCCCGGCCCGTGCACGGCGGCAAACAGCAGCCCGGCCAGGAAGGTGAAGTGATCGACGAAGAAGCCGAACTCCGCCTGGTTGCCGGCCCAGTGCGACGGCCCGTGGAAGGCGAAGCCCAGGAACAGCACATAGGCGCCGGCGACGAGTGCTGCCCATGAGAAGAAGGCGCCAGTCAGGAAGCATAGAACGAGGACGACCTCAAGCAGGGCTGCGCACCAGGCCAGGAAGAGCGGGAATGGAAACCCGGCCGCCGCGATATAGCCGGCGGTGACGCCGATATCGACGAATTTGAAGATCACGGCCATCAGGAAGACGGCTGCGAAGATCAGGCGGGCGATAAGGATTGCCGCCGTCTGCCACGGCGACTGGACGGTTGATTGAGCGGTTTCCAAGGTCACGACGTCCTCCCGAGAGTTACGATGGTTGTGCCCCAAGGACGCACCACCAGCCGCAAGCCCGACATCATCTCCCGAAAAACCTGCAGGAGACAAGTGCGCGGGGAGAAGGCCTCGCAAGACCAGGTTTCCTCGCCCCCATTCATGGGGGGAGGTGGCGCGGCGAAGCGGGGGACTGCGCCGGCAAAGAAAGGCCCCTCTCCGGCCGCTTCGCGGCCCTCTCTCCGCCGCGAGGCGAGGAACCCGAGCCTGGAACTACCCTAAGTTCACCCCCGGCTTGCTGATCGGCTCCCGTACCGTTCCATACTGGCTGCCCCAGCGGTCGGTCATCGCCCAGCGTATGTCCCAGAGTTCCGGGAAGAAGCGGTGGCGGGCGCCGGCCTCCAGCAATTCGACCGGCCTGCCCTTCAGCGATCTCGCGCCGAGGCCGATCGTGCGGTGGATGAGGTAGAGGTGGTTGGCGCGGAATTTCTGGAACAGCTCGTCGAACTCGACCAGCGCTTCGGCAACGACATAGCTGTCGCCGTGATCGTAGCCGGTATCGTAGACATCCTCGACCGAGAGGCCGCGGCCGTCGAGGTATGACGCCTTGAAGGCCCGCCACAGATCCGGCGGCAGACGCAACAGCTGCTTGAAACCCGGCGATTCCTGACCGCTGCCATTGCCGAGCTGCAGCCGGATCTGCTGGTACTCCTTGGGCGACATGGTTTCGAGCAGGTCGAGCTGCGCCGTCATCAGCCGCATCAGCCGGTGCACGCGCCCCATCAGCGTGACGATGCGATGCGTGTCCTGCTTTTCCAGGAAATCGACGACATCGACCAGCGTATAGGCGATGAGCTTCATCCACAGCTCCTCGACCTGATGCACGATCTGGAACTGCAGCTCGTCGGCATTGACCATCTCGGCCAGCGGCTTCTGGCAGGCCAGCAGCCTGTCGCATTTGAGGTAGACGCCATAGTCGCGCATCTCAGGCGTTTCGATGCGGGCATAATAGTCCTGCTTGTCCATGGCCATGCTCCTTGCCGCGGCCGTTGGGCCGCAGGCGTTTGTTGGACCCCAGCCCCCGAGTCTAATCGCTTTCTTGCCGAACATTGTCCCTTTCTGTTATTCGATTGGCGAGAAATGAAGGACGAAAGCTGCTTCTGAAGCAGACAGAAAGAACGAATGATGCTGGATGCGGTCGACCGGAAGATCGTCGCGGCGCTCGAACGCGATGCCCGCACCTCCTTTGCCGCGCTCGCCGACGAGGTCGGCCTGAGCAAGACGCCGTGCTGGAAGCGGGTCAAGGCGCTGGAGGATGCCGGCGTCATCCGCGGCTACTCGACCCGGATCGACCCGGCCAAGCTCGGCTTCGGCATCGAAGCCTTCATCCAGGTGTCGATCGATTTCGAACTGTCGGACGCCTTCGAGGCGGCGGTCAAACAGCATCCGCTGATCCGCCGCTGCCACGCCACGACTGGCGAGGCAGACTATCTCCTGCAGATCGTCACCGTCGACATGATGGCGCTCGACAGGATGCTGCGCGAGGAGCTTAGCCGGCTGCCCGGCGTGCGGCGCACGATCACCTCGATGGCGATGCGCGAGATCAAGGGCGGCATCTCGTTCGCCAATGCCGTCGGGCATACACAGACCAAGCGATAGACCGGTCAGGCCCTGGTCATCAATTCGCGGCCCAGCCGCTTCGGTTGCTCGGCGCGCAGAACCACATTTGTCGTCACCGTGCCGTACCGG
The DNA here is from genome assembly GCF_040322515.1 of Mesorhizobium sp. M0136. NCBI lineage: Bacteria > Pseudomonadati > Pseudomonadota > Alphaproteobacteria > Hyphomicrobiales > Phyllobacteriaceae > Mesorhizobium > Mesorhizobium sp. M0136. Next base: position 321,462 of record NZ_JAMYTP010000002.1, read on the forward strand.
CCGATGCTGTCGACGATGCTTTCAAGGTCGGGCGGTGACGGGACCACGACCTTGACCAGAAAACAATCCTCACCGGTCACCCGCAGCACCTCGACCACCTCCGGCAATTGGGCGAACTTCTTCAGGCAGGCCTGGATATGCTCATGCGTGGTGCGCAGGCGGATAACCGCCATGGTGCCGAGCCCGAGCGCTGCCGAATTGATCACCGCCTTGTAACCGAGGATGACCCCGCGCTCCTCCAGCCGCTTCACCCGTTCCGAGGTGGCGGGCTGGGACAGTCCGACGCGGCGGCCAAGCTCGGAGATGCCGATGCGGCCATCCTCCTGCATGATCTCAATGATCGCCAGATCGGTGGGATCGAGCCTTGGCCGGTAATCGCCGTTCCGCATGATCGCCTTTAATCCATCGGATTTCGTCGCTGCTTTCCGATGATCTCTCATTCCGCCGCCGGGGAGAAGACCTAGAATTGCACGCGCTGCATCAGGAAAGAAGGGCTTCGCATGACCGAATTCATCATTGTGCCGGGCATCGGCGGATCGGGCAAAGCCCATTGGCAGACGCATTGGCAGCAGGCAAGCCCGGCGATGCGGCGGTTCAGTCCGGCGAGTTGGGATGCGCCGGATTTCGACGACTGGGTGGCAGCACTGGAAACCGCTGTATGCCAGGCATGGACACCGCCGGTGCTCGTCGCCCATAGCCTCGGCTGTCTGCTGGTCGTACACTGGCAGCGGATCTCCCCCCGCTCTATCGGCGGCGCGTTGCTGGTCGCGGTTCCGGACCCTGCGTCGTCGGCCTTTCCCTCCTCCGCCCGGGCCTTCGCCGACGCGCCGCAACAACGGCTTCGCTTTCCGTCGCTGATTGTCGCCAGCACCAACGATCCCTACGGCTCGCTGGACTATGTCAGGGCGAAATCCGAGCGCTGGGGCAGCGATCTCCATATCGCCGGGCCGCTTGGCCACATCAATGGCGACAGCGGGCTCGGCGACTGGCCGGTGGGAATGGAGCTGCTGACGGCTTTTCTCGGGCGAACGGAAGCAAGCGCCCGAGGCGCCGTGCTTCAGCCGTGACCGCAATGGGACGGCTACCGCGCCGCCGTCCTGATCTGGTTTGCGCCGCGGCGCCGCGCCTCAGTTCGATGCTGCGGCAGGCGTGCTGAGCTCCAGGAACGGCACTGTCGAACCCGGGATCATCGACTTCGGCAATTCGCCGTTCCATCTCTCCGCCTTGGTCAGTTCGACCAGCAGCGGATTGTTGGCGATCGCGGCGGCGCGAGCCTTGATGGCGCCCGCGGTCGCATCGCCTTCGACCCTGGTCTTGTAGGCGCTGGCCTCGGCTTCGGCCTTGACGCTGTCGGCGCGGCCCTTGGCCTGGGTGACGGCGATATCGGCCTTGATCTTTTCCTGCTGCAGGTTCTGTTCCTGCTTCTGCACCTCGACCTGCGCCGTCATCCTGGCTTCGACCGCCTGCTCGTAGGCGTCGGAGAAGTCGATGTTCTCGACCTGCACGCTGTCTATCATCACCGGGCCGTCGGTTACCGCCGCGATGGCGTCGGCGACGTCCTTGTTGAACTTCGCCCGGTTCTGGATAACCGACACCGCGTCGTACTGGCCGAACACGGTCTTGATCTCCTGCGGTGCTTTCCTGGCAATGACACGGTCGGCCAGTGCCTCGATCGATCCGTAATTGGTGTAGACGTTGCTGACTTCGGCGGCCGGCACGTGGAAGTTGACGGTGACGCGCATGTCGGCCGGCTGCTGGTCGCGCGAATAGGCCTGCATGGCCGGCAGGCCGCTGCAATCGTTCTGGTTCTCGCAGCCCCATTTGAGCACCTGCTGGCGCAGGCTGATCTTCTCGACGCGCTGCAACCACGGCAGCTTGAAATGCAGTCCGGGATCGACGACCGAACTCAGCGCCCCGTTGGTCAAGAGCACGCCGCGGTCGCCCTGGTCGATCGTGTACCAGGATCCAAACAGCGCAAAGATGCCGAGCGCCACGATGAGGAGTGCGACCAGGCCGGAACCGATCGACCCCGACGCCGTCCCCGGCTTGCCCTGCGGACGGCCTGAATTGCCTTGCGTTTCGGTCATTACCCCACCCCAACCCGATTGCCCGTGCTGCTTTTGCCCAATAGTGGCGGCATTGCAATCCTCTGGATATGGAAGGACCTTCGCGCCGGCCCCGGACCGGCGGGGTGGTCAGGCTGGCTAGCGGATTTCCCCTGCTGTCGCGGCAGCGGGCTGGGACGCGTTGGCTGGCGTCTCCTTCTGCCGTTCGGCATCGCTTTTGCGCTTCGGGCAATCCTCGTAGTCGTGGTCGCGCCCACCGCAGTAGGAGCAGCATTTTGCCGGCGCGTCGGAGCGAAGCATCGTTGGCATGCACAAGGATGCACGAAAACCCGACAGATTGCGAAGGCTTGCGCACCGGCAACGTCGATTTCGCCACGGAACCGCTGCCGCCGCATGAAAGTTATCTACTCATTGCAACGGGAGCACAGGACATGGCCGACGACCCGAACCGCTACGAGACCGGAGCGAGGAAATATCCGGCAAAGACGAGCACCGACGCGGCCGACCAATTTTCGCAGGATGCGGCCGGCAACAAGCCGCCTCCCGGCGGCATGGGATTGACCAGGCCGGCTGACGATTTCGACGACAAGACCCGGCATTCGGAGGGCCAGAACCCGCCGCGCGCAGTGATCCGGCCAGACGACAAGGCCAGCCCCAACAAGCCCGGCGAGGACGCAAAACGATGAACGTCGCCAATCTCCAGCTCGAAGGATTGATGATGGCGATCGCGGCCGTCAACAATGCGCTGGTCCACAAGGGCCTGCTGTCGGTCGACGAGGTCGACATGGCGTTGCGCCGGGCCGAGGCGGCGATGACGAGCGACGAGCGTCTCTATGAAGACATGTCGCCATCCAACCGCGACGCCGTCTGTTTTCCGCTCAGGCTGCTGCAGGCGGCCAACAATGCCCAGGGGGAAACCGGCGTACCGTCCTTTGCCGAACTGGCAAGGATGGTCGGCCGGACCAAGCAGCCCTATAACGACCAGATGTGATGGAGGACGCCATGGCCGACGACAAATCCAAGACCAAGCAGGATCGCAAACTGGTTTCCGGCGAAGAGCCATACGAGGTCGCTGCCTTTGCCCGCAAATACGGCATACCGCAAAGCGAGGCCGCGACCATCATCAAGCGTTACGGCCCCTCGAGGAGGAAGCTCGACGCGCATATGGCGAGCCGCAACGCCTGAACCAATTCTGGCGGCGGCCGCCGTTCACGCCGGAAGCGTCCCTGCCTTGCCGCCTTGTCGAGAGTATCGGCACCGTCAGCCATGACCTGTCGGGTTCGCCCCTGTGGGGATTCAACGCCTGGTTTTGACAGCCGCGGAATACTCTCGCGGCGCAACAACTCATTTACCTCGACGCTGTACCAGTCCGGTGAGCAAAGCCGGGGGTCGGATGCAGGAACAATTGTTGCGCTACGAATGTGTCATGGAGCCGAACGGCCGTTGGATGGTGTGGGACATCGTTCACGATCTGCCGGCGCAATTTTCGGAAATCGCGCTGATCGGCCTGAGCCGTCGTGAAGCGGTTTCGCTCTGCCGGCTGCTAAACGAGACGAGCCGTTCCGAGACGCGGCAGAGCCGGGCCTCCTGAGAAGCGCGTGCGTCTCAGGCCTGCCAGGCCAAGAGGATTTTACATGCGATCGACAATATTCGGTCTGGTCCTGCTGCTGCCGGCCGCCGCACTGGCAGAACCGATCGAGACGCAGAAGATCATCACGGCGGCGACCGGCGATTGGAACGGCGACGGTGCCGCCGATCTGGCGATGATCGTCGAGACCGAGCCCGGCCATCCCATGGATCTGCATTTGTTCCTCAGGGACCGCGACGGCAATTTTCTCAGACCTGCCGGGGTCGTGCATGAACAGATTTACGGCGAATGGAAGGATTACGAGCGGCCGGGCCCCGCCACATCCGACACCGAGCCCGAACTCACCGCGCTCCCCAACGGCTCGATCAAGCTCTATGTTCCGGCGATGGAGATCGGCAGCGAGCGGACCAACAAGACGCTGACGCTCGCCTGGCGCAACGGCACGTTCGTCGTCGCCGGTTTTGCCTACGAGTATTGGGATTACATGGACGACAATGTTGCCGGCGACTGCGACTACAATGTGCTGACCGGCAAGGGCAAAAGCAGCAAGAAGCTGGCGGACGGCAGCACCAGGCAAGCGACCGTATCGGTCGAAGGCAAGGTCATCCCATTTGCGGAATGGACTCCGGGCACTGGCTTCAGCGCTTGCGGAGAGTGAGAGGTTTCGGTTGCCTCACTGCAGCGGCGGCTTCCACAGCAGACTGTTGCGATCGGCGGACTTGACGCGCAGCCAGGTTTCGCGGCCGTCGCGCAGCACCCGGAGCGGTATCTCGGCGCCCGCCGGGCCGCTGTTCCAAAGCTTGCGATAAAAATCGGCAAGCCCATCGACCGCCGTGTCGCGGACATCCGAGATGACATCGCCTTGGCGAAGGCCCGCCTGGGCGGCTGGACCGCCTTCGGCGACGCTCATCACCACGACCTTGCCGTCGCTCTCGGCCGAGAAGGCGCCGAGCCACGGCCGCGGCGGCTTGGCGACCTGCCCGCGCGTCAGCAGATCGTCGAGGATGGGTGGCAGAAGATCGATCGGCACCACCATGTTGATGTCGGCGACCTCGCCGTTGCGGCTCATCTGCAGGCGCAGCGAACCGATGCCGAGCAGCCTTCCATCCGCGCCGATGAGGCCGGCGCCGCCCCATGAGGGGTGAGCCGGCGCCGTGAAGATCGCCTCGTCGAGCAGATATTCCCAATAGCCGGCGAATTCCTGCTTGGTGACGATTCGCGCCCGCACGGAGCGGCCGACGCCGTCGGAGAGCACGACGGGATCGCCGATCTTCGCCCTGGACGCGTCGCCGAGCGCAATGGCGGGCAGTCCAAGCGGCGCCAGCGCCTGCACCAGGCCGAAGCCCGACTCCTGGTCGTAGGCGAGCGCATGGGCGGGAACCACGCGCCCGTCCTGGTCGGCCAGCCAGACCTCCTCGGCCTCGGTGATGAGATAGCCGATGGTGAGTACCAGCCCGTCGCCGCGGATGACCACGCCACTGCCCTCGCGGCGGGTGCCAAGTGTATTTGCCGTGAAGGCGTCCTCCGGCACGGTGGCGCGGACGGCCACGATGGATCGCAAAAGGGGTTCGATATTCATGCTTTGGTTCCCGGCAATGTTCGCAGGCTTATATGGGCTATAGGTATGGCGCAGGTGATCAGGCGCAAGAGGTGGCGCCGGCTTTGGCGTGGACCGGCGCCGCGCCGTTCGCGCCGGGGTTTTGCAACAGCGCCGGCAGCCCTATCTGTACCTACGGCTATCCCAAGCTGCCCTATGCAAAGTTCCTCCGCCATTACCCACGTTGATATCCGATATCCTCCCAACCCAACCCTTCCAAAGGCCTGCCAAATGAACGACTACGCAACGGACCAATACACGCCGCCAAAAGTCTGGACCTGGAACAAGGCAAATGGCGGCGCTTTCGCCAGCATCAATCGGCCGATCGCCGGCCCGACGCATGACAAGAAACTGCCGGTCGGCAAGCATCCGCTGCAGCTTTATTCGCTGGCGACACCGAACGGCGTCAAGGTGACGATCATGCTGGAGGAACTTCTGGCGCTCGGCCACAGCGGCGCCGAATACGATGCCTGGCTTATCAGGATCAACGACGGCGACCAGTTCGGCAGCGGCTTCGTCGAGGTCAACCCGAACTCGAAGATCCCGGCCATGATGGATCGCAGTGGGAAAAAGCCGGTCCGCATCTTCGAATCCGGCTCGATCCTGCTCTACCTCGCCGAAAAATTCGGCGAATTCCTGCCGACGGAGCAGCCGGCCCGCGCCGAGACCCTGTCATGGCTATTCTGGCAGGTGGGCTCGGCGCCCTATCTCGGTGGCGGCTTCGGCCATTTCTATGTCTATGCGCCAACGAAGATCGAATATGCCATCGACCGCTTCGCCATGGAAACCAAGCGGCAGATGGACGTGCTCGACCGACGCCTCGCCGAAAGCGAGTATTTAGGCGGCAGCGACTATACGATTGCCGACATTGCGGTGTGGCCCTGGTATGGCGGGCTGGCCAAGGGCCGCATGTATGACGATTCCGGCGAGTTCCTGCAGGTGGAGCAGTACAAGAACGTGCAGCGTTGGGCCGACGCCATCGACGCGCGGCCGGCGGTCAAGCGCGGCCGCATGGTCAACCGCACCTTCGGCGAGCCTTCGATGCAGCTGCACGAGCGCCATGATGCCAGCGATTTCGAGACCAAGACGCAAGACAAGCTCGCGGCGGCCAAAAGCTAAGCCGACGACGCGCCGATCTCTCGCCTTGTAGGGGAGATCGGCAGCTTCGGCCGACTGCTCAGGCCCGTCTCTACCGCCGCCATCCAAGCTGGCATCAACAAAAGGGAGCTTGCCAGCCGGTTGTAAAATGTGGCGTTGGGCACGGTCGTACAAGCAGCAGGCAGGTTTTCCCGCTAGCTCAAAAACGACGATATGAGTTGGGCGATATATATTAGTTGACTAAACTAGCGGAACGTCCAATGCACATTCCCAGAACCGAACATGTCCTGTCTAGACCATGATATCTATATGGGACATTACTACATAAGCTGAACGCGACCTCGACGGTTTGGCGGCACAGCCCTCAGACGCCGCGGCTTTACCTCCGCGCTTTTCGCCCCGGATCCGTAGATCAACCGGACGACGAACAGGAAATATCCAACCTGCATGACGATCAAGGTCAAGATCGTCCAGGCCAGCGTCTTCCAGATTGAACCCGTCGCAAGGTAAGTCGAGATCGCCACGACGGACGATATGGTGGTCAGCCCCACCAGGAACCGTGGAAAGTTCATGATTTTTGCGCCGCCCCGTAACTCGCAACAGCCGGGACGAACTCCCCTAACCCATTACCCCGGACCAACATTTTCACTATTTTGGCAATTGCGCAACCACCGAATAGAACAGCAGTTAACGCATGCTTCCGTGATCAAGGGCTGCGTGTCAGGTCACCAAGGTGGGCTGGCTTGGACGGCGGCTGCGCGTCCCTCCTCCCCGACCAGCTCTCCATACCCCCTCACAACCCCATCAAGCCCACGTATTCGCCACGTCTCCCCTTCGCACGCCTCGAGATAGGACTGGCCGAGCGGGACTTTCCCTCCGCCGTCCGGCAGGTCCAGCACGTAGACGGGATTGCAGATGCCGGACAGGCGCGCACGCAAGGCGCTGACCAGCGCCTGGCCCTCGGCGATCGTGGTGCGCCGGTGCGCCATTCCGCGCACGAGATCACCGTGGTGCAGGTAATAGGGTTTGACGCCAAGGCGATACATCAGCTCGCGGCACAGCTCTTCCAACACCTCGACCGTATCGTTCACGCCTTTCAGCAGAACGCTCTGGTTGAGCAGCACGAAGCCGCCCTGCCTTAAAGTACGGCAGGCCCGCTCGGTCGCCTCCGTGATTTCCCGTGGATGGTTGAAATGGGTGACGACCGTGACCATCAGCCGGCCTTGCAAGGCTTGAACCAACCGGCCGGTGATGCGCGACGGCAGCGCGACGGGTACGCGAGTGTGGATGCGCAACAGCCGCACGTGCTGGATCGCCTCGACTCGGGCGCGGATTTCGGCCAGCGCCTTGTCCGGCAGCGACAGTGGGTCGCCGCCGGTCAGGATCACCTCCCGGATTTGCGGATGTGCCGCGATATAGGCGAAGGCTTCGTCGAGAGCTTCGCGCGTATAGCCGCGGCCGATCGAGGTCAGCTGCTCCTTGCGAAAGCAGAACCGGCAATAGACGGCGCATTGATAGGTCGGGAACAGCAAAACCCGGTCGGCATGGCGATGCGTCAATCTCGGCACCGGACTGAAGGCGTGGTCGGCGATCGGGTCGTCGAGCTCGCCCTCCTGCTCTGCCAGTTCGTCGGGCGACGGGATGACCTGAAGCCGTATCGGATCGGCGGGGTCGTTCCAGTCGATCAGGTCGAGATAGGCCTTGGGGATGCGAACCTTGTGGCGCGTGGCCGCGGCTTCGGCCGCCGCCCGCTCGGCTGGCGACAGCGGCAGCGAATCCAGATCGCCTACATGCCGCACGCCCTCGCGAACATCGTCCTGCCATGCGGCATCCGCCTCGCAAGCGCGCCGGTCATCGGCTGCCACGCCGGCCGCATCGACCGCCATGCTGGCGTCGGGGATGTCGGGATGTGAGGTCATTGAAGGCTCCTTGAATTTCGGCCGAGGTACAGCATCGGAGCCAGGACTTGAAGGCAATAAGCGGTGTTAGCCGGGTTGGAGGGCGCGGCAGGAAGCCACAACCGGCCACTGATCAGCACAATCGTCCAACATCGCTGAGGCAAAACATTAGCTTGCGCTCATATTAGCTTGAGCGTATACACATAAACGGCCGGTGATCTACCCCCCAACCGGTTAGGCTCGGCGCCAGTCCCTCCCTACCCCTCAGGTCAACGACGCCGGGCCGCTCGGGGTCCGCCCGGTCGCCCGCGGCTGAGACCGGATCGTCGACCTCTTCGATGTCGATCATGCCCCCTGCTCAAGCAGCACCCAACAGAACATACCAGCTGAACACATCGGCGATGCCCGCGTCTCTCCGGCCTTCCCGTCGCCGGCCACGGTCGCTAATCTCGGATTGCGAAAAAGCTGGAGAAGAGCGTATGGCGAACGACTTGTCGCCAAGGCTTTTGGCGATCGTCAATGCCCTGCCCTTGCGGCAGGGCATGCGAGTGCTGGAGATCGGCTGCGGACCGGGGGCTGCAGCGCGCGAGATCGCGCGCCGGATCGGCGGCGGGCACGTGCTGGCGATCGACCGCTCGGCCAAGGCCATCGCGCAGGCCGGGGCCGCTTCGCGCGCCGAGATTGCGGCAGGCCGGCTGAGCCTCCGCCAGGTCGCCATCGAGGATTTCGAGTTGGAGGCCGACGAGAAGCACTTCGACATTGCCGTTGCGGTGCGCGTCGGCGCGCTGGACGGGCGTCATCCCGAAGCAGGAAAAATTGCCCTGCGACGGCTCAAGGCGGCGTTGACCGCGCAAGGCCGGCTGTTCATCGACGGCGGCGATCCGCTGCGCGAAATTGCGATACACGGCAGAACAGCTCGTGCTTAGCCTCCGGAATCGAGCGGCAGAGCTGGGTGCGCGCCTCAGCTCCGCAACCCCGGCGCCTCCTGCCCGGTGCGCTCGACATATTCGGTATAGCCGCCGCCATAGGTGTGGATGCCCTCGGGCGTCAGTTCCAGCACCCGGTTCGACAGCGCCGCCAGGAAATGGCGGTCATGCGAGACGAACAGCATGGTTCCCTCGTACTGCGACAGTGCTGTGATCAGCATTTCCTTGGTGGCGATGTCGAGGTGGTTGGTCGGCTCGTCCAGCACCAGCAAATTGGGCGGATCGAACAGCATCAGCGCCATCACCAGCCGCGCCTTCTCGCCGCCCGACAGCACGCGGCACTTCTTCTCGATCTCGTCGCCGGAAAAGCCGAAGCAGCCGGCCAGCGCCCTGAGCGGCGCCTGGCCGGCCTGCGGAAATGCATCTTCCAGCGTCTGGAACACGGTGCGCTCGCCCTCCAGCACTTCCATGGCGTGCTGGGCGAAATAGCCCATCTTGACGCTAGGCCCGCGCGCAACCGTGCCATTGTCCGGCTCGGAAGCGCCAGCGACCAGCTTCAGCAGCGTCGACTTGCCGGCGCCGTTGACGCCCATCACGCACCAGCGCTCGCGGCGGCGCACCTGAAAATCCAATCCCGCGTAGATCGAGCGGCTGCCATAGCCCTTGTGCACGTTCTTCAGCGTCACCACGTCCTCGCCGCAGCGCGGCGCCGGCTGAAAGTCGAACGATACCTTCTGGCGGCGCTTGGGCGGCTCGACCCGGTCGATCTTGTCCAGCTTCTTCACTCGGCTCTGCACCTGGGCGGCATGCGAGGCACGTGCCTTGAAGCGCTCGATGAAGGCGATCTCCTTGGCCAGCATCGCCTGCTGGCGCTCGAACTGCGCCTGCTGCTGCCGGTCGGCGATCGCCCGCTGCTGCTGGTAGAATTCGTAGTTGCCGGAGTAAGCGGTCAGCGAGCCGCCATCGATCTCGACCACCTTGTTGACGATGCGGTTCATGAACTCGCGGTCGTGCGAGGTCATCAGCAGCGCGCCGTCGTAGTTCTTCAGGAACTGCTCCAGCCAGATCAGGCTTTCGAGGTCGAGATGGTTGCTCGGCTCGTCGAGCAGCATGGCGTCGGGCCGCATCAAAAGGATCCTGGCCAGTGCCACGCGCATTTTCCAGCCGCCGGACAGCTTGCCGACGTCGCCGTCCATCATCTCCTGGCTGAAGCCAAGGCCGTCCAGCACCTCGCGAGCGCGCCCATCCAGCGCGTAACCGTCGAGCTCCTCGAAGCGGTGCTGTGCCTCGCCGTAACGGGCGATGATCTCGTCCATTTCACCGGCGCGATCGGGGTCGCCCATCGCGTGCTCGAGCTCGCGCATCTCGGCCGCCACTTCGCTGACCGGCCCGGCGCCGTCCATCACTTCGGCAACGGCGCTGCGGCCGGACATGTCGCCGACATCCTGGCTAAAATAGCCGATGGTGACGCCGCGATCGACCGAGACCTGGCCCTCGTCAGGCTGCTCCTCGCCGTTGATCATGCGAAACAGCGTTGTCTTGCCGGCGCCGTTAGGCCCGACCAGCCCGACCTTCTCGCCCTTCTGCAACGCGGCGGACGCTTCGATGAAGACGATCTGCCGGCCGTTCTGCTTGCTGATGCTTTCGAGACGAATCATGGTTTTCCAGGAAAGGCCAAAGGAGAGTTCCCGCGCCAATACGCGATAGGCCGCGCCGGCGGAAGCCCGCAGTGGTGAGGCGCCCCGCGCCAAATTGTCTGAACCCTATCGTTGCATCGCCCGCCGGAATCGCTCGTCCAGTTGCTGGAACTCGGCAAAGAGCCCATCGCATGCCCGGCGACCCGCTTCGCATCGCATAGTCCGTGTTTGGTACCAACTGCCCTGCCGGTCCCTGCTGAGGCGATTGCAGGTTATGGCGGGATACGCTTGTTCGGTGGGCCTTGTGAAAGTCCACTGTGTCAGCCCGTCAGCAGAAACGAACAGTTCGAAGCGGGATGAGGCAGCAACCCGACGCAACGCGGGAGACGCCCTCAGTTGCTCGACCAAATCCAATGCGTCAGCACCGTGGAAACCGCACATCGTCGACGGCCCATGCGCGTCGCGGTGGATGCCTTCGCCCACAGTCTGGGCGTGCGAGGCGCCGTAGGTTGCGAGCATAATCGCGCCGACTACACGAAATCTTCTCACTGGAGCTTCCCTATTGGCTACTGCATTCGGTCAACACTGTTGGTTGCAGCAGGACCACTCACCCGATCCCGTCGCCTCATAGGCGCCGGCGGCGCGCCTGTCCTCAAGTCGCACCGGCCGGCACAAGGACACTACCGGTGAAGCGCGCGCCGCTCCGATGCCGCTCCGATGCATAATGACAGGCTCGCCGTTGACATGGACTTTGCGCTGGTTTTGGTTTTGGTCTTGGTCCCGGTCCCGATCTTGTCACTAAACGCAAGCGCGATGTTTATCTCGTCCGATCGCCCTTCGCAAAGTAGCCGGCGGCCTGGGTGCACGATCACACCCGGCCCGATGTCCCACCCTCGCCAAAAATCCCGGTCACCCAGTCGATGAACACGCGTACCCGTGGCGCGAGCTGGCGGTTCTGTGGGTAGAGCGCCGACAGCGGTGTCGGCGACGGCGGGTAATCCGGCAGCACTTCGACAAGCGTGCCGCGTGCGAAATCCCCGGCGAAGCGGTAATGCGGCGCCTGCACCAGGCCGAAGCCGAGACGCGCCAGTTCCGCCATCGTGTCGGAGCCGTTGACCGTCACCCGGTTCGGCAGCGTGACATAGCGCAACGCACCGCCAACGGTGAATTCGAGCGGCATGATCTCGCCGGTCCGCGACGAGCGGAAGCCGACCATCAGATGGCCTTCGAGATCGTCGGGGGTTGCCGGCATGCCGTGCTTTTCGAGATAGGCGGGGCTGGCGCAGGTGACTTCGCGCAATGTTGCCACCCGCCGCACGATCATGCCGCTGTCGGCCTGTTCGCCGGAACGCAGCACGCAGTCGATGCCCTCGCGCACCAGATCGACCAGCCGGTCGCCGTCGCCGATATGCAGGTCGATCCCGGGGTAGCGGTCGAGAAATTCGGTGAGCCGCGGCAGGATGAAGCCGTGCACGTCGATCCTCAAAAGGCCTTGCGGCTGCGCCGATTGAAAGCCGGCCTCGGCATCTTCGACATCGGCAAGGATGGCGAGGCAGCGCTGGTAATAGGCCTGGCCGTCCAATGTCGGCCTGACATGGCGCGTGGTGCGTTCCAGCAGCCTCACCCCCAGCCGCGCCTCGAGATCCTTGATCGCCTCGGTGGCGCTCGATCGCGACATCGACAGATCGGCGGCGGCCGCGGTGAAGCTGCCGCGCTCGATCACACGGGCAAGCAGGCGCATCCGGTCGAGACTGTCCATCGCCATTGTTCGCCATATCCGAATGGTGTTGGCAAGTCCCGAGCGATTATCCCGCAGGATTTATCGCCTATTTTCAGCCGACAAGAATTGGAGAGCTGACATGATTGCGCGGAATGCAAAGGTGGCGCTGGTAACCGGCGCCTCGAAGGGTATTGGCGCCGAAATTGCCAGAAGGCTGGCACGCGACGGCTTTTCGGTCGTCGTCAACTATGCCAGGGGCGCCGAAGCAGCCGAAGGCGTGGTGGGCGGGATCGAAGCGGCGGGCGGCACGGCGATCGCCGTTCAGGCCGATGTCGGCGATCCCAAAGGCGTGGCGCATCTGTTCGACGCAGCCGAGCAGGCGTTTGGCGGCCTCGACGTGCTGGTCAACAACGCCGGCATCATGAAGCTCGCGCCGATCGCGCAGATGGACGACACCGGTTTCGAGCAGCAGGTCGCGGTGAACCTCGGTGGCGTCTTCCGCGGCATGCGCGAGGCCGCACGAGGGCTGCGCGACGGCGGACGCGTCGTCAGCTTCTCGTCCAGCGTGGTCGGGCTCTACCAGCCGACCTACGGCGTTTACGCTGCCACCAAGGCCGGCGTCGAGGCGATGACGCATGTGCTGGCCAAGGAACTCGGGCCGCGCGGCATCACAGTCAATGTCGTGGCGCCGGGGCCGGTGGCCACCGAGCTGTTCCTCGGCGGCAAATCTGAGGCACTGGTCGAAACGATCACCAGGATGATCCCCTGGGGCGGCTCGGCCAGCCCGCCGACATCGCCGGCGTGGTGTCGTTCCTCGCCGGACCGGACAGCGGCTGGGTCAACGGCCAGGTGCTGCGCGCCAATGGCGGCACGGTCTGACTTTATCTCCAACAACCAACAGGAAATCGACGTCATGCCCTTTACAAACTTCAAGGTACCTGAGCGCGCGCTGTCCGCCGGACAGAAGGAGGATCTCGTCCACAAGACCACAGCCCTGTTCGTCGAGATGTTCGGCGAAGGCGTGCGCCCCTACACCATGGTGCTGATCGAGGAGGTTGCCGATGGCGGCTACGGCCGCGCCGACGTGGTGTTCACGATTCCTGGGGCAGGATAAAATCCTGAACCCCAAGCACCGTCTTCACCCGCTCGAGCGCCAGCTCGTCATGAAGATTTCGATGGAAAAGACGTTGCGATATGCGCCAAGGCCGCGCAGCGACGAGACGCGCAACGGCATGTCGGCAACGAAATGCCAGTTCACCCGCTGGTTCGGCGCGAACAGCTTCGTCAATCATGTGATCGCTTCAACTGCCGCGGCCGCGAGCGAACGCGGGTTCGGGGACGGCTAAGCTGCCGATGCCCTTCTTTGAGGGACCGTCAAGGGAGAGATTGCAGCATGGCGGTCGCGCGCTAGATCGCTGGCAGAGGCTAACGCGAGGCCAGCCATGGACGATTGGAAGCTACCTTGGGACGGCGGTTGCCTATGCGGCGGGATACGCTTTCGCGTAAGTGCCCCGCCCTTGCTAACGATGGCGTGTCACTGCACCGGCTGCCAGAAACTGAGCGCCAGCGCGTATTCCTTGACCATCGCCGTGCCGAGCGCCGGTTTCGCCGTCACCCAAGGCGAGCCGGTGGTCGGCGGCCTGCACGGCCCGCACCGGCAACTCTATTGCCCGCATTGCAAGAACTGGATGTTTACGCGTCCGCATGGCTTGGACTTTTTCGTCAACATTCGTGCGACCATGCTGGACGAACATCATTGGTATTTGCCTTTCGTCGAAGTCTTCACATCGGAAAAGCTGCCCTGGGCTTCGACCGCCGCTACCCACAGTTTCGCTACGCAGCCCGACCTTGAGGGATACGCCCCTTTGGTCGAAGCGTTCGCCCGTGAAGCGGCGCGGCCAAGCTGACTGGTTGGCGCCCGGAAAAGCGGCGCCAGTTTTCGTGCTTCACCGCAACTCCACCCAGACAGGCGCGTGGTCGCTGGCGCCGGTCTCGCCACGCACGTCGCGGTCGATGCCCGCCGCGACCAGCCGGCGCGACAATTTCTTGCTGAGCAAGATATGATCGAGCCGCAGGCCGGCATCGCGCGGCCAGCGATTGCGGCGATAGTCCCAGAATGTGTAGAGCGTCTCCGTCGGGTGCTTCTTGCGCAGCGCGTCAAGCCAGCCCTGGTCGAGCAGCCGCTGGAACGACGCGCGGCTTTCCGGCTGCACTAGCGCGTTGTCGTCATAGGAGCGGGTCGGGTAGATGTCGCGCGCTTCGGGCACGATGTTGTAGTCGCCGGCCAGCACCACGGGCAGGCCGGTGTCGAGCAACTGCGCCGCATGCGCCTCCAGCCTTTCGTGCCAGGCCAGCTTGTACTGGAATTTCGGGCCGGGCTGCGGGTTGCCGTTCGGCGCGTAGAGCGAGGCGACGACGATACCGTTGACCGCCGCTTCGATGTAGCGCGCCTGCTGATCGCTATCGTCGCCGGGCAGCGCCTCGCGGGTCAGAACGGGTTCTGAGCCCCGGGAAAGGATGGCGACGCCGTTCCAGGTCGGCTGCCCGACCCAAACCGCGCCGTAGCCGGCGGCCGCCAGCGCAGTGCGCGGAAACTGCGTCTGTCTCGCCTTGAGCTCCTGCAGGCAGGCGATGTCGGGTTTGGCGGCGGCCAGCCATGCGAGCAGGTTCGGCAGCCGGCTGTTGATGTTGTTGACGTTGAAGGTGGCGATCTTCATCGGCCTGCTTCAACGCACGATGCGTTCGGTCCACGCCTTCACCGCATCAGCAAGCGTCTTCAGATGATCGCCGGTGGAGAAGCCGGAGATGTTTTTGCGCGGCTTCAGATCGTGGTCGCCGTCTTCCAGCCAGAGGATCTCGATCGCGTCGGACAGAGCATAGGTCGCGACCTCGTCTTTGGTCCCGAACTCGTCGCGCGTGCCCTGGAGGATCAATGTCGGCGTCTTGAGATCGGCGAGGTGCTTTGTCCGAAGCTGCGTCGGTTTGTCCGGCGGATGGAAGGGATAGCCGAGGCAAAGCAGGCCCGAGATCTCGCCCTTCGAAAACATCTCGTCGGCGATCATCGAAGCGACGCGTCCGCCCATCGATTTGCCGCCGATGATGAGCGGACCCTCCACGCCCTTCGCCCGGAGGTCGGCGATCGCCTTGACGTATTCCGGGTTAACCGTCTCGGCGCGCGGCGGCGGCTTGCGATGGCCGTAGCGGCGGGCGGCCATGTAGTGGAATTCGAAGCGCGCAAGGCGGAAGCCGGCCTCGGCCAGCGCCTTGGCGGTGGCTGTCATCGAGGGCGAGTCCATAGGAGCGCCTGCGCCATGCGCGAGCAGGATGGTGATGGCGGCGGTGTCGGGGCCGTCGAAGAGGAAGGTGGTCATGGGGCGGTCCACTTATAGAGGCCGCGCTCCGTCCCACCCCCCTCTGTCCTACCGGACATCTCCCCCTCAAGGGGGGAGATTGGATGTCGCCGCCGGTTTCGCCAACCACTAAAGCTGAAAGGCACGCGGGGCACCGAAGCTGCCGATCTCCTCCCTTGAGGGGGAGATGTCCGGCAGGACAGAGGGGGGCGTTCAAGCGCAGGCATTGGATTACCTCACCCCGCCGACATCCGCGCCAGCTGCAAATCCACGAACTGTATCCCCTTGGCCGCCGTGCGCGCCCATTCGGAGTTGGGATCGAGTTCGAGGTAGCGCACCCAGCGGCGCCGCGCCTCGGCGAAATTGCCGGCGTCGAACTCCAGCCTCGCAAGGTTGAACACCGCGTCGGCATAATTGGGATCGAGTGCGATCGCCTTCAGCAAATGGCGGCGCGCCGAGGCTACCCGCCCCTCTTCGCTCATCAGCCCGGCAAGATTGAACCAGGCTTCTACGAAGCCGGGGTCGCACTTGATGGCGCGGGCATAGTCGTGCGCCGCCTCGGCCACGTGGCCGGCGGCGCGCAGGCAGTTGGCGCGGTTGAAGGCGGCGATGGCATCGCTCGGGTCGATGGCCAGGCAGCGCTGGTAGAGTACCGCCGCCTGCTCGTGGTCTTCAGCCTCTTCCGCCGCCTCGGCATCGGCGAACAGCTCTTCCAGCGTGTCGTCATCCCGCGTTCCCAGATCGAACAGCAGCTGGCCGTCGAGTTCGCTCTGGCCTCCCTCGAGATAGATCGCGTTGGCCCGCCCATGCTGCGAGCCGACGGCGAGCGACTTGGCGGTGAGCGAGGCGACCGGGCCCGAGCGATGCACAGAGCGGGCGATCGCCCCCCATGAGGCGCCGCCGGCAACCAGCCCGGCATATTTGCGGGCGAGAATCAGGTCGCGAAAGGAATACGGTTCGCAATCATGCTCGAAGGCATCGAACAGCGACAAAAGGTCGAGATCCGCGCCGGTCAGCCGCGACTGGTCGATCAGCGACTGCCGCGACAGCGCCGAAGCCTCCGGCGCTTTCATCAGCCCGAGCAGGCGCAGGAAGCCGTTCTCGCTGACCAGCTTGCGCCCGGCCGCGCGCTCGGTGACGACGCGGCGTTCAATCTCGGTATCGCCGGCCCTGGCGAGCAACATGCGGCCCAACACGACATGTGTGGTGCGCCGAGTGACGCCGCGCCGCAACTGGCCGTGCCGGCGCTCGACCTCGCGCGCCGCCAGCCTGAGCGGAAAGGCCGCCAGCGCGCCGACGATGCCGAAGACCGTGCCGGCGAGAGCCGTCACGCCTTGCTCTTGCCGACGGCTTTGAGAAGGTTCGCCTTGAGCGGGTTATCCTTGGCCGCGGCGGCGCCGGCCTTGGCGGATTTCGCCGCGGGCTTGGCCGTTTCATCGGCCTTGCTCTTGGACTTGGCCGGCGGCTTGGCCGATTGCGACAGGCTCGCCTTCAGCGCATCCATGAGGTTGATGACATTGCCGCGCTCAGGCGCCGCCGCGATGATAGGCTTGTGGCCCTTGAGCTTCTCGCGGATCATCGCCATCAGCGCGATCTCGTAGCGGTCCTCGTAATTCTTTGGATCGAAGGCGGTTTCCTTCTGCTTGATCAGCGCTTCGGCCAATTGCAGCATTTCGGGATCGGGGTTTCCGGCCGGGATATTGCCGAAATATTCAGCCGTGCCACGCACTTCGTTCGGATTCCTCAAGGTGCAGACGAACATACCGTTCTCGCGCGCGCCGATCGTCACGACGCGCTCGCGGCTGGACAGCACAAGGCGGGCGATCGCCAGCTTGCCCGATTTGCGCATCGCTTCGCGCAACACGGCAAAGGTCTCCTCGGCCATTGCGCCATCCGGCGCCAGGTAATAGGGCGCGTCCTGATAGATGACGTCGACCGAATGCTCGTCGACAAAAGCCTCGATGTTCATCGTATGGTTGGATTCGATGCGCACCGCATCGAGATCGGAGTCCTCGATGATGATGTACTGCTTGTCCTCGTATTCGTAGCCCTTGACCAGGTCCGAACGCTCGACCAGCCCGAGTTCGGGGTCGACCGGCTTCATGTTGATGCGGTTGTGCGTCTTCTTGTGCAGCTGATTGAAGCTGATGCGTTCGCTGGCGCTCGTCGCCGGATAGAGCCGGACCGGACAGCTGACCAGACTGAGCTTGAGGTAACCTTTCCAACTTGCCCTGGGCGCCATGAAATACTCCTACGCGGCCTTGTGCTGTCGAACAGTTCGCAGCGTTCATTCGTCCGGAGGACGAACGGACTGCCGAAATCCTACATTGCCCTTACAATACCGGGCCCTTACAATACCGGCAAATCCCTAGCGAAATCTTCCTCCGCTGAGAGCAGCCTGCACGCAAGAGGTCCATGGCGAAGAATAATTCAAATTTTCCGGAGCGTCGATGGAGTCTGGGAGCCCGCAGAACTACCTCGCGGTGGCTATCAACGGCAAATCCCGTGCGAAATCTTCCATGTCGGCCCAAGGGTCGCCTGACGTCGCCAGCAGGCCCGGCAGTGACGAATAATTCAGGTCCTGCGGGGCGTCGATGGATTCCAGGTCGCTCCAGCTCACCGGTGTCGAGGCCGGCAAATTGGTGCGGGCGCGCAGCGAATAGGGAGCCGCCGAGGTGTGGCCGCGCGCATTGCGGTGATAGTCGATGAAGATGCGCCGCTTGCGGTTCTCCTTGCCCATGGTGGTGGTGAAAGTGTCGGGCGCGGTGGCGGCAAGATGCGTGGAGATGGCGCTGGTCGCCCGGTGCAGTTTCTTCCAGTTCTGCTTTTGTGTCACCGGCACGGTGATGTGGATGCCGTGGCCCCCGGAGGTCTTGGCAAACGGCACCAGCCCTAGGGCTTCGAGCTCGCTGCGAATATGCACCGCCGCCTCCACCACGTCGCGCCAGGCGATCCCCTCGCCCGGGTCGAGATCGAAAACGATCAAATCCGGCTTGTCGAGCCGCGTGCGATGGGTGCCCCAGGTGTGGAACTCGACGACGCCGAACTGCGCCAGCGCCAGATAGCCCTTGGCGTCTTCCACCGAGAGATAGGATTTGGTCTCGCCCTCGGAGTTGGTCGCCTCGAAGGTCGCCACGGATGACGGCATGCCGGTGAAGGCATGGCGCTGGAAGAAACAGTCCTGCGGTCTGCCGGTCGGGCAGCGCACCAGCGACACCGGCCGGCCAAGGATATGCGGCAGCATGAAATCGCCGACCAGCGCGTAATAGACGGCAATGTCGAGCTTGGTCGGGCCGGTCTTGCCGAACAGCCGCCGCGTCGGGTTGGTCACCCAGATGGTTGCGAGGTCGGCCTCGGCGATCAGCCGCTTGCGCTTGGCCGAAACCGGCGTCGACAGGCCGACGTCGCGCAGGCCGCGGAACACGGCATGGCGCAGCGCATTGTCGGTGGTCCGGTTGGCGTAGTGGATATGCGCCGAAAGCAGCGGCCGCACCCAGTTCATCTCGCGCATGATTTCGCGCGGAACACCTTCCGGCGCGGACGCCCCGGCGCGCAACGGCTCCAGCCGCGCCAGCAACTCGCCGGCGGTGGCGGCGTCGAAGCCGGTGCCGACCTTGCCGCGATAATGCAGCTCGCCATCCTCGAATTCGCCGAGGCCGAGTGCGGCCAGCCCCTCGGCCGCGTCGGAGACAGTGTAGCCGGCGATAACGAAATCGCCGGTCTGAAGCGCCTTGGTCTTGGTCCAGGTCTTGGTGCGGCCGCTCTGGTAGACCGCCGTAGCACGTTTCGAGACGACGCCCTCCAGCCCCATTTCCGATGCCTGGTCATAAAGCGCCTGGCCGTCGCCCTCGGCGTGATCGCTGTACTGGATGGCGGAGTTGGCGCCAAGACCGGACAGCAGCTGCGAAAGCAGCGTCTTGCGCCGGCGGAGCGGCACTTGCCTCAGGTCCCAGCCGTCGAGATAGAGAAGGTCGAAGGCATAGAAGTGGAGCTTGTTGCCGGCGCCTTCGGCCAGCGCATCCTGCAAAAGGGCAAAGCGGCTGATGCCCTTGGCGTCGAGCGCGACGACCTCGCCGTCGATGATCGCCTCGCGGCAGGGCAGCCTGGCGAAGGCAAGCGGCAGGTCGCCATAGCGCTTCGTCCAGTCGAGGCCGGCGCGGGTGATCAGCCTGACCTTCCCATCGGAAACATGCGCCATGGTGCGGTAGCCGTCGAACTTGATCTCGTGCAGCCAGGCTTCGCGCGTTTTTTCCGCGGGACCTTCGCCGCCCGGCGGTTTCGAAACCTGCGTCGCCAGTTGCGGCTCGATACGGGTGGGAGGCGGCGCCTTGACGGCGCCCGGCAATGCACCTGGCTTCAGCATCACCGGCTTGGCAGGCTTGGAGGCCGGCTTCGGCGTTGCCACGAGTTCCTCGATGCGGCGTCCGGATTTGACGCTTTCCGGCCGGGCTTCCAGTATGTCGAGCTTGGCGTCGGCGGCCAGATCACGCTCCTTGAACAGCAGCCAGTTCTTCTTGCCCTCATCCTCGCCGGGCTTCGGCTTCAGCCGCGCCAACATCCAGCCGCCATTGAGCTTCTCGCCGGCTAGCCGGAACTTGAAGGAGCCGGTGCGCAGGCTCTTCTCGACGTCGTCCATCGGCGCCCAGATGCCGGTGTCCCAGACGATCATCGGCCCGCCGCCATATTCGCCCTCGGGAATGACACCTTCGAAGTCGATATATTCGAGCGGATGGTCCTCGGTCTCGACCGCCAGCCTTTTATCGGCCGGATTGAGCGAGGGGCCGCGCGGCACCGCCCAGCTCTTCAGCACGTCGCCGACCTGGAGGCGAAGGTCGTAGTGGTCGGCGGTGGCGTGGTGCTTGTGAACGACGAAGCGGTTGCCTTCCCCGGCAACCAGCCCGCCGGCGGGTTCCGGCGTCCTAGTGAACTCGCGCTTGGCACGATAGGCCTTGAGCTTTGGCGGGGCGGTCACGGCCACATGCTCTTGCGCGAAAACAACGGCTTGATGCGCTTGTCTTGAATCATTTTGTCAGCATGCGGCAGGCCGGCGCCACGCCGCTCAATCGTCGGTGGCCGGCGTCAATTCGAGCTCGGCCGGCGACAGGCCCTGCCGTAGCTGGCTGAGCCGGAATTCGTCGACCCAATAGGCCTCGCCATCGACCAGCACGCGCGCGCTGTAGCTGCCGGCCGAAAAACGCTGCGCGGTGATGTAGACCTTGTGGCGGTCGAGCGCCTTGCGCACCGCGGCGCGCTTGGATTTTTGGCTGGTAGCGGAACTGGCCATGCAATTTGCTCATACACGCAGAGCCGCAAGACAAGACGGCCGGCTCAAGGATGGCTGAGACGGGGTGTCGTGTCAATTTCGGCGAGCGAGCGTCCCACGACCGCCGGCGCATAGTGCCCGACGTCCATATATCAGGACGTGACACTTCCCCGGGCTGGATGAAGCATCCCTCGAATGGATGAAGCTAAAAGCTCGAATTTATGCGTAGGCTCGTGGTTCACGTCTTCCAATTGGCGTCGCGGGATAGCAAGCCCCCGACCGAGGTCGCTTTTTTGACGAACGGAAAACGGACAGACATTGGCCTCAAAGCTGCGGTTCCACCTGCAAGCGGCGCCGAGTTGCTGAAATCCAGGGGCTGGTTTCGTGTCAAACGGCAAAAAATACTCTTGGCTAGTATGTTGATCGTCGGCGCGACAATTACGCTCTCGACTGCGTCCGCAGTTGAGATCGAAAAGCTGCGGCAGCAGGCGACCGCCGATCACACGGAGCTGGTGAGCGAAGCCGCCCAGGCGGCTTCGACGGATGCCGCCCCGCTCGATCGCCAGCTGGCCGAGCTCGCGGCTGAGATCGAAAAGCTGCGGCAGGACGCGACGATCGACCGCGCGACCGTGGCGCAACTGCGGACGCAGGTGAGCGAAGCCGCCCGGGCGCCGCCACCGGATTCGGCTACGCTCGATCGCCAGTTGACCGAACTTTTGGGTCAGATCGAAAAATTGCAGCAGGTGGCGGCGGGCGACAGCACGAACCTCCCCCAGTTGGTCGAAAAGCTGCGGCAGGACGCGACCGCCGACCGCGCGGCAGTGGCGCAGCTGCGGACGCAGGTAAGAGAAGCCGCCCGGGCACCGCCACCGGTTGCGGTTACGCTCGACCGCCAGCGGACTGAACTCGCGGCCGAGATCGAAAAGTTGCGGCAGGGGGCGACCGCCGACCGCGCGGAGCTGGCGCAGTTGCGAGCGCAGGTGAGCGAAGCCGCCCGGGCGCCTCCGCCGGATGCGGTTGCGCTCGATCGCCAGCGGGCAGAGCTCGTGGCCGAGATCGAAAAGCTGCGGCAGGCGGCGACCGCCGACCGTGCGGCCGTGGCGCAGCTGCGGACGCAGGTAAGAGAAGCCGCCCGGGCACAGCCACCGGATGCGGTTACGCTCGATCGCCAGCGGGCAGAGCTCGTGGCTCAGATCGAGAAACTGCGGCAGGCGGCGACCGCCGACCGCACGGAGCTGGCGCAGTTGCGAGCGCAGGTGAGCGACATCGCTCGGGCACCGTCACCGGACGCGGCCGCACTCGATCGCCAGCGGTCCGAGCTCGTGGCTCAGATCGAAAAGCTGCGGCAGGCGGCGACCGCCGACCGTGCGGCCTTGGCGCAGCTGCGGACGCAGGTGAGAGAAGCCGCCCGGGCACCGTCACCGGATGCGGCCGCACTCGATCGCCAGCGGGCAGAGCTCGTGGCCGAGATCGAAAAGCTGCGGCAGGACGCGACCGCCGATCGCACGGAGCTGGCGCAGTTGCGAGCGCAGGTGAGCGACGTCGCCCGGGCGCCGTCGCCGGATGCGGCCGCACTCGATCGCCAGCGGTCCGAGCTCGTGGCTCAGATCGAGAAATTGCGGCGGCAGGCGACGGACAATCATGCCGGCATGGATCGCCTTGAAAAGCAGATGGATCGCCTTGAAAAGCAGTTTGCTGAAGCATTTCAGCCTCAAGAGTCGTCTCAGCCTCAGTCTACCGCAACCATCGGCATATCGCCTGATATCGTTCTGCCCTCAGATACAACTCCACGAGTCATTCTGCGCTTTGCGCGTAACCGCGTTTCCGCGCGGACACGAGCGGCGACCCTTGAGCGGAGTCTGCGAGCTCAGGGGCTCGACGTCGTAAAATCTGGCAATTCACCCACAAGCTCTCGGGCAAACGAAGTCATGTACTTTTATAATGAAGATCGACCAAGCGCAGAGCGTATAGCGGCTGGGCTTGTGGAAGCTGCACTCATCCAGCGCGCATTTGCGGACGATGGTTCACTCCCCCGCCCCGGAACTATCGAAGTGGCAATCGGGCGGTAACTAGTAAGGTAGCGCAAAACAGGAGTCTGATATGAACCTCAGTTGCTTTGTTCGCCATCTCGCCTTTATTGTCCTGCTGGGAAGCACATCTGCTTTCGCGCAAACAGATCCGCCTTCGCCCGCGACGCCGGAAAGCGCGAAACCACAAAGTGGACCGGCCCCATTGGTCATCCATTTCGGCACCGGCAGCAGCACAATTCTTCCCAAGGACAGAGAAGTCCTCGATCAAGCGTCTCGCGCGTTCAACGAGGGCAAGCCGCAAGTCATGATCGTTACTGGCAGTGCCGATCGTGCCGGACCACCAGCGCAGAACCTCTTGCTTTCTCAGCGCAGGGCGACAGCGGTGCTGAAAGCTTTGCTCGATCGCGGACTTCCGGTCGACCGGTTCCAGGTCCTGGCGAAAGGCGAAACAGAACTCGCGGTTCCGACCGAAGAGGGTATTGCCGAACCTGAAAACCGTCGTGTCGAGATCACCTGGCGCTAACGCCGTGCGCCGCTTCGTGACCGCGGCCAGTCTATTGCTCGCGTTCGCACAGTCGGTGACGCCGGCTAGCGCCGAGGATCCGAGTGCTTTGTTTCGCGAGGCACTGCGACAAGACTTGATGGGCGGGCCGACAGGTGCTCGGCTCGCCTTCGACATGTACCGCCGTGCTGCAGAAGCGGGTCTGCCCGAAGCACAATTCAATGTTGCCATCATGCTTGACAGCGGCCGCGGCGTGTCCCCGGATATGGCGCAAGCCGCCACATGGTACGCGCGTGCGGCCTCTCATGGCATTCGAAGAGCGGCATATAATCTCGGCCAGCTTTACGAGGCAGGGCAAGGCGTTCCGCAAAACGTCGATCTCGCCCGTGCGTGGTTCAAAGCATCCGGTCTCCCGGCTGCTCGCGCGCGCCTGACTGCCATTCGCTCTGGTGGCGCAAAGGCCGCGACGCTTTCCGCTCCAATACTCATCGCGCCTACATATGGCGAGTTGATTGGCTCCAGCGCAAATAGTGTCGAGCTAGTGTGGACGGCACGCCAGCAACCAGAGGGAGTGCGCTTCTTCGTGGAGTTGCTCGCACTTGTGCCATCTGGTTCAAGTGAGATCTATTCCGGCTTTGTCGATATTTCGAGCCTGAACGTGGCTCTCTCAAGTCATAAGGGAGCCTTCGCATGGCGCGTGCTCGCCGTGGCACGAAGGGGTGGCCGCTACGCTGCCAGCGATTGGTCTTATATGCGCACCGCTGCCAACTGATGGTGTGATTGGTGGCGATCGCATCAATCAAGGCCACGGGTGGTCCGAAGCTAGTAGCTGCTTCTGGCCTTTCC
Source organism: Mesorhizobium sp. M0136 (assembly GCF_040322515.1). Taxonomy (NCBI): domain Bacteria; kingdom Pseudomonadati; phylum Pseudomonadota; class Alphaproteobacteria; order Hyphomicrobiales; family Phyllobacteriaceae; genus Mesorhizobium; species Mesorhizobium sp. M0136. The sequence continues at coordinate 345,983 of NZ_JAMYTP010000002.1, forward strand.
GGCCCGGACCACCCGCCTGCTTGCGTCCTTCCCAAGACAGCGGACACTGTAAGCGCATCGATGCGGCGCACTTTGACCTGGATTCAAATGGCCGGTCAGCTATCGGCTGTGGAAACCCAACCGGCGCGCTATATGGGATATGGCGGCTTGGGCTGCGACACCGACCCCGGAGAACCTCAGATGACATTGACGATGCGCAAACTCGGCAGCCAGGGGCTGCAAGTCTCGGCAATCGGTCTCGGCTGCATGGGCATGAGCCAGTCCTATGGCCCGGCCGACGAGGCGGAATCGACCGCCACGCTGCACCGCGCCATCGAACTCGGCTGCACCTTCCTCGACACCGCGGAAGTCTACGGGCCGTACGCTAACGAGGAGCTGCTCGGCCGCGCGCTGAAGGGCCGGCGCGATGAAGTGACGATCGCGACGAAATTCGGTTTCCGCATCGAAAACGGCAAGCAAGTCGGCACCGAGCGCGACAGCCGGCCCGAACATATCCGCGAGGCTTTGGAAGGTTCGCTGAGAAGGCTCGCCACCGACCATGTCGACCTCCTCTATCAGCACCGCGTCGATCCGGCGGTGCCGATCGAGGATGTGGCGGGTGCTGTCGGCGAGCTGATCGCTCAGGGCAAGGTTCGCTTCTTCGGCCTGTCGGAAGCCGGTGCCGCCAACATCCGCCGGGCGCATGCCGTTCATCCGGTGTCGGCAGTGCAGAGCGAATACTCGCTATGGGAGCGCAATCTGGAACCGGAAATCATTCCGCTGCTGAAGGAGCTCGGCATCGGCCTGGTGCCGTTCTCGCCGCTCGGCCGCGGCTTTCTCACCGGCGACGTCAGGCGCGCCGAAGACTATCCAGAGGGCGATTACCGGCGCGGCGACCCGCGCTACCAGGGCGCCAACTATGACGCCAACATGCAGGCGGCAGCCATGGTACTCGACATCGCCGCGGCCAAGCGCGTCAAGCCGGGCCAGATTGCTCTGGCCTGGCTGCTCCACAAGGGGAGCGGCTTCGGCATCGACATCGTGCCGATCCCCGGCACCAAGCGCCGAAAGTACCTCGAGGAGAACGTCGCCGCGGCTTCGATCAAGCTCGACACAGCCGAGATGCAGGTGCTCGACGACGCATTGGCGCCGGGCAAGGTCGCCGGTCCACGCTACGGCGAGCGGACCATGGTGATGATCGATCGGTAGGTCTTGCCTTCTCCCGTTCTTGCGCAAAGCTCCGGCCTTGGCTAGCATCCTTGGGCAGGCACCGAGCGGAGGAGAACGTCGCGGTGGACCGGCTGGAGCGCCGTTGCGTCCCTTCAAACACGAGTTGGGCGCTCGAAGGACACTCCATTTTTGAATCGACGCAAGGAACCTTCCGGAAAACCCATTCCGGTTCCGGGGTCGTGCGCTCATCTGGGAGGAGACTAAATTGATCAACAGACGTGAATTCCTGCTGTCGACCGCGGCGATGGGCGCCCTGGCGCTGGCCGCGCCGCAACTGGCTGTTGCCCAGGACAAGCTGACCATCCTCGGCTCGGTGCCGAGCCTCGGCTTTCCGTTCTTCGTGCACATGCTGAACCAGATCAAGGCGGAAGCCCAGGCGCAGGGCGTCAACCTGATCGAGAGCGACGGCCAGAACTCGGCGCCCAAGCAGACCGCCGACATCGAGGCGGCACTCGTGCAGAAGGTCAACGCCATCGTCATCTCGCCGCTCGACGTCAACGCGCTGGCCCCAGCCATCGAAGAAGCGGTCAAGGCCGGCGTTCCCGTCGTCACCATCGACCGCCGCGTCGACGGCGTCGAGGGCATCCTCGCTCATGTCGGTGCCGACAATGTCAAAGGCGGCGAGGCCGAAGCGCAGGCCATGGTGGCGGCGTTCCCGAACGGCGCCAAGATCTTCCATCTGCAGGGCCAGCCCGGTGCCGGCCCGGCGATCGACCGCAACAAGGGTGTGCACAATGTCCTCGATCCGATGAAGGACAAGTACCAGATCATCTTCGAGCAGACCGCCAACTTCGCCCGCGCCGAGGCGCTGTCCGTCACCGAGGCCGGCCTTGCGGCCAACGGCAAGCCCGACGCGATCATCTGCGCCAATGACGACATGGCGCTTGGCGCGGTTGAAGCCTGCGCGGCGCGCAACTTCAACGACGTCAAGATCTACGGCTTCGACGCGCTTCCCGAAGCGCTGGTCGCCGTGCGCGACGGCAAGCTGGCCGGAACGGTCGAGCAATTCCCCGGCGAACAATCGCGCACTGCGGTGCAGATCGCAGTCGCCTACGCCAGGGACAAGACCGAGCCGAAGGAAAAGCTGGTGCTTTTAACGCCGATCGTCATCGGCAAGGACAATCTCGACAAGGCGGAGAGGCTGGGCGAGACGAAGTAAGCGCCGAGGGCGCACAGCGCCAAAAGCAGCGTTCTGTCGCGCCCCCCTCTGCCCTGCCGGGCATCTCCCCCTCAAGGGGGAGATTGGCAGTTTCAACGCGTCGCCTTCTCTTCAACGCCGGAGACTAGCGAAAGCCTGGGTGACATCCGATCTCCCCCCTGGAGGGGGAGATGTCCGGCAGGACAGAGAGGGGCGCTGTCCCGTGGCCTTTCGGGTGGATCGCAATTCAAGGAGCATCCTTTGCCAGTCGAAGCCATTGCGCCATCGCCCGCCCTGCTCGCCGTCGAGGGCGTGACCAAGCGCTTTGCCGGCGTCACCGCGCTGAACGACGTTTCGCTTGAAGTCCGCCCCGGCGAGATCCTCGGCCTGCTCGGCGAGAACGGAGCCGGCAAATCGACGCTGCTCAAGATCCTGTCCGGCGTGATGCCGCCGTCCAGCGGCCGCATCGTCTTCGACGGTGTCGAATTCAGCCCGCACAATCCGCAGGATGCCAAGCGCCACGGCATCGTAACAATCTACCAGGAGCTGAGCCTGATCCCGACGCTGACCGTGGCGGAGAATATCTTCATCGGCCGCGCGCCGCTCGGCCGGTTCGGGCTGGTCAGTTGGCGGCGAATGGAGGAAGATTCCCGCACGATCATCGCTCGCGTCGGGCTCAATCTCGACCCGGCGACGCCGGTTTCCGCACTGTCGGTAGCCGAGCAGCAGCTGGTCGAGATCGCCCGCGCGCTATCGCTGAAGAGCCGCTTGATCATCATGGACGAGCCGACCTCGGCGCTGACCGAAACCGAAGTGCACAGGCTGATGTCGATCATGGACCGGCTGCGCAAGGATGGCGTGGCCATCATGTTCGTCACCCACCGGCTGGAGGAGGCATCGGCGATCTGCGACCGCATGACCGTGCTGCGCGACGGCAGGCTGGCCGGCCATCTCGACCGCGAAGGCGGGCCGATCAGGCTGCCGAAGATCATCGAGAAGATGGTCGGCCGTGCCGCTTCCGAGCTCTATGCCAGGCCGACGCAGCGCGATGTCGCCGGCGACGTCCGGCTCTCGGTGCGCGGCCTGCGCACGGTGCGCGATCCGCAGGCGCCGCACGCCATCGTACTCGAAGGCGTCGATCTCGACCTCAAGGCGGGTGAAATCCTCGGCGTCGCCGGGCTCGTCGGCTCCGGCCGCACCGAGCTCGCCCGCGCCATCTTCGGTGCCGACCGCATTGCCGCCGGCACCATCATGCTCGACGGCAAGCCGATCGCGCCGGCCTCACCCGCCGACGCCATCGAGCTCGGCATCGGCCTGGTGCCGGAGGACCGCAAGCACCAGGCAATCTTCGCAGCACTCGCCATCCTCACCAATTTCTCGATCGCCGCGCTCGACCGCTACTCCAGTGTCGGTTTCATGGCCGAGCGGCGCGAACGCGAGGGGCTGGCGAACTACAGGAAGATGCTGTCGATCCGCATGGCTTCGCCCGAGCAGGCGATCGAGGGCCTGTCCGGCGGCAACCAGCAGAAGGTGATCCTTGCCCGCTGGCTGGCGCGCGATCCCAAGGTGCTGATCGTCGATGAACCGACGCGCGGCGTCGATGTCGGCGCCAAGGCGGAAGTGCACCAGATCCTGGTGGAACTCGCCGCGCGCGGCATCGCCATCATGATGATCTCTTCGGAGCTGCCCGAGGTGCTTGCAGTATCGGACAGGATCGTCACCATGCGGCGCGGGCGCATTACCGGCGAGATGCGCGGCGTCGAGGCGACCGAGGAGAAACTGATGGAACTGATGGCGCTCGACCAGAAGCAGGAAGCAACGCAATGACCAGTACGACCGAACGGAGCCAGCGCGGTGGCGTCAATATTGCGCGCCTGCTGATGAGCTTCGGCCCGCTGATGTTCCTGGCGTTGCTGATCGTCGTCTTCACCGTGCTGAAGCCGAGCTTCATCGACCCGATCAACCTGTTCAACATCATGCGCCAGATCTCGATCACCGGCCTGATCGCGCTCGGCATGACCTTCGTCATCCTCACCGCCGGCATCGACCTGTCGGTCGGCTCGCTGCTCGCCTTCTGCGGCATGGTCGCGGCGGTGGTGGCCAAAGGCGGCACCGCCAACACGCTGTCGCTGTCGACAACGGGCACGCAGGGCTATGGCTGGTTCGCCGCCCTTCTCGCCGCCGTCGTCGTCGGCGCCGTGGCCGGCGGCGTCCAGGGCTTTGCCATCACCAGGCTGAAAGTGCCGCCCTTCGTCGTCACGCTCGGCGGCCTAACCGTGTTTCGCGGCCTGACCTTGACAATCTCCAATGGCGGTCCGATCTCCGGCTTCGACGCCTCGATGCGCTGGTTCGGTACCGGCCTGATCGGCCCGGTACCGGTGCCGGCGATCATCTTCGCGATTGCCGCCATCCTTTGCCACATCGTGCTGCGCTACACACGCTACGGCCGCGCAGTCTACGCGGTCGGCGGCAATGCCGAGGCCGCGCGCCTCTCCGGCCTGCGCGTCGACCGCATCCTGATCTCGGTCTACATCATCGTCGGCTTCTTCGCCGGCCTTGCCGCCTTCGTTTTGTCGGCGCGGCTCAACTCCTCCGAAGCCGTCGCCGGCATCGGCTACGAGCTGACGGTGATCTCGGCGGTCGTTATCGGCGGCACCTCGCTGTTCGGCGGCATCGGCAGCGTCGGCGGCACGGTGGTCGGTGCAGGACTGATCGGCGTCTTGCAGAACGGGCTGCAGTTCAACAACGTCTCGTCCTACACGCAAAGCATCGTCATCGGCCTGATCCTCATCCTCGCCGTGGCCTTCGACCGCTGGCTGAAATCGCGGGTAAGGCGGTGATGGCCGAGCGAACGTTGCAGTGCCATAAACTGCCCGGTAGGTGGCGATGCCTCAAATAAGAACCATGACCGAACAGGATGTTCCGGCGGTATCGCGGCTGCTTGGAGGGTCCTGGCGACAGACCTATTCGCCGATCCTGGGTGCCGAGACCACGGCACGGCTGTCGGATGAGAGGCACGCGCCGGAGCGGCTGGCGTCCGAGCTCGGGGACGACAACAAGATGTCCTTCGTCGCCGAGCGGGCTGACGGCTCGCTCGCCGGTTATGCGATGGCAGCGATGGACGACAAGGGCGAGGTCATGCTCGAGCGGCTCCATATAGACAAAAGCGAGTACGGCACCGGCCTTGCCGCCGACCTGCTGCATGCCGTTCTTGCCGCGCATGCGGGTATTCCCAGCATCGCCCTGGAAGTGATCGAGGGCAACGACCGCGCAATCGCCTTCTATCGTAAGCACGGCTTCGAGGTCGTCGAGCGCCGGCCGGCCGCACACGGCGTGGGCGGCCACGCCTCGCTGATCATGCGCCGGCTGCTGCCGATGGCTTAGCAAGCGAAAGCGGCTGAGCGCGTAATTTCCCCCTTGAGGGGGGGAGATTGGCACTCGCTCAGGCCGGGGCGTTGACGCGCTGTGGGCGCGTTGCCCAGTCGGCAACGGTCGCGCCAGCAACGCTCTCGCCGGCAACCATCGCGTTCGTCTGCGGCGCAAGCAGGTCGTTGCGGCGGGCGAAGGCAACGAAGGTGGCGCGCGCCGTTTCGGCGTCGATCTCTCCTTCCAGTGCTGCACGGCACGCTTTTGCGGCGATGTCATGCGCGGCCGTCCGGCTCGCTGCCGGCCATTCAGCCAAAAGTGCATAGGCCTCAGCCGCGCTTTCTATCTTCGTCGGTGTACCGAGGCCGGTGAGGATAGTAACCGGCTTGTCGAACGAAGCACGATCCATGACACTCTCCTTTCCTGGCTCAATCGGCTCCTTTCGGAACTCCACCGCGCGGGCGCTTCGATCCTCGAGGGCCGCCTGCAGAACGATGCCACCGATCTGCGAGTTGGACGCAATCGGGGGCATGCCCGGCCGCGGCAGCAGCCGATGCACCTTGACCAGCGCTTCGAGCCAGGCCGCCACGCCCAGCGGCGGATGTTCGCGCCCGTAGAGCCACGCCTTTGCCTTGGCGAGCGGGTATCCCGCCTCTTCGGCGAAATCGTTTTCCGACCACCGCAGCAGGCGCAGGCATTCGCGCATCCGCGCCGCGATCATTTGCGCTCCTCCGTGCCGGCCCCCACGCGTTGAGCCGATAGAAACATCAGCGTGTAGGCCGCCTTGCGGCGGTCCCAGCCGGCCGACTCGGCCATATCCAGCAAGCCGTCGACCAAAGGCGCCAGCGCCGCCCTGCAGTCGGCTTCATAGTTGAAATCGTTTTTCGGGCGGGTCGGCGCCGCGATCTTTCCAAAACTGTCCATCATATCCATGGCAACACCTGCTCAGCATTAGTCCCGGACCGGCAAGACCGTGCCCGCTTTTGGCGGACACGGTCCATCTGCCGTTTCGAAGTCGCGCATTGGAAGCCTGGCTTTAGAAGTCCATGCCGCCACCGCCGGGCATTGCCGGCGCGCCAGCTTCCTTCTTCGGCTTCTCGGCCACCATCGCCTCGGTCGTCACCAGCAGGCCGGCGACGGAAGCGGCATCCTGCAGAGCGGTGCGCACCACCTTGGCCGGATCGATGACGCCCTGGCCGAAGAGATCGCCATAGTCGCCGGTCTGCGCGTTCCAGCCGAACGAGAACTCCTGCTTTTCGCGCAGCTTACCGACGATGATCGAACCTTCGGCGCCGGCATTCTCGGCAATCTGGCGCACCGGAGCTTCGATCGCGCGCCGCACGATTTCGACACCGGTCTTCTGGTCGGGATTATCGACCTGAATATTGTCGAGCGCCTTTGCCGCCCGCAGCAGCGCCACGCCACCGCCGGGCAGGATGCCCTCCTCGACCGCGGCACGGGTGGCATGCATGGCGTCGTCGACCCGATCCTTGCGCTCCTTGACCTCTACCTCGGTCGAGCCGCCGACGCGGATGACGGCGACGCCACCGGCGAGCTTGGCCAGCCGCTCCTGCAGCTTCTCGCGATCATAGTCGGAGGTGGTCTCCTCGATCTGCGCCTTGATCTGGGAGACCCGGCCCTGGATTTCGCTCTTCGAGCCGGCACCGTCGACGATCGTGGTGTTTTCCTTCTCGACCACCACCTTCTTGGCGCGGCCGAGCATGTTGAGCGTGACGTTCTCGAGCTTGATGCCGAGATCCTCGCTGATTGCCGTGCCGCCGGTCAGGATGGCAATATCCTCCAGCATGGCCTTGCGGCGATCGCCGAAGCCCGGAGCCTTGACGGCCGCGACCTTCAGGCCGCCGCGCAGCTTGTTGACGACCAGCGTCGCCAGCGCCTCGCCCTCGACGTCCTCGGCGATGATCAGCAGCGGCTTGGACGACTGCACCACCGCCTCCAGCACCGGAAGCAGCGCCTGCAGGTTGGACAGCTTCTTCTCGTGGATCAGCACATAGGGCTCGTCGAGCTCGACGCGCATCTTGTCCTGATTGGTGATGAAATAGGGGCTGAGATAGCCGCGGTCGAACTGCATGCCTTCGACGACTTCGAGCTCGGTCTCGGCGGTCTTGGCTTCTTCGACGGTAATGACGCCCTCATTGCCGACCTTTTCCATCGCTTCGGCGAGGAAGCGGCCGATCTCGGCGTCGCCATTGGCCGAGATGGTGCCGACCTGGGCGATTTCGTCGTTCCTGGTCACCTTGCGGGCATTGGCCTTGAGTTCGGCGACGACGGCTTCGACCGCCTTGTCGATACCGCGCTTCAGGTCCATCGGGTTCATGCCGGCGGCAACCGCCTTGGCGCCTTCCTGGACGATCGACTGCGCCAGAACGGTCGCGGTCGTGGTGCCGTCGCCGGCGACGTCGCTGGTCTTCGAAGCCACCTCGCGGACCATCTGTGCGCCCATGTTCTCGAACTTGTCCTCGAGCTCGATCTCCTTCGCCACGGTGACGCCGTCCTTGGTGATGCGCGGGGCGCCGAACGACTTGTCGAGGACGACGTTGCGGCCCTTGGGACCGAGCGTCACCCTCACCGCGTCGGCGAGGATGTTGACGCCGCGCAGCATCTTCTCGCGGGCTTCGGTATGAAATTTCACATCTTTGGCAGCCATTGGATCACTCCTTCGATAGGCAGCTTCGTTGACTGGAATGCTTGTTCAGGCCCACTCAGGCAGCCTTCTTCATCTCGCCGGCGCCCTCGATAACGCCCAGCACGTCGCTCTCTTTCATGATGAGCAGATCCTCGCCATTGAGCTTGATCTCGGTGCCGGACCATTTGCCGAACAGGATGCGGTCGCCGACCTTGACGTCGAGCGGCTGCAATTGGCCGCTGTCGTCGCGCGCGCCCGGACCGGCGGCAATGACCTCGCCCTCCTGCGGCTTCTCCTTGGCGGTGTCGGGGATGATGATGCCGCCGGCGGTCTTCTCGTCGACCTCGATACGGCGGACCAGGATACGGTCGTGCAATGGACGGAACGTCATGTCGTTCTCCTCTCGGGACAAACAGATTTTCGAAGATCCTCCTGACCGAACCGGCAATATCGGCCCGGCACGGGGTGCGCGACCCCTTCATCAGGCATCGCGCGCATACGAACTAGTCGCGCTTTTTTCTGCTTTCAAGAGGGTCACGCAAAAATTTTAGCACTCGACCCATGAGAGTGCCAATGCACTGTAATCGTTCGCACATTAGCCGCTCTCAGCTAAAGTGCGGCTCAAATTTTGGCGCGATATTCAAAATGCCGCCCGTTCGGAGCCGCTCGTGGCGGCGGGAACCTATGTGGAAGGCGAGGCGTTTTGCAGACCGAGATTTCAACGGACCGAGATTTCAACGGAAAGGACGATCGCATGCCCAGCAGGAACTTTCAGCTCCAGATGCAAGGGTTTGGTCTTACCACGGCGGAGATCCACTACCGCCTGCCCGATCATCGGAGCCTGCTGCAACTCTATATCTGGCAGGAATACGATATTGCCCCCGATTTCCCGACGCTGAAGCATTTCCTCGATTTCTGGGAGCGCGAAATCGAAGGCCCGCTGCATTCGGTGCGCGTCGCCCATCACCACCTGATCCAGCCCTCCGAATGGCGGGCCGTAAACGGCATTATCACCGTCCATTGAGGAGCAAGCCGATCTGCCGCTAGACAGCGGACAAAGTCTCTCGAGGCGGGGGAAGGCAGTTGCCTCTCCCCACTTGTTTTGGATCTCAAATATCGGAGGGTCCGGGCTAGCCGGCGTGGTCGACAGGCTCGCAGGCGAGCAATCCCGCGTTGCGCGCCGCCCTGACGAAGGCCTTGCGCGCATCTCGCGCGGTGCGCCAGCCGTCGAGCGCGTCGCGGCAGGCCCGATAGGCCGCGCGCCAACTCCGGCCGCGTGCACGGTCCGGCCACTGCTGACGCATGCATTCGATGGCTTCCCAACTACTGGCGACCTTGCGCTCGCTGGATTGGAATTTCAACGTGATCGGCTCGGCGAAGCGGACGTCGTCCACTTCCTCCTTGTTTTCTGATCGTCTTCTTGTTTGAGCAAGCAACGTCATGCTGGCGGCACCGGTGACCAGCCGGCGCCGCTGAAGGACATGGTTCGTCCCTTTGCGCGGTTCAAGAGCATCGCGGCAACAGCGGTTATTCCTCCTCGTCCGGCCCTTGCAGCAGTTCGATCAGCGTCGCTACTCTTGCCGTCGGCAGCGGTCGGCCTTCGTTCACCAGCGCCTCGTCGGCGGCGATCCAGGCCAGGGCCTCACGCAATTCCTGGACCGTCCCGTCCGTCGCCGCAATGTCGGCGATAACGGCGTCGTCGACCGGGCCCAGCACAGAAATGATCTCGTCGCGTGTCATGGTCAGCTCCATCTGCGAGTGCCGGGAATGGGCCCGGCAACACAAGAATCTGGGTCTTGACCTGCGGCAGACAATAACCGGCCGGGGAACTCGGCGTTGGCGATTGAAGCCAAACAGGCAATCTCCTGCCGGACATGCCCCACTTGTGCGAGAGTGGCAGCCTCGCCGAACCGACACCGGCCCAAAAACCAGCAACGCGAGAGCCGCCGGGGTCTTGACTTGCGGCGGACAATAACCAGATCGATGACACCGGTCGCCGAAATGGGGCCGGCGAAACCAGGGAGCGCCAGCTCTTTGGCGCTCCTCGTATCTATGTTGCTCGATGGAGGATGTAGCTATGAGAACCGCATTCGACTTTTCCCCGCTCTATCGGTCGAGCATCGGCTTCGACCGCGTCTTCAACCTGCTGGAAAATGCGCCGCAGGCTTTCGACGCCTGGCCGCCCTATGACATCGCGCGCAGCAGCGAGAACAACTACCGCGTCACTATCGCCGTCGCTGGCTTTTCCGAGGACGACCTCGAAATCATTCATGAACCCAACCTCCTGATTGTATCCGGCCAGCACAAGGAGCCGGACAACGCGGGGTATCTGCATCATGGCCTCGCCACACGGCCCTTTACCCGCCGTTTCGAGCTTGCCGATCACGTCAAGGTCGCAGGCGCCTCGCTCGACAACGGCCTGCTCAGCATCGATCTGGTACGTGAGGTGCCCGAGGAGATGAAGCCTCGGCGCATCGCCATTGCGACCGATGTCGCCTCGCCGAAGACCGGGCCGAAGGCCGCGCAGGTCGAAGCAAACAAGCAGGCTGCCTGAACGAACCAGTCGAGAAAGGAGACTATGCAATGGCTATTCGTGATCTCATTCCCTGGGGCCGGGAGAACAATCAGGCCCCCAGCCTGTTTCGCAGCGGCGATCGCGATCCCTTCCTGACGCTGCATCGCGAAATGAACCGCCTGTTCGACGAGGCGTTCCGCGGCTTCGACACGAGGCTGCCGTCGCTCGGTGGCTTCTCCGCTGCCCGCGCCAGCTGGCCGAGTGTCGAAATCTCCGATAGCGAAAAGGAGATCCGCGTCACCGCCGAGATCCCCGGCATGGACGAGAAAGACGTCGAGCTGCTGCTCGATGACGGCGTGCTGACGCTGCGCGGCGAGAAGCGTGAAGAGACCGAGGACAAGGACAGGCAGTTCTCCGAACGCTTCTATGGCCGTTTCGAGCGGCGTATCCCGCTCGGCTACGAAGTCGACGAAGACAAGGTGAACGCCGCGTTCCGGAACGGCGTGCTCACCGTGACGCTGCCGAAGACGGAGCACGCTCAGGCCAAGGCCAAGCGTATCGCCATCAACGGCGGCAACGGCAAGTCCTGATGGCTCGCAGCAGGACGACGCCCGCTTCTGCCCGCCGGAACCGGCAGGGCAGAAGCGGGCAATGTCGATGACCCGTTCTCCCGACGCTCCGGTTCCGCCTGACCAGGCGCAGCAAGTCTTGCAGTGCCTGACGACCGAGCATTTCGTGCTGCAAAACGCTCGCGCCGCGACCATTCAGGAAGCGAACCAGCGAGCCGATCTGTTCCTGACCTCGGTCTCGAGCGCAACGATTGCCTTGTCCTTCGTCGCCCAGGTCACGGAGATGGGCAGGCCGTTCGTGTTGTTCAGCCTTATCTTGCTACCTTGCCTTTTCTTCATCGGCCTGGTCACCTTCGTGCGCGCTGTGCAGGTTGCCATCGAGGACATGGTGCATGCCCGCGGCATGGCCAGGATCCGCCACTATTTCGTCGAGCTGGCGCCGGTCCTGCAAAGATACCTTGTCAACTCCACGCATGACGACCTCTCGGCGGTGCTGGTCGACAAGGGCCTCCGCCCCTCGCCGCTGCAATATTTCATGACCACCGCTGGGATGGTGGGCACGATCAACGGCGCCATCGCCGGCGCCTTCACCGGCATCGTTGTTAAGTCCGCTTTCGGCGGAGGCATGTCGCCCGGCGTGATTTGCGGGCTGGCGGTCTTCGCGACATGCATTCTCGTCCTGCGGCGTTATCATAGTCGCGCCTGGGCCACGGCCGAAGAAAGCTTGCCAGCACGGTTCCCGGTCGACAATGACAGGAAAAGCTAGCGCCGACATATCCGGATGCCGAAAAGTGGCAGGGCGCCGCCCTTGCGTCTTGCGCGCCAATTGACCATCCTCGCCAACATCATTTGCACCGCGGCCGGGGGGTTCGCACATGCCGACGCTTTATGCGCTGAAACCGGCCTTCCAGGCCAGGCTGCGGCCGCTTGCCGACGGCCTGGCCAAGGCCGGCGTCACCGCCAACCAGATCACACTGCTGGCCGCTGCCCTCTCGCTCGCCGCCGGCCTTGCGGTGGCAGCCCTTGCAGGCCGCCGCGCGGTCTTTCTGCTGATGCCGCTCGTGCTGTTTACGCGAATGGCGCTAAACGCCATTGACGGCATGCTCGCAAGGGAACATGGCCAGGCCTCGACGCTCGGCATGTATCTCAACGAGCTTTGTGATGTCGTCTCCGATCTCGCTTTGATCCTGGCCTTTACCGTCATTTTTCCTGCCTGGGGCGTCGTTGCATTCGCTATCGCGGCTATGATCGCGGAATTCGCCGGCGTGCTCGGCATCGCGGCCGGAGCTGGGCGCAACTATGCCGGCCCGTTCGGCAAAAGCGACCGGGCGCTGGCGCTTGGCATCCTCGCCGTGCTTATCGCGTCCGGCCTGTGGGTCCCGGCGGCCACGCCGCTTGTGTTTCCGGCCATGGCTACACTCTCGCTGGCGACCGCCATCAACCGGATACGCGGCGGCCTTAACGGGAGCGGCAGCTGAATTCCGGTCTCGCCAGGGAGAACAACATGCTTCACCAACAGACGGTTGCCGCCGTGGCTTCGGTCAATATCGAGCGGGTGGCGCAGGAGCGCAGCTTCAAGAGCCACGATGGCACAGAGATCTTCTATCGCTATTGGCCGGCGCTGTCGGAAAACCGCAAGGGCGCCATCCTGCTGTTCCACCGCGGCCACGAGCATGGCGGCCGGATGGCGCATCTGGTCGACGAGTTCCAGATGCCCGACCATGCCTTCTATGCCTGGGACGCGCGCGGCAATGGCCGCTCCGCCGGCGAACGCGGCTATGCGCCGTCGTTTGCCGCGCTGGTGCGCGACATCGATTGTTTTGTGCGCGAGATCGACAGCGACGGTTTTGCCCGGCGCGACATCGCGCTGATCGCGCAATCCTTCGGCGCCGTGCTTGCCGCCGCCTGGGTGCACGATTACGCGCCCGACATTCGCGCCCTGGTGCTGGCCTCGCCGGCCTTCTCGGTCAAGCTCTACGTGCCCTTCGCCAAGCAAGGCATTGCGTTGTGGCAGAAGCTGAAGGGCCGCTTCTTCGTGAATTCCTACGTCAAGGCGAAATTCCTGACGCATGACCCCGAGCGTATCGCCTCCTTCGACGCCGACCCGCTGATCACCCGGCCGATCGCCTCCAACATCCTGGTCGAGCTCTACGACCATGCCGCGCGCATCGTCGCCGACGCCCGCGCCATCACCGTGCCGACACAGCTTCTGATCTCCGGCAGTGACTGGGTGGTGCGGCATGAACCGCAGCACGAGTTTTTCGTCAACCTGGCGAGCCCGGCCAAGGAGCGGCATGTTTTGGCCGGCTTCTTCCACGACACGCTGGGCGAGCGCGAGCGCCACAAGGCACTCGACCTGATCAGGCCTTTCCTTGAAAAGCAATTCGCGGCGTCGGAAAAGCCAATCGACCTGACCGAGGCCGACCGCGCCGGCTACACGCGCGACGAGGCCGACCGGCTGGCCTCGCCGCTGCCGCTGCTGTCGCTGAGGGGCCTCTACTGGGCAATGAGCCGCGCTTCGATCCGCATGGGCGCCTGGCTGTCGTCCGGCATGAAGACGGGGATTGCCACCGGCTTCGATTCGGGTTCGACGCTCGACTATGTCTACGAGAACGAGGCGCGGGGCATCAGCCCCATCGGCCGCATGATCGACCGCACCTTTCTCGATGCCATCGGCTGGCGCGGCATCCGCCAGCGCAAGCTGCATCTGGAAGAACTGATCGGCAGCGCCGCCGCCTCGCTCAAGGCCGCCGGCCGGCCGGTCCATATCGTCGATATCGCCGCCGGCCATGGCCGCTACGTGCTCGATGCCGTGCAGAAATGCGCCGAGCCGCCGGCAAGCGTACGGCTGCAGGATTTCTCCGAGCTCAACGTCTCGCTCGGCCGCAAGCTGATCGCCGAGCGCCAGCTGCCGGCGAGCGTCACTTTCCATCAAGGTGACGCCTTCGACGCCACGATGCTGGCCGGGCTCGACCCGCCGCCGGATCTCGCCATCGTCTCGGGGCTCTACGAGTTGTTTTCCGACAATGCCGTGATCGCCCGCTCGCTCGGTGGAGTGGCCAGCGCCATGCAGCCGGGAAGCCTGCTCGTCTATACCAACCAGCCCTGGCATCCGCAGCTCGAGATGATCGCGCGCAGCCTGACCTCGCATCGCGGCGGCCAGGCCTGGGTGATGCGCCGCCGCACGCAGGCCGAGATGGACCAGCTGGTGGCGGCCGCCGGCTTTGAGAAGCTCGACCAGCGCATCGACCAATGGGGCATCTTCACCGTTTCGGTCGCGCGGCGCGTCTGAACATGGACTTGCCTGCCTCTGCCTTACCTCGCGATGCCCCTGCCCTTCCGGCCTTGCCGCGTGAGCGGTATCCCGGGATCGTCCTGCGCGCCGCATTGTGGCTGGCATTTCTGGCGCCGTTCTTCTACGCCACCTACGGCTTCGCCAATTGGCTGGCGTCGCGGCGCGACGATGTCGGCAGCATCGTCTTCGGCTGGGAGCATGGCATCCCGTTCCTTGCCTGGACGATCGTGCCCTACTGGTCGATCAACCTGTTCTATGGCTTGTCGTTGCTGTTGAACAATTCGAAGAGCGGCGTCGACCGCCTTGCCGGCCGCTATCTGACGGCGCAGCTCGTCGCCGTCGCCTGCTTCATCCTGTTCCCGCTGACTGCGACCTTCGTGCGCCCGCAGACGAGCGGCCTTCCCGGCTTCATGTTCGCCGTGCTCGGCGGCTTCGACAAACCCTTCAACCAGGCGCCGTCGCTGCATATCGCGCTGCTGGTCATCATCTGGGACCATTGGCGTTACAGATTGACCGGCATCGCCGGCTTCGCCTGGCATGTCTGGTGTTTCCTGATCGGCGCCTCGGTGCTGACGACGTGGCAGCACCATTTCATCGACATTCCGACCGGCGCGCTGCTCGGCCTTTTCGCCCTCTGGCTGTTTCCGCGCGACAGCGAGCTGCCGTTCACCGGCTTCCGCCTGAGCGCTGACCCGAAGGCGCGGCGGTTGGCGCTGTTCTATGCGCTCGGCGCAAGCCTTGCCCTGGCCGGCGCCGCTGCCGGCGCGTTGGTCTCGGCGCTGTGGCTCATCCTGTTGTGGCCGGCACTGGCGCTGGCCATAGTCGCTTTCGCCTATGCCGGCGCCGGCGCCAAAGTGTTCCAGAAAACAGCCGATGGCCGCGTGTCGCTGGCCAGCCGTCTACTGCTTTGGCCCTACCGCCTTGGCGCCAAGGCCAATGTGTGGGCATGGACGCGACAGCTTCCGGCGCAGATCGTCGTTGCCGACGGTGTTTCCCTTGGCCGTTTTCCGACCGCCGCCGAAGCCGAACCTTTCGGCACGGTGATCGACCTTGCCGGCGAACTGGAAAGGCCGCGTGGCGCCTCGATCCGCTGGGTGAGCCTGCCCATGGTCGACCTTTTGCCGCCGTCTCGCGAGGCGCGTGCGCAAGCGGTGGCGGCGATCGAGGCGGCGCAGAAGCAGGGCGCGGTGCTGGTCTGCTGTGCGCTCGGCTTCCAACGCAGCGCCGCCGTGGTCGCCGAATGGCTGGTCGCCAGCGGCCGGGCCGCCACGCCCGATCAGGCGCGAGGCAAGCTCGCCGCCGCGGGCCGGCCGGTGCATCTTTGCACGGACGCACCGGCATGACCGCCTATCGTGACAGGGCCGAAGCGTTCGCTGCCGGGCTGATGGTGCAGGTGGCATGGCCGCTGCTGCTGATTGCTGCTGCCCTCCTGGCGGCGCCGGTCATCGGCCTGGCGGCTGCGCCGCAAACATCGTCGCTGTCCGCGGTAGCCTGGCTGATCGCCGCCGCAAGTGCCATAGCCACAATCATTCTCTCGGCCCTGCTTTTGTTCGATGCGCTGCTGTTTCGGCTGATGGCCAGCCACGCCAGCGAGGCAGGCGGCGGCGCGGCGATCGACGACGTGCTGGCGCGCATGCGGCTGAAGTCCAAGGCTGCCGGCGGCCGCTCGCTCGGGCAGCGAATGGCCGGCACGCGCCGCCTGCTCGCCAAGCAGCGTATCGCGTTCGGCCTGTTCGCGGCGGCCTCGGTCGTCGCGGCATTCTTTTGAGCCCGTCCATGACAAAGCTTCGCGTCAGCACCTATACCCTGCTGCAGACGGTGACCTCGGTCGGCCTGTCGGCGCTGGCCTGGGCGGTCACCGGCGTGCGGCCGATCTGGAACGGCAGCCAGCCATCGGACCGGCAGCGCATCTACTTCGCCAACCATGCCAGCCACGGCGATTTCATCCTGCTGTCGGCCTGTCTCAGCGAGAAGGAACGCGCCCGTACCCATGCGGTGGCGGCCGCCGATTATTGGGGCAAGACGCGGCTGCGCCGGTTCATTGCCGAGGACATGCTGTCTTCCGTGCTGATCCACCGGCAGTGGACGGATGAAACGCAGCACCCGATCTCGATCATGCTGTCGGTGCTCGACCAGGGCCATTCGCTGATCCTGTTTCCCGAAGGCACGCGCAACATGACCGACGAACCGCTCCTGCCGTTTCGCTCCGGCCTCTACAATCTGTCGATGGCGCGACCCGATGTCGAGCTCATCCCGTGCTGGATCGAGAACATGTCGCGGGTGCTGCCCAAGGGGCAATTCGTGCCGGTGCCGCTGCTCTGCCGCGTCGTCTTCGGCGCGCCGATCGCCATTCAACCTGGTGAGGAACGCCGCGCCTTTCTCGACCGCGCCCGCGAAACGCTGCTGGCGCTGAACCCCCGGCCTGAGCGAGACGATTGAGGATCAAGGCAAAATGCTGCCGATGATGCACGAAACCCTCATTCTGATTGTCGGCCTGCTGGCGGTGCTGATCAGCGCCAGCGTCGTCGCCGGCGTTTTGTCGTGGCGCGCGCCGAAGCCGTTGTCGCCGACGCTGGTCAACCTCACCCAGCGCATCAATGCCTGGTGGGTGATGGTGGTGGCGATCACCGTTGCCTTCTTCTTCGGCCGCCCCGGCATGACCATCCTGTTCGCGCTGATTTCGTTCGCCGCGTTGCGCGAATTCGTGACGCTGACGCACAGCCGCCGCAGCGACCACTGGGTGCTGCTCGGCATGTTCGGCATCGTCATCCCGTTCCAGTACTGGCTGGTGTGGACCGCCTGGTATGGCCTGTTCACCATCTTCATCCCGGTCTACTGCTTCCTGCTGATGCCGGCGATCACCGCGCTGCACGGCGACACCGAGCGCTTTCTCGAGCGCGTCTCGGCGCAGCAATGGGCGGTCATGATTTCGGTCTACTGCGTCAGCCACGTGCCGGCGCTGCTGACGCTCGATGTGCCTGGCTTCGAAGGCCGCAACCTGTTGCTGATCGCTTTCCTGATCATCACCGTGCAAGGCAGCGACGTGCTGCAATATATCTTCGGCAAGCTGTTCGGCCGGCATCTCCTGGCGCCGACGGTCTCGCCGTCGAAGACTTGGGAGGGGCTGGTCGGCGGGCTGGCGGCATCGAGCCTGCTCGGCGTGCTGCTGTCGTTTCTGACGCCGTTTTCGCCGCTGCAGGCAGCCGGCGTCGCCTTCATCGCCTGCCTGATGGGCTTCCTCGGCGGGCTGGTCGCCTCCGCCATCAAGCGCGATCAGGGCGTCAAGGACTGGGGCCATCTGATCGAAGGCCATGGCGGCATGATGGACCGTGCTGACAGCCTGGTCTTCGCCGCCCCGGTCTTCTTCCATACGGTGCGCTATTTCTGGACTGTATGAAGGTTGGCGCCGTTTGCCGGGGCGGACGGTTCAGCGCGACCTTGCGAAGATAACCTGATCCGTTTGGTTATTACCACTTTCGCGAAAGCGGTAATAACCCGACCTGCCGCCGTCGTCGGCCGCGTTCATTTTGCCGCGGCGAGCGGCTCTTTCTTGCGCGCTGGCGTCAGGCGGCGCATGCGGCGTTTGGCGGTGGCCTTCAGCGCCACCGGCGGAGCGCTGGACAACGCGCCGATCACCGCGCCGACCATGCCGTGTGCGACGAAATCGGCGTTGATCTCATTGGCCAATCTGGCGTCTGCCTCCTGGTTGTCGCTGTCGGGCTCCGACCACAATACGACGCCCACCCGCAACCTTGGTTTGGCGCGTTTCAGCCGACGGACCAGGAACCGGCCGTGCTTGACGGAATCGCGGTTCAAAAATCCGACGACGACGGTATCGACGGCGTCGAGTTCAAGGCGGCGAATGCTTCCCGGTTCCAGATCGGCGAAGCTCGCCCTCAACACCGTAGCGCCCTGGACTTCGAGCACCTGCGCCAGCATGGCGGCAGCGGCGTCGTCGAGTTCGCCGCGCCCTCCGGCGCACAGCACCGACATGCCCGTGCCATCCGGCAGTTCGGTGTCGTCCTCGTCCTCCCCCTGAATCTGCTTGTCCTCGCGTACGCCGTTGTCCTCGGCCGCGGCCGTATCGTCCGCTTCCGCCTCCTCCTGCGCGCTGTCGTCGAGGTTCGCCACCATCGTCAGCGCGCTGCCGGCGACCTGCTGTCTTTGCTCATCGCTCAACACACCACGCACACGGTCCTGCTCGCCGAGCAGAAGTGCGGGAATCGCGACCTTGTCGTAGAACTCGACCAGATAGTTTTCCTCCAGCATCTCCTCGGCATGGTCTGTCGCTTCCTCGGGATCGCCGGCCAGCAGCCGCTGGTAAAGCCGGGCGTGCGGTTCGAGCACGGGTTCGTTGCCGAACAGAACGTCGAGGAATTCGAACTGCGGCACATGGCGGCCGAGCACGACGAGGCAGACCGTGAGCGGCGTCGACAGAACCAGGCCCAATGGCCCCCAAAGCCAGGTCCAGAAGATCGCCGCCACGATGATGGCCAATGGCGACAGCCCGGTGCGCGAGCCGTAGAGCCAAGGTTCGATCACGTTGCCGGTGATCAGTTCCACCACGACGAAAAGCCCGGCGGTCCATAGCACGAGCGACCAGCCGGGCGCCACGGCCAGCGCCAGGAACAGAGGCAGCAGCGTCGCGATGACAGGGCCGATATAGGGAACGAAGCGCAGCGCCAGCGCCAGCAAGCCCCACAACAATGGATTGGGTATGCCCAGAACCCAAAGCCCGAACGTAATCGGTACGGCATAGACGATGTTCACGACCAATTGCATGAGCAGATATCGGCCGACCCGCTTGCCGGCATCCTGCAGCGCCTCGGTGGTTCGATGCAGATCGCCGTAGCCGACGAGACGTATGAAACGATCGCGCAGGTCTTCCCGCTCGAGCAGCATGAATATGACGACCACGACGATCAGCCCGGCCGATGCCAGCGGGCTCAGCAGCGGGCCGATCAGATTCTGGAGAACCTCGAGCGGTCGTTCGCGCGCGACGATTTCGACCGGGATCGGCTCCCGCGGAGGCTGATCGGCGGCGGGTTGCACAGGTCCGGGTCTGTCGAGTTCCTGGCCGACGCGTTCGATCACCCGGCTCAATCTGGAAACGATACCGCCGCCGACGCCGGTGTCCTTGAGGGACCGGACCTTGGTCAGGATATTAGCCTGGTAAAGCGGGATGTTCTGCGCCAGTTCACTAACCTGCGTGGCGACGATGAAGGAGAACAGCGCCAGCACCGTGAATGCGCCGAGCACGCTCGCAATCACGGCAGGAAGACGCGGTATGCCGGCGCGCTTGAGTGCCGACACCATCGGTACAAGCGCAAAGGTAAGCAGCAGGGCGATTGCGATCGGCAGAAAGACCTCGCGCCCGAAATAGAGCGCCGCGACGGCCGTCACGACCGACGCTACGCTGGGCAACGATGTGCGCGGAAGCGCCCTGGCAGCGGCAACAATACCCGCCCGCCGGGGCTCCGCCAGGTGCGCGCCGTTTCGACGATTTGCCGCCACTTTATACCTCCGCCCCGCCGTCGTCATGATCGGGCATATTGAGCCGGCGTGCAACGTCGCAGCGCCTCCCCCAACTGGACACCGATTGCCTGGACCTTCGTTGGCTTTGTCGGGCTTCAGATCGGCAGCGCGGCTATTCAGTCACGGTAGAATTTTTTGCATAAATGGCGTCACGGGCAATCCTGTTCCATGTCTGCGCCAGAACGCGGAACTTTTGGGTCAAAACACCGTTCCTTCGTAGATCGCTGATGGACAACCTCAAAGCAGCAGCTCAGGAGGAATGATCATGAACATCAAGATGCTTTGCATGGGCGCGATGGCGCTTTCGATGATGACCGGCGCAGCGCTCGCCGCCGGTGCCACTGGCACTTCGGCGCTCGACGATCCGCAGAAAATGTCACCCTTCTTCACCGACGCCGGCATGAAGAGCATGAAGTCGGAAGCCGAATTCAAGACCGCATGGATGGCCATGTCCACGAGCGACCGGGCCATGGTGTTGAAGGAATGCAGCGACGCCGGCATTGCCAAGACGCATGCCGACTTCTGCAAGATGGCCAACCAGCTCGGTAACAAGTGACCGCCGGCTTCTTGCCGATTGCAATAACGGACCAAGCGAAAGGCGGGCAGGTCCGCCATTGTGCGACCTTCCAGTCTGCACCGGCGGGCGTTCAGCCATTTGATGTCGCTACGCCGGAATGTCCGCGCAATGAAGGCCACGGCTTTTGTTCGATTGCCGTGGCGCCATCGGCATGGCCTGGTCGGAACGCATGTCGCGGAGTGGCAATGCCACCCCGAGCGGTCCCGTCTGCTCGCAGCCCGCCGGTTAGCCTCCGCATGGCATTGCCGGCACCGGCACGGCCGGCGGCCGGCGCGCTTGACCCAGTGGGCGTGACCCCAGCACGCTTGAACTCGCCGCCCACCATGGGCTAGGCCGGGTAATGACCCAACCACCTCCGCACCCCGCAGAAGACCTGCCATGACCGACGCGATCGTAAGAGACAGCAATGGCACGGCGCTGCACGAGGGCGACTCCGTGACCCTGATCAAGGATCTCAAGGTCAAAGGCACCTCGGAGACGATCAAGCGCAGCACGCTGGTCAAGAATATTCGCCTCACCGGCAATCCGGGCGAGATCGAATGCAGCACCAGGCAGGTGAAGGGCCTGGTGCTGAAGACCGAGTTTTTGAAAAAGGCCTGATCGCCTCGGCACCCTAGCTTCCATATCAATCGCCTCGTGCCTGAACCGCCAATGTGAGCGAATTGCCCATGCAATGAGTGGGGGGAGCCTGTCCCCTCGCCCTATGTTGCACTGCGTTAGATTTGTTGCATTGCAATATCGGCGCATCGGGTCGAGCCTCTGCGAGGTGGGCATTCCTTGCACGAGGTGATTGTGTCGGCATCATTTCGGCCTGACATCGAAGGGCTGCGCGCGCTGGCGGTGGCGGGTGTCATCGCCTTCCATTTTGGTCTCTCCGGCCTGCCCGGCGGCTTTGCCGGCGTCGACATCTTCTTCGTCATCTCCGGCTATCTGATCACCCGCCACCTGGTTACGGAAATAACCGAAACCGGGCGGCTGAACCTCTGGCGCTTCTACGCCCGGCGCGCCCGGCGCCTGTTGCCGGCGGCACTGTTCGTCATCCTCGCCACGCTGGTTGCTGGTTACTTCATCCTGTCGCCGGAGGAACAGGCGCTCTATTCGAAAGGCGCCATGTTCGCCTCCGCCTACATGATCAACCTCTGGCTGATCCGCTGGTCGTTCGACTATTTCGCCGCCGACGCCACCAACAACCCCTTCATCCACTTCTGGTCGCTCTCGGTCGAAGAACAGTTCTATTTGGCATGGCCGGCGCTGCTTTTGATGGCCGCATGGCTGCGCCCGGGCAAGCGCACCGCTATAATCGTCATTGGCCTCGCCGGCCTAGCCTCCTTCGCCGCCTGCGCCTGGCTGACGGAAGTGTCGCAGCCCTGGGCCTTCTACTTCTCGCCGCTCAGGGCCTGGGAATTCGCCGCCGGCGGCCTCGCGACCATGGCGCCGGCAAAGATCTGGCGCGACCGGCCGCTGCTGGCCACGCTCCAGGCATGCCTCGGTCTGGTACTGATCGCCTGGGCCTATCTGATGCTGGACGAAGACTCGCCGTTTCCCGGGGTGAATGCGCTGGCGCCTGTCGCCGGCACCGTGCTGCTGCTGCTCAGCGGCAGCGGCGGCCGCAATCTGCCGAGCGCCGTGCTGGCGCTGGCGCCCCTGCAATGGCTGGGCCGGCTTTCCTATTCGCTCTATCTCTGGCACTGGCCGGTCATCGTCTATGCGGCAATGGTGGTTCCCAACCTGTCCATCCTGGACCGCTTTGCCTGCGCGGCGCTGACGCTGCTTCTGTCGATGTTCACCTATCATTTCGTCGAGAACCCGATCCGCCGCAACGGCTGGCTGATGGCCGGAGCAGCGCGGGCGCTGGTGCCCGCCGTCGCGCTGACCGGCGCCGGCGTGGTCGCGGCCTATGGCAATGCGCGCTTTGCCGAGCACAATCTCAGCCCCGAACAGCACGTCATCGCCGACAGCGCCGCCCAACTCTCCACCGTGCGCGCGACCAATGGCGGCTGCGTGCTCGATTTCGAGACCGTCAAGCCGAAGCCCTGCATGTTCGGCCGCAAGGATGCCCAGCGCTCGGTCGTGCTGTTCGGCGACTCGCATGCCGACCATTGGTCGACGCCGCTGATCAAGGCGGCCGAGAGGAACAATTTTCGCGTCGTCACCTTTCTCAAATCCTCCTGCCGGGCTTCGCGGGTGACGACCTGGAACTGGCGGCTGAAGCGCGACTACACCGAATGCGACCAGTGGCGCGAGCAGTCGGTCAAGGACATCATCGCGCTGCACCCGCAACTGGTGGTGATTTCGGAATTCTCGATCGGCAATGTGATGAAGGAATCGCCCGAGGAGTTGAAGCACGCCGATTGGCAAGCGCAGTGGCGGACGGGCCTCACCTGGACGCTTCAGGCCTTCAGCCAGGCCGGCATCAAGGTCGCGGTCATCAGGGACGTTCCCTACAATGCAAGCTACGCCGACAAATGCGTGGCGCGCGCGCTGTGGCGGGGCCAGACACCCGCGACATGCGACACGCCGAGGATCATGGCGGCAAACGACGACATCGCTACTGTCGAGCGCGACATCGTGCGCTCGACGCCCAACGCCACTTACATCGACATGACCGACCGCTTTTGCGACCAGACCACCTGCCACGTCTTCATCGACGGCAAACTAGCCTTCCGCGACCGCCACCACTTGGCAACGCCCTTCGCCGAAACGCTGGAGCCGGCGGTGGAACGGGCGCTGTTTTCGGATGTGATGGCGGCGGCTGTGAAGTAACAGTGCGGGATCTTGTCGGATCACGACCCACCGGCCCTTGGCGAGCACCCACGCCAGGTCAGCTAAGGATAAGACCAGCCAGTAAAACGGTAAGGATAAGCGACAGCGGAACTGCAAGAAGGCAGCACAGCTCGAAAGTGTTGGCTCGCCAAGAAGTCATTGGTCGCTTTTCCATGTTGCCTCCCTCAACGGCCAGACCGGGACGGCAGTTCCTAGATGGTGCTCATCCCCACAACTCATCATGCAATTGGCGCGGTTCGTTCCGCTTCCTGGTCATCCATCGTGCACGCGCCAAATGTGTCGCCCACGCCCGGAAAGCCCTCTCCGGTTCCCGCTCCGGATCAATGTGCAGAACGATACGGGCGACCTCGCGCCAATCGGTTCCTTCCGCCGAAGCATCGAGCAGCCGGACATAAGTAAGCATGCGATCTTCGTCATAACCGGTCAGAACCGAAGACGTCGGCGCTGCGTTCGCGATATGAAGGTTTGGCGGCTTTAGCATTGCGACCTACCAGCACTGGCGCACCGTAGCAGCCTATGAAGAAGCCGGCGCCCTTTGATCGGAGGATGCGGATCGAGATTCGCCTCGACGGTCGACAAATGCGGGCCTCGGGCGGGGTTCCGCGCAGTTGGGCTCACGTCTTGTCCATCGCGATCGGGTGGGCGCAATCTATGTATTTTACTATGTATTTCAGTGGAACCTAATTTAGTCGGCGCAATTATGCGTGCGTGAGAAAGCGTGAAATCCAGACCGTCACTGAGAGCCGGCTATCGCGGGATCAGTTGGCCGATGATCCAGTGATTGCAGTCGATTTGACCGAACGGATATTACAGGCGGCCGACAACGACAGGATAGTCTGCCTCGTCGTGGCAACGGAGCAGCTGGAAGCCGACCGCGTCGAGAAAGCGGAGCCTCAGGAGACCAGGATTGCTGCAAGCTTCGTCCGGGACTTTGAGGTCATGCTGCTTGTTCTTTATGCGGCCTACGCCCTCGCTGTGCTGGGTGCGACCGCTTTCGTTTTGCTGGAACTGGGCCATGTCCTATAGGTCGGTGACGGGACTGGCACCCCCCGATTGTCGCTGTTTGACGGGACACCGGGATACATACGGCGCGGACCACAACCAGCTCGAGGCTTGCGTCGACGGCCACCCTGGCGCACAGCCAGAGGCGTTTTCGCCCACGCGGCCCTATTTAGGGCTCTAGGTTCGTGGCATCTTGCAAATTTGTGGAACGAGCCTGCCCCTCGCGGGTTTTTCTATTAGAGGGACGTTAAAGAAGGAGGTAGCTATGAAGAAGCTCCTGCTTGCCTCGGTGATCGCCATCGCCTCGGCGGCTTCCGTGATTGGCCCGGCCAATGCCGGCGGCAGCGTCACGATCGGCATCGGCAACGGCTATGACGACGACTATTATTATCGCCACCATCGGTATTCCGATTACGACGATGAGTACGTCCCCCGTTACCGCTATGATGTCTATAACGAGGACTACGCGCCGCGCTACCGGTACCGGTACCACCGGCGCTGCCATACCGAAGTCATCAGGCACTGGCGTCATCACCACCGGATCATCGAAAGAATCCGTGTCTGCCGCCGTTGACGGATCGATCCGGCCGGTAGTGCCGGCCGGATCGGTGGGGCTCCTCACCTCGGCTTGCGCATCAGCATCATGCCGTAATGCACGGCCAAAATGTCGAGCCCGATCTTGAGCAGTTTCACCACCACGTCGCGCGGCTCGCCCGCCTGTTCGGCCAGGCTCTTGACCGTTGCGTCGGCACAGCAGACCTTTTGCACGATGCCGGCGATCTCCCAATGGACAAGCGCCCGGGTGGCCTCGGCATGGTCGCGGCCGGCGGCCAGGATGTGTTCTGCGACGCCGCTGCCGGTGCGGCCGCCGTCGACACGCTCGGCCCAAGCCATCGGCTTGGCGGTTGCTTCCGACGAGGTGCGGAAATCCTGGCGGTAGCGCATCCCCGCCTCGCGCTGCTGGCGCGACAGCGAGGTGAGGCCGCTCAGCGGGTCGACATTGCGCACCCGCACGATGCCGCCGGTCGCGGTGTGGCCGTCATTGGAGACCTCATAGAGGCGCGCCGCCTCCTGTGTTCCTTTGGCCAGCCGCTTGCGGCCGAACCTGTCGTCTTTCAGCGCGAAATCATGGCCGATCTCCTTGCGGATGCGCACCTGCTCGGCCTCGCCCTTCGGCAATCGCGGCGGCCTGGCTTTGGTCTTCTGGGCGGTTTTGCTGCTCATCGGCTCGGTCCTCCTGGTTTTTTGTCGTCGGGCTCTGGCGAATTTCCGTCATCCACTGGGCTCAAATCGTTTCGGCCGGCAGCGTGCGCAGGAAGCGCGCCGCGTGATAGGCGCAGTAACTTTTCGAAGGCTTTGTGCGCAGCCCGCAGCACAGCATGTCCAAACCGGGGCGACTGCCGGTGGCATCGTTTTCGGCATCCTCCTGCAGCGTCGTGTCGAGCGGCGCGCGGCAACGGTCGAAAAGGCAATCGATGAAGCGCATGGCGGCGAAATATGGCTGGCGGCCGCCGGCGGCGATCGGGCGCGGCGCCGGCATTTCGAGCGGCCCGCCATCGGACCCGGTGATCCGAGCCGGACCCGGCTGCCAGGCCGGCGGCGCCAGCCTGGCCGACAGCCTTGCCGGGCGGCAGTGATGCTCGGCCGGTACTGCCCCTGCTTGGCCGGCGGGGTTCGACGGCTCTGGCGCCGATTTTCCATGCCGGCCGCCACACCAGCCCTTGGACCTGGCAAGGCCGATGGCGCGCAAAGGGGCCGTGCGGTGGACGATGCCGATGATGGCCGCGCGTGAGACCGGACTACCACGCTGCGTACCGAGCCGGGTGGCGATCTTCGCGGCCGACAGCCCGCTCATCAACCAGTTCTCGATTTGTTCCAATTCAGAGGCGGAATAGCGGGCGGCCATGATGTTTTATTCCCTGCAAGGGTGGTTGTGTGTGGCGCCGGCTTCGCCGGCTCTCAGGCTGGAAAGCCGATCAGCCTTCGCGTGGCCTGCTACGATCGAGCTTCATCTCGGCCGCCTGCCTGGTTGCGCCGGAGACTGCCTTGCCCGTCCGCTTGTCGAAGGCGATGACCGTGCCGTCTTCGGTACGGATCCAGGAAACCGCGGCATCCGCGTTGCCGGTCGACGGGTAATTCGTGGCCGGAGCCGTGAGGGGAACGGCTCCGGCCGTTCCGGCCGCTTGCGCTGCCGGATCCGAGGCGCGAGCCTCGGGCATAGCCCCGGCCGGGGAGGAGGACAGCCGCGACGAAGGGGAAAGGTTTGGCACATGCATGGCCTTGGCGATCGGTTGCGGTACCGCCTCCAGGCGAGCGCTGCCGGCGCGCTGAAGGGCGGATTCGAGGACCGAAAGCTGGTGAAGCGACTTGTGCATGATCGTATAAGAGCATAACTCAAACAGAAATGCAAGCGATTCTTGCATAGACGAAACCGAATCTTATGTCTCAGATGGAGCCATGGCGAAAACTGCACTGTCGATCAAGGTCGGGGCGGCGATCCGCCGGGCGCGCAAGCAGCGCGGCCTGGTGATGCGCCATATTGCCGAGCACAACGACACCGACGTCGCTGCCGTCGGCAATTGGGAAACCGGGCGCAACCTGCCCAAGACCGAGAACCTTTTGAAGACCGCCGCCTTCCTGCGCGTCGACCCGGTGGCGCTCGGCAAGGGCGAGGTCGTCTTCCTCGAAGATGCCGGGCCGGTTGCCGATGCGGAGATCGTCACCGATCCCGGCCCCCTGCCCGCCGGGCCGATGGATATCCAGCTTCTCGGCACCGCCGTCGGCGGCGACGATGGCGACTTCACCTTCAACGGCCAGCCGGCCGGCTATGTCCAGCGGCCGCCGGGGATCCGGCATCTGCGGAACGTGTTTGCGCTGCACGTGCTGAGCGATTCGATGGTGCCGCGCTACGAGCCCGGCGAGATGATCTATTGCGGCGGCCGCGACGCCGTGCCCGGCGACCATGTGGTGATCGAGACGCTGCCCGAAGAGAACGAGCAAAACGGCAAGGCCTTCATCAAGAAGCTGGTCAAGCGCACCGCCGCCGAGTTGATCGTCGAGCAGTACAATCCGCCCAAGACGCTGACCTTCAACCGCTACGCCATCAAGAACGTCTTCCGCGTCATCCCGCTCAAGGAACTGCTGGGGTATTGAGGAGGGAGCTTCCCCTTCTCCCCTTGTGGGCCTGTTGCGCAGTAACCGGGGATGTTTGGATGGGGCGGGATCGCAGGGATTTCGCTCGTCTTTGTGAGCTCCGCCCCCTTGT